>NZ_JBKFAL010000010.1:0-182228 GCF_053345625.1 Methylobacterium sp. D53M
GCTCGAGCAAGCATCCTTAGCAGGGCGCGGCGGGGTGAAGGCCTCGCGTACCCCGCCGTCCCTCTCAAGGTTCCAGGATCATGAACGGTCAGAATATCCGCATTCGCCTCAAGGCGTTCGATCACCGCATCCTCGATGCGTCGACCAAGGAGATTGTCTCCACGGCCAAGCGTACGGGCGCGACCATCCGCGGCCCGATCCCGCTCCCGACGCACATCGCCAAGTTCACCGTGAACCGCTCGCCCCACATCGACAAGAAGTCGCGCGAGCAGTTCGAGATGCGCACGCACAAGCGGGTGCTCGATATCGTCGATCCGACGCCTCAGACCGTGGACGCGCTGATGAAGCTCGACCTCGCCGCTGGCGTGGACGTGGAGATCAAGCTCTGAGTCCGCTGAGGACTTAGAGCTTACCGTTTCATCGCGCGAGGGAGAGAACCTATGCGCTCAGGCGTCATCGCACAGAAGGTCGGCATGACCCGCGTCTTCACGGACGCGGGGGAGCATGTCCCCGTCACCGTGCTCAAGATCGATCAGTGCCAGGTGGTTGCCCACCGCACCGTCGAGAAGAACGGCTACGTCGCGCTGCAGGTCGGCGTCGGCAAGGCCAAGGTCAAGAACGTCTCGGCCGCCGAGCGGGGTCGCTTCGCGGTCGCCAAGGTCGAGCCGAAGAAGAAGCTCGCCGAGTTCCGCGTGTCCGAGGACGCGCTGATCCCGGTCGGCGCCGAGATCACCGCGGACCACTTCATCCCCGGCCAGTTCGTGGATGTCACCGGCACCACGACCGGTAAGGGCTTCGCCGGCGGTATCAAGCGCTGGAACTTCGGCGGCCTGCGCGCCACCCACGGCGTGTCGATCTCGCACCGCTCGATCGGTTCGACCGGCGGCCGCCAGGATCCGGGCAAGACCTTCAAGAACAAGAAGATGCCGGGTCACCTCGGCGTCGAGCGGGTCACCACTCAGAACCTGCGCGTCGTGCGCACCGATCCCGAGCGCGGCCTGATCCTGGTCGAGGGCGCGGTCCCGGGCGTCGCCGGCGGCTGGATCCAGATCCGCGACGCGGTGAAGCGCAAGCTCCCCGCCGACGTTCCGCTGCCGGGCAAGTTCCGCGAGAACGGCGCCTCCGCCCCGGCGACCGAGGCCCCTGCGGCTGAGGAGACCGCGTGATGAAGCTCGATATCAAAACCCTCGACGGTGCCGGCGCCGGCTCGGTCGAGCTGAACGAAGAGATCTTCGGCCTGGAGCCGCGCGCCGACCTGCTGCAGCGCATGGTCCGCTGGCAGCTCGCCAAGCGGCGCGCCGGTACCCACGCCGTGCAGAACCGCTCGGACGTGAACCGGACCCGCAAGAAGCTCTACAAGCAGAAGGGCACCGGTAACGCCCGCCACGGCGCGGCCTCGGCGCCGCAGTTCCGCGGCGGCGGGCGCGCCTTCGGCCCCGTGCCGCGCGACCACAGCCACGACCTGCCCAAGAAAGTCCGTGCGCTGGCCCTGCGCCACGCCCTGTCGGCCAAGGCCAAGGCCTCGACCCTGATCGTCGTCGACGACATCAAGATCGAGGATCACAAGACCAAGGGTCTCATCGAGCGCTTCGGCAAGATGGGCCTCTCGAACGCGCTGATCATCGGCGGTGCCGAGGTCGACGTGAATTTCGGCCGGGCCGCCCGCGCCATCCCGCAGATCGACGTGCTGCCCGTGCAGGGCATCAACGTCTACGACATCCTGCGCCGCGACACGCTCGTCCTGACGAAGGCTGCCGTCGACGCGCTGGAGGAGCGTTTCAAATGAGTGCCGATCCGCGCCACTACGACATCGTCGTCTCCCCGGTCATCACCGAGAAGGCGACCAACCTGACCGAGCAGAACAAGGTCGTCTTCCGCGTCGCCCCCAAGGCGACGAAGCCTCAGATCAAGGAGGCCGTCGAGAAGCTGTTCGACGTGAAGGTCACGGCCGTGAACACCCTTGTCACCAAGGGTAAGAAGAAGATTTTCCGCGGTCTCCGCGGACAGCGCTCCGACGTGAAGAAGGCGATCGTGACCCTGGCCGAGGGCCACTCGATCGACGTCACGACCGGGCTCTGAGGACGGGATTTAGGGATCCAAGCCGATGGCCTTGAAGACATTCAAACCGGTCACGCCGAGCCTGCGCCAGCTCGTGCTCGTCGACCGCCGTGAGCTCTACAAGGGCAAGCCGGTGAAGGCGCTGACGGAGGGCAAGTCGTCCTCCGGCGGTCGTAACAACCTGGGTCGCATCACCGTCCGCTTCCGCGGCGGCGGCCACAAGCGCGTGCTGCGCAACGTCGACTTCAAGCGTCGCGAGCAGCTCGGCGTCGCCGCCACGGTGGAGCGGATCGAGTACGATCCGAACCGCACGGCGTTCATCGCGCTGATCAACTTCCCCGACGGGAAGCAGAGCTACATCCTGGCCCCGCAGCGCCTGCAGCCGGGCGACAAGGTGGTGGCCGGCGAGAGCGTCGACATCAAGCCGGGCAACGCCGCTCCTGTCGGCTCGATGCCGGTGGGCACGATCGTCCACAATGTCGAGCTGAAGATCGGCAAGGGCGGCGCGATCGCCCGCTCGGCCGGCAACTACGCGCAGATCGTCGGCCGCGACCAGGGCTACGTGACGCTACGCCTGAACTCGGGCGAGCAGCGCCTGGTCCACGGCCAGTGCTTCGCCAGCGTCGGCGCGGTCTCGAACCCGGACCACATGAACATCTCGCTCGGCAAGGCCGGGCGCAACCGTTGGCTCGGCAAGCGCCCGCACAACCGCGGTGTGGCGATGAACCCGGTCGACCATCCGCACGGCGGCGGCGAGGGTCGCACCTCGGGCGGCCGCAACCCGGTCACGCCCTGGGGCGTGCCCACCAAGGGGAAGAAGACCCGGTCCAACAAGCGGACCGACGTGTTCATCCTGTCCAGCCGCCACAACCGCAAGAAGTAATCGCTATGGCACGCTCTCTCTGGAAGGGGCCGTTCGTCGACGGCTATCTCTTCAAGAAGGCCGAGGCGGCGCGGGGCTCCTCGCGCTCCGAGGTCATCAAGATCTGGAGCCGCCGCTCCACGATCCTCCCGCAGTTCGTCGGGCTCACCTTCGGTGTGCACAACGGGCAGAAGCACATCCCGGTCTACGTCACCGAGGAGATGGTCGGGCACAAGTTCGGCGAGTTCTCGCCGACCCGCACCTTCCCGGGCCACGCGGCCGACAAGAAGGCGAAGAGGCGCTGAGATGGGCAAGCAAGCCACCCCCCGCGCGCTCCCCGAGAACGAGGCGAAGGCCGTCGCGCGCATGCTGCGCGTCAGCCCGCAGAAGCTCAACCTCGTGGCGCAGATGATCCGCGGCAAGAAGGTCGACACGGCGCTCGCCGAGTTGCAGTTCTCGCGCAAGCGGATCTCGACCGAGGTCAAGAAGTGCCTCGAGAGCGCCATCGCCAACGCCGAGAACAACCACGACCTGGACGTCGACGACCTCGTCGTGTCCCAGGCCTTCGTGGGCAAGGCGCTGGTTCTCAAGCGTTTCCACGCCCGCGCCCGCGGCCGCGGCGCGCGCATCCTGAAGCCCTTCTCGAACCTCACCATCGTGGTTCGCGAAGTCCGCCAAGCCGAAGCGGCTTGAGGAGGATCTGATGGGTCAGAAAGTCAACCCGATCGGTCTCCGGCTCGGCATCAACCGGACCTGGGATTCCCGCTGGTTCGCCAACAAGGGCGACTACGCGAAGCTCATGCACGAGGACGTCGCGATCCGCGCCGCCCTCATGAAGCAGCTCAAGCAGGCGGCGGTCTCCAAGATCGTCATCGAGCGCCCGCACCGGAAGTGCCGGGTCACCATCCACTCGGGCCGTCCGGGCGTGGTGATCGGCAAGAAGGGCGCGGACATCGAGAAGCTGCGCAAGCTCGTCGGCACGATGACCAAGGCCGACGTGACCATCAACATCGTCGAGGTGCGCAAGCCCGAGATCGACGCCACCCTGGTGGCCGACTCGATCGCCCAGCAGCTCGAGCGCCGCGTCGCCTTCCGGCGCGCCATGAAGCGGGCCGTGCAGTCGGCCATGCGTCTGGGCGCCGAGGGCATCCGGATCAACTGCTCGGGCCGTCTCGGCGGCGCCGAGATCGCCCGCCAGGAATGGTACCGCGAGGGGCGCGTCCCGCTGCACACGCTGCGCGCCGACGTCGACTACGGCACCGCTACGGCGTTCACGACCTACGGGACCTGCGGCATCAAGGTGTGGGTGTTCAAGGGCGAGATCCTCGAGCACGACCCGATGGCCCAGGACAAGAAGGCCCAGGAAGAGGGCGGCCGCTCTGGCGGACGCCGTGAGCGCGATGGCGAGGGCGGCCGCGAGCGCGGACGCCGCGAGCGCGAGCACGCGTAAGGTAGGAAGCCATGCTGCAACCGAAAAAGACCCGCTTCCGCAAGCAGTTCAAGGGCCGCATCCACGGTGCGGCCAAGGGCGGCTTCGAGCTGAACTTCGGCCAGTTCGGCCTGAAGGCGGTGGAGCCCGAGCGCGTCACCGCCCGCCAGATCGAGGCGGCCCGCCGCGCGATCACCCGCGAGATGAAGCGCCAGGGCCGCGTCTGGATCCGGGTGTTCCCGGACGTCCCGGTGTCGTCGAAGCCGACCGAGGTCCGCATGGGCTCCGGTAAGGGCGCCCCGGATTACTGGGCGGCCCGGGTCCATCCCGGCCGGATCATGTTCGAGGTCGACGGCGTTGCCGAGAACATCGCCAAGGAGGCGCTCCGCCTCGGCGCCGCGAAGCTCCCGATCCGCACGCGGGTCGTCCAGCGCATCGCCGACTGAACGGAGGATATCGTGAAGTCGACCCAGAGACTGTCTGATCTGAAGGCGCTGTCGCCGGATCAGCTGAATGACGAGCTGATCAACCTCAAGAAGGAGCAGTTCAACCTGCGCTTCCAGGGGGCCACCGGCCAGCTCGAGAACGTCGCCCGCGTCCGCGAGGTCCGTCGCGACATCGCCCGTGTCCGGACTCTGCAGCGTTCCAAGACGCTGCAGCAGGCCAAGGGCTGAGGCGGGTTTTAGGAGACAACCATGCCGAAGCGCATCCTTCAGGGCACCGTCGTCAGCGACAAGGGTGAGAAGACCATCGTGGTGAAGGTGGAGCGCCGCTTCACGCACCCGGTGATGAAGAAGACCGTGCGGCGGTCGAAGAACTACCACGCGCACGACGAGGGCAACGTCGCCAAGGTCGGGCAGACGGTGTTCATCGAGGAGTGCCGTCCGTTCTCCAAGACCAAGACCTGGAAGCTGGTCGAGGGCGAGGCCGCCCAGGCCGAGGCCGGCGAGGCCGCCTGATCCCGGGATCCCGGCGGCTGCGGTCTCCGCGTCCGCCAGACTCTCGCCCGCGGCGTCGCGGGATGGTGCCTCCTCTGGGGTGACCATCCCGGGGATGCCCGGCGACCGGTACGACGAACGCCCGGACGCAATTCGACTCGCGAGAGCCGGATTCGTGCCGGGCGTCGTCGTTTTCGGCCGCATGTCTGGCGGTTGGGTCCCGGTCGCCGGCGGGCCGAGCCTGGTGCGGGACCGCGGGAGGCGTCGCCATTGCGGCTGGCGGCCGTCCCGTCCGGCGGGTTGTGTCGGCATTCGTACGGGGCCTGGCGGCCGATTACCGGATTGGATTGCTGTCGCGGGGCATCCGGGTGTCGAGCCGGGATTTCGTGACTTGCGTGCAGCAAAACCGCGTTCCGGCCTTGCTGGTGGAGAACAAAACGGGTACATGGAGGCGGTGGCGACGCGCGTTGTGAACTGCGTCCAACCCCTTCATAAGGAGCCCGCCAGATGGCCCAGCCCGCATTGAAAGTGGTCGACATGCCCCCGGTGGACAAGGACAAGTCCAAGGCGATCGACGCCGCCCTGTCTCAGATCGAGCGCGCCTTCGGCAAGGGCTCGATCATGCGGCTCGGCAAGAGCGACAAGGTCCAGGAGGTCGAGACCGTCTCGACCGGCTCGCTGGGCCTCGACATCGCGCTGGGCGTCGGCGGCCTTCCCCGTGGCCGCGTGATCGAGATCTACGGTCCCGAATCGTCCGGCAAGACGACGCTGGCGCTCCACACGATCGCGGAGGCCCAGAAGAAGGGCGGCGTCTGCGCCTTCGTGGATGCCGAGCACGCCCTCGACCCGGTCTACGCCCGCAAGCTCGGCGTGAACCTCGACGACCTGCTGATCTCTCAGCCCGACACGGGTGAGCAGGCGCTCGAGATCACCGACACGCTGGTGCGCTCGGGCGCCATCGACGTGCTGGTGGTCGATTCGGTGGCCGCGCTGACCCCGCGGGCCGAGATCGAGGGCGAGATGGGCGAGAGCCAGCCGGGCCTCCAGGCCCGCCTGATGAGCCAGGCCCTGCGCAAGCTGACCGGCTCGATCTCGCGCTCGAACTGCATGGTCATCTTCATCAACCAGATCCGGATGAAGATCGGCGTCATGTACGGCAGCCCCGAGACGACCACGGGCGGCAACGCCCTGAAGTTCTACGCCTCGGTGCGCCTCGATATCCGCCGCATCTCGACGCTCAAGGACCGCGACGAGGCGATCGGCAATCAGGTTCGCGTCAAGGTGGTGAAGAACAAGGTCGCGCCGCCCTTCAAGCAGGTCGAGTTCGACATCATGTTCGGCGAGGGCGTGTCGAAGGTCGGCGAGCTGATCGACCTCGGCGTGAAGGCCGGGATCGTCGAGAAGTCGGGCGCCTGGTTCTCGTACAACAGCCAGCGCCTCGGCCAGGGCCGCGAGAACTCGAAGGGCTTCCTGCGCGACAACCCGAAGATCGCGGCCGAGATCGAGGGCTCGATCCGGCAGAATTCCGGTCTGGTCGCCGAGAAGATCCTTGAGAACGCCGCGCCGACGGCGGACGATCTCGACGAGGGCGAGGCCTAGGCCGCGCCGCCGCGGGCCGGCGACGGCGCGCGGCGGACCTGGCGACGTTCGAAGATGCGCGGCCCCGGAGTCTCTCCGGGGCCGCTCTTCGTTGAGCGACGGTGACCGGACGCGGCGGGCCGGTCAGTCCGCCATCGTCTTCTTCACGGTCTCGACGAGCTGCTTCAGGCTGAAGGGCTTGGGCAGGAAGTTGAAGGTCTCGCCCTCGGGCAGGTTCTTGCGGAACGCGTCCTCGGCGTAGCCGGACACGAAGATCACCTTCAGGTCGGGCTGATGCTTGCGCACCTCCCGCAGGAGCGTCGGGCCGTCCATCTCGGGCATGACCACGTCGGAGACGACGAGATCGATGGTCTGCGCGCCCTCGCGGACGATCGCCAGGGCCTCGAGGCCCGAGGCCGCCTCCAGCACCGTGTAGCCGCGGGCCGAGAGCGCCCGGCTGTTGACCGCCCGCACCGGGTCCTCGTCCTCGACGAGCAGGATGGTCCCCTGCCCCGTATGATCGGCGGCGGGCTTGCGCGGCGCCGGCTTGTCGACCTTGGCGGGCGGCGTCTCCCCCTTCGGCACAGCGGCGTCGCCGCCCGCGGCCGGCGCGGTGACCGGCTTGGCGTCCGACCCGGAATCGGGATGGGCGGTGGTGGAAGCCGGCGCGAGCGGCTCCGCGCGCGGCAGTGCCGGCTCGGCCGCCGCGACCGGCACCTCCTCGGGCTCCGCCACGGGCACGTGACGCGGCAGGTAGATGCGGAAGGCCGTGCCCTCCCCGACCTTCGACTGGACGTCGATGGTGCCGCCGGACTGCTTGACGATGCCGAACACCGTCGAGAGCCCGAGGCCGGTGCCCTTGCCGATCTCCTTGGTGGTGAAGAACGGCTCGAAGATCTTCTCCATCAGCTCGGGCGGGATGCCCTGGCCGGTGTCGCGCACCTCGATCAGCACGTGGTCGCCCGCCGGCGCCCCGCCGCGCCCCTCCGCACCGGCGGCCGCCCCCGGATCGGAGACGTTCTCGGTACGGATCATCAGCTTGCCGCCCTCCGGCATGGCGTCGCGGGCGTTGACCGCGAGATTGACGATCACCTGCTCGAACTGGTTGACGTCGGCCTTCACGGGCCAGACCTCGCGGCCGTGCTTCAGCTCCAGCGCGACGCGCTCGCCGAGGAGCCGCTTGAGGAGGAGGGTCAGCTCGGAGAGCGCCTCCCCGACATTCATCACCTCCGGGCGCAGCGTCTGCCGGCGGGAGAACGCCAGGAGCTGGCGGACGAGGCCCGCCGCCCGGTTGGCGTTCTGCTTGATCTGCATGATGTCCTGGAAGGCCGGGTCGGTCGGCCGGTGGCTCGCGAGCAGCAGGTCCGAGTAGCCGATGATCGCCTGCAGGACGTTGTTGAAGTCGTGCGCGATGCCGCCGGCGAGCTGGCCGACCGCGTTCATCTTCTGGGCCTGGGCGACCTGCTGCTCCAGCTGGCGCTGCGCCGTCGTGTCGAGGGCGTAGAGGATCACCCGCTCGGCCTCGTCGGTCTGCTGGCCGGCATCGCCGCCGTCGGCCGGGCTGAGCCAGACCCGGGCCGAGCGGCCGCCGGGCCCGTTGAGCTGGACCTCGATGGGCTCCGGATCCGTCCGCCCGCTCGCGGCGCGGGCGAGCCCGGCCTCCAGGGCGGTCCGGTCGGCCACCGAGTCGGCGACGTTGGGCTCGACCCGCGGGACACCCTCCCCGTCCGGGGCGCCGTCGTCGGCCTGCCGCGGGACCGTGCCGAACAGGCGCGTGAACGAGGCGTTGGCGCGGGCGATCCGGCCGCCGCTGTCGAGGGTCGCGATGGCGATCGGCGAGTTGTTGAGAAAGCGGGCGAGCCGGACCTCGGCGGCGCGCTGCGGCTCGTCGGTCTCGGCCCCGGCGGAGCGGTTGATCACGAAGGTCCGCGACGAGCCGGGCTTGCCGTCCTTGCCGAAGGCGACCCGGTGGTAGAGCCGGACCGGCAGGGTGTGGCCGTTGCGGCGGCGCAGATCGAGGTCGAAGCGGTCGGTGCGGACCTCGCCCGGCAGGCCGGCCGTGCGCACGAGAACGTCCGCCTCCGGGGCGATCTCGGTGAGGTGCGGGCCGCCGGGGCCGACGCTGGCGAGGTCGTAGCCGAGCCAGGCCGCCAGGGTCGCGTTCATGTAGACGATGGCGCCCGCCGGATCGATCGACAGGAAGCCCGCCGGGGCGTGGTCGAGGTAGTCGATGGCGTGCTGGAGCTCCTGGAAGACGTTCTCCTGCCTCTCGCGCTCGGCGGTGATGTCGGCCACCGTCCAGAGGGAGGCCGCCCGGCGCGGGCGCGCGAGGGGCCGCACCGAGACCCGGTACCAGCCGAAGCCGCGCTCGCCGGCCGTGGGCCCGAGGGGCGGCGACATCCGCACCTCCTCGGTGTGGGCCCGGGCGTCGCGCGAGGCCTGCGACAGGCGGTAGACCGCCTCGGAGACCTCCGGAGAGCCGACGAGGATGCGCTCCACCGGCACGAGGTTGGAGAAGGTGTCGCCGCTGGCGATCCGGAGATAGGCCTCGTTGGCGTAGATCAGCCGGCCGCCGTCCTCGACGACAAGCTGGCCGTCCGGCGAGGCGTCGACGATGCCCTTGGTGATGTCGTCCCGGGCGGCGCTGCCGCTGAGCTGGAGCGCCCCGATGGCGAGGGCGAACAGGAAGAACACGCCCGCCATGGCCAGCAGGGCCAGCAGCCAGACGATCAGCGACTGGGCCTGCTCGTTGGCCACGAAGGACAGGCCGATGGCCGCGCCGACCAGCAGGCCGGCGAGCACGAGGAGCAGGCCGACCCGGCCCGGCTGTTCCGAGCGGTCGATCGAGCCCGTTCCGAGCAGGGACGAGGCCTGCGCGACCGGGGGACCCGAATTCTGCGGGCCCGCGGCGGGCGCCGGAGGTCCAGTGACGTCGGCCATCGGCTTCATTCCAGAACAGTCACCCGGTTAGTCCGCCGGCCATATCAGGACATGCGGGGCGCGGCATCAGTCTCGTCGCGCCAAGCCTTGACACAGCCTCGCGAAAAAAGGTGGAGGAAGCGTGGCTTTCGCCCGCCCGGGCGTTCGGCGAGACGGCGCGGCGCGCGGATGGCGCGGGGCTACGCCGCCCGTCTCCGCAGGCGCAGCACGAACCCGATGACCTCCGCCACCGCGCGGTAGTGCTCGGCCGGGATCTCCCGGTCGATCTCCACGGTGGCGTGGAGCGCCCGGGCGAGCGGCGGGTTCTCGATCACCGCGACCCCGTGCTCGGCCGCCACCGCGCGGATGCGCAGGGCGAGCGCGTCGACGCCCTTGGCGACGCAGACCGGCGCGGCCATGCCGGTCTCGTAGCGCAGCGCCACCGCGTAGTGGGTGGGGTTCGTCACCACGACGGTGGCGGTGGGGACCGCGGCCATCATGCGCTTCTTCACCCGGGCCATCCGGAGCTGCTTCAGGCGCCCCTTCACCTCGGGATTGCCCTCCGACTCCTTCATCTCCTGCTTGAGCTCCTCCTTCGACATCCGGTGGCGCTTGCGCCAGCGGAACCGCGCGTAGAGCGCGTCGCCGAGGGTGATCGCGAGGTGCATGCACAGCATGCCGGCGAGCAGCTTCAGGCTGAGGGACAGGATCGCCGGCATGGAGGCGGCCGGGTCCAGCTGGGCGAACACTTCCAGCCGGTCGCGGTCGTTCCACAGCATCACCGCGCCGACCAAGCCAACGGCGGCGATCTTCGCTAGCCCCTTGCCGAACTGGAACAGGGCCTCGACGCCGAGGAGCCGCTTCACGCCCGCCATCGGCGAGAGGCGCGAGAATTTCGGCATCAGCGTCTCGGCGGAGAAGACCAGCGGGTGCTGCAGGAGCCCCGCGGCCAGCCCGGCCACGACCGCCAGCCCGACCGGCACCGCCACCGCCTGGAGCCACAGCCACAGGCCGCGCGTCATGGCCGCCTTCATGGCCGTGGCGTCGTCCGGGAGGGTATGGGCGTTGGCGAGGTAGGCCTTGAGCCCGTGCAGCAGGTTCGAGGCGATGGTCGGGGCCGCGACCAGCAGCGCCAGGGTGAACGCGGCCAGTATCGCGAAGGTGTTGATCTCGGTGCTGGTCGCGACGTCGCCGCGCTCGATCGCCTGATCGAGCCGTCGTTGGGACGGCTCCTCGGTCTTGTCCTCGTCGTCGGTATCGTCGGCCATCGCGCGTCGGGCTCAGAGCGTGGGCATCGTCGGGGCACGGGCGGTCCGGCCGCTCAGCGGCCGACGTAATCCCCGAGATACCGGCCCAGGTCGTCCAGGAAGACGCCCATCATGACGCCGAGGCAGCCCATCAGCAGCAGCATGCCGATCAGCACCGAGGCCGGGACCGCCAGGAAGAACACCTGCATCTGGGGCATCAGCCGCGACAGCACGCCGAGACCCAGGTTGAACAGGATCCCGAAGGCGATGAACGGGCCGGCGATCTGCACCGCCAGGGTGAAGCCCCGGGCCAGCGCCTTCGTGGCCAGCATCAGCGCGTCCGAGAAGGACGGCACGCCGTCGGGGGGCAGCACCACGTAGCTGCGGGCCACGCCCTCGATGGCGAGATGGTGCAGGTCCGCGGCGAAGATCAGCGTGATCCCGAGCAACGACAGGAAGTTGCCGATCGCCACCTGCTGGCCGCCCTGGCTCGGATCCACCGTCATCGCGTAGGACAGCCCGACCTGCGCCGAGATGATCACCCCGGCGGTCTGAAGGGCGGCGAGGATCATCCGCACCGTGAGGCCGAGCACCAGCCCGATGATCGTCTCGCCGAACAGGAGCCCGATCAGCCGCGGGCCGGCCACGCCCTCCGTGCCGCCGAGCAGCGGGCGCACGGTCGGGAACAGCACCAGGGACGTGAGCAGCGCGAAGGCGAGGCGCAGGCGCGGCGACACCGTCTGCTCGCCGATCCCCGGCATCAGCATGATCAGCGTGCCGATGCGCGCGAAGGTGATCAGGTAGGCCGAGGCGATGCCGGGCAGTAGCAGGTTCATCGCGGCCCCTATGGCACGCGGGGGCCGCGCCTGTCCCGGCCGGCGGGCGCATCAGCCGCCGGCCGCGATGCGGGCGGCGATGCGGGTCATGTAGCCGGCCATGGCGTCGCCCATGAAGGGCAGCATCAGCAGCAGCGCGGCGAACACCGCCACGACCTTGGGCACGTAGATCAGCGTCTGCTCCTGGATCTGCGTCAGGGCCTGGACCAGGGACACGGCGAGGCCGACCGCGAGCGCGACCAGCATCAGGGGCCCGGCCACCTTGAGGAACACGAAGATGCCGTCGCGGGCGATGTCGAGGATGGCGAGACCGGTCATGGGGGTGCGCTCAGTGCGGGGGGAGCGGGCGGGAAAACGGTCGGCCGGTCAGATCTGCATCCGCATGATCTCCTCGTAGGCGGAGATCATGCGGTCGCGCACCGCCACCATGGTCTGCAGGGCCGTCTCGCTCTCGGCGACCGCGGTGACCACGTCCACGACGTTGGCCTTGCCGGCGGCCGCGGAGACGGCCTGGGAATCGGCCCGACGGCCGGCATCGCCGACGCTGTCCAGGGTCTGCCCGAGCATCTGCATGAAGTCGGTGCCGGTGCCGGTCGTCGGCTGCACCCGGGGGGCGGGCCGGCCGCCGGCGAGGCCCTGGACGGCCGCGTAGGCACCCGCCGCGAAGTTGCTCGAAGCCATCGCCATGCGTCCTTGCTAAGCGGTCCTGCCGCGGGCTTCGGGGGTCACTTCAGGATGCCGAGGGTCTGCGCCAGCATCTTGCGAGTGGCGCTGATCATGTTGAGGTTCGCCTCGTAGGAGCGCTGGGCCTCCCGCAGGTCCATGTTCTCGATGAGCGCGTTGACGTTGGGCATCTGCACCACGCCCTGGGCGTCGGCCGCGGGGTTGCCGGGCTCGTACTTGGTCCGGAAGGCCGACGGGTCGCGCCTGACGCGGCCGGCCTCGACGAGCTTGGCACCGGTCTCGTCGTCGAGGTGGCTGGTGAAGGTCGGGATCTTGCGGCGGTAGGGCTGCGCCCCGGCGGAGGCCGGCGCGGAATCGGCGTTGGCGATGTTCTCGGCGATGATGCGCATCCGGCCCGACTGGGCCTTGAGGCCCGCGGCCGCCACCGCCAGCGACTTCGTGAATTCCATGGCTCAGGACCCTCCCGCTGCCGCGACCCCGCGGCCGTCGGCGCTCCACATTCGGCCGTCGCGCGTCAGCTCTTGCCGATCGCGATCTTCAGGGTGGTCAGGCTGTGCTGGTACAGCGAGGCGGCGAGCTGGTAGTCCGCCTGGTTCTCGCCGGCCTTCATCATCTCGTCCTCGAGGTTGACGCCGTTGCCGCTGGGCCGGACCTCGAAGCCCTTGGCGCGCTTGGAGTCGGCGCCGACCGTCTGACCGGGCGGCGCCATGTGGCCCGCGCTCGTGAGCGTCAGGCCGGAGCCGCTGGTGGCGAGGGCGCCGGTCGCCCGGTCGAAGCGCGGCTCCACGAGGTCGCGGGGCTTGAACCCCGGCATGTCGGCGTTGGCGACGTTCTCGGCGATCACGCCCTGGCGCGCCTGCGCCCATTGCATCCGCGTGCGCAGCATGCTCAGCACGGGCAGATCGGTGAGGGCCATGGTCGCCTCCGGGATGGCGTGGCCGCGCCGGGACGAGCGGGCTCGGCAAAATCTGCCGCCTGCATGGTTAACGGCGCGTTAAGCCCGATCTCCGGGCCGGCCGGTGCCCGCATCAGCTCGCGCCACGGGGGGAGTGAACCCCCGGTTCGGCCGGGCCGGCGGCGCAGTCCCGACCTATTGTCTTGCGCGCGCTCAATTAAAAGGTCTGTTAACGAACTCTTAACGTCGTTTGCCTTGCCGCCCCTCCGGCGTGGTATGGATCAAGTCCGTGCCGGCGCGCACCCGCGGCGGTCGGAACGTGCGAGTGCGTAATCTTGCGATGGCTGCAATCCGTGTTCGGCTCTGACGGCTCCCCCATCGTCCAGTATATCGTGATCTTCGCCGTCATCTTCACGGCGCTCGCGGCGATCGTGTTCACGGTGCGCCGGCTCACCGGCCGGAGCCTCGCCCTGCCGGGGCGGTCCGGGAGCCGCGGGCGCCAGCCGCGCCTCGGGATCGTCGACGTGTACGAGCTCGACCGGGCCCGGCAGCTCATCCTGCTGCGCCGGGACAATGTCGAGCACCTGCTCCTCGTGGGCGGCCCCAACGACGTGGTGGTCGAGCGCAATATCCAGCGCGGCCAGCGGCCCCTGCCGGAGGCGGCGATCCGGCCGGATCTGGCGCCGGAGCCGCTGGACGAGCCGCTCCCGGACCCCCTCGTCCAGGGCGGCCGCCTGCCCGAGCCGCCCCGCGGTCTGCCGGAATCCGGCGGCCGGCGCGCGGAACCGCTGTTCGATCCGGGCTTCGCGATGCCGGTGGTGGTGCCGTCGCCGGTGCCGCGCTCGGCCTCCGCTCCGCCCGTGACGCTGCCCCTCGATCCCGGGCTGTTCGGCGGCGACGAGCCCGGCCAGGACGTCACCGCACCTCTGCGTGCCGCGCCGCCCCAGCCGCCCGCGCCTCAACCCCCGGCGCCGCCCGCGCCCGAGCCGGTGGTGCCACCGCCGATGGAGTCGCCGCCGATCGCGCCGCCGGCGGTGGAGACGCCCGCGCTCCCGCCGCGCGAGCCGGTCGCCCCGCGGCGGATCCTGAGCCGGACCGCGCCGCCGCTGATCGAGCCGCGGCCCAACCCGGCCTCCGAGCGCAAGCCCGAGCCGGCACCGGCGGAGCCGGAGCCCGCCCGTCTGGCCCCGAGCCTCGCGGTGCCCTCCGAGCGCAAGTCGGTCGATCCGGTGGTCCTGTCCGACATGGCCCGGCAGCTCCAGGCCGCCCTGTCGCGCTCGTCCTCGGCCGTGACGCCGCCGCCGCAGCCCGCGCCCGCCCCGCCGGCGCCCGAGGGCGTCGATCCGCTGGCCGCCGCGATGGCGAGCGTCCCGGTCGAGCCGGTGCCCGCCCCCGCCCCGGTCGAAGAGCCGGAGGCCCCGCCGCCTCCGCCGCCGCCTCCGGCCAAACCCGTGCCGCCGCCGGCGATGCCCAAGGTCGAACCCCCTCCGCACGTGCCGGCCCCGCCGCCGCCGCCGCCGTCCGCGCCCACGCCCGACGCGAAGGGATCCGGCAACCCGTTCTCGGTGGAGGAGATCGAGGCCGAGTTCGCCCGCCTCCTCGGTCGCCCGCTCGACAAGCGGAGCTGAGGAGCTC
Organism: Methylobacterium sp. D53M; assembly: GCF_053345625.1. Classification (NCBI taxonomy): domain Bacteria; kingdom Pseudomonadati; phylum Pseudomonadota; class Alphaproteobacteria; order Hyphomicrobiales; family Methylobacteriaceae; genus Methylobacterium; species Methylobacterium sp. D53M. The sequence continues at coordinate 15,082 of NZ_JBKFAL010000010.1, forward strand.
CGCCCCCGCCGAGCGGGCGCGTCGGGACCGCATCCTCGATCGCGAGAGCTGCGATTTACCGATGGTTAACCGTCTTCCGGGACGTTCCGGCCCGGAGGATGTCGCTATGCTCGCGCTGGATGCTGGAACGGCTCACCGGAGCCGCGCTTACAGGGCCTTCCGGCTCGACCGGGCCGGCCGCGTCCGCGCGGCCGAGATCCTGTCGGCCGAGGACGACACGCAGGCGCGCCGCCGCGCCCGGGCGATGGTCGGGCGCGACGCGATCGAGCTGTGGGAGCGGACGCGCTTCCTCGGGCGCTTCGAGCCCACCGTCACGGCGGCTCAGGATCGCGCCGGCCGTTGAGGCCGGCGCCCGCCCGTCCCGTCAGCGGCCGGCAGTCTCCGGCATGGCCAGCACGGCGAGGAAGCTGAGGATCGCGGCCCCCGCCAGGTAGAACCCGACGAAGCCGATGCCGCCGTAGGCCGCGAGCTGCTGCGCGATGTAGGGCGCCCCCGAGGCCCCCAGGATCCCCGCGAGGTTGTAGGTCACCGAGGCGCCCGTGTAGCGCACCCGCGTCGGGAACAGCTCGGGCAGGACGGCGCCCATCGGTCCGAACACCCACCCCATTGTCAGGAGGCTGAGGCACAGGAAGCCGAGAACCGGCGGCCAGGTGCCGGTGCCGGCGGCGTGGCCCAGCATCGGCCCCATGAGGAAGCCCAGCAGGAACGTCACAGCCATGCCGGAGAGCAGCACAGGCCGGCGGCCGAAGCGGTCGGCCGCGGCCCCCGACACGACGGTGCCGAGCGCCATGAAGCAGACCGCGATGCACTCGAACAGCAGGAAGGTCGGCCGGCTGTAGCCGAGGGTGCCGGTGCCGTAGCCCAGGGCGAAGACGGTCGAGAGGTAGAACACCGCGTAGACCGCCACCATCGCGAAGGTGCCGACCAGGACGGCGTGTCCGTGCTGGGTCAGCATGGTGGCGAAGGGCACGCGCTCCGGCCGGGCCTGGCTGAGCGCCGCCTTGAAGGCCGGTGTCTCGGTGAGCTTCAGGCGCACGTAGAGCCCGACGCCGACGAGCGCCGCCGAGGCCAGGAACGGCAGGCGCCAGCCCCAGGCCTGGAAGCTCTCGGGCGTCAGGCCGAAGCTGAGGGCGAGGAAGCCGAGATTGGCCAGGACGAAGCCGACCGGCGCCCCGAGTTGCGGGAAGATGCCGTACCACGCGCGCCGGCCCGGCGGCGCGTTCTCGACCGCCAGCAGCGCCGCGCCGCCCCACTCGCCGCCGAACCCGATCCCCTGCCCGCAGCGCAGGATGCACAGCGCCGCCGGCGCCCACCAGCCGACCGACGCGTAGGTCGGCAGGCAGCCGATCAGCACCGTGGAGATGCCCATGATCAGCAGCGACGCCACCAGCGTCGCCTTGCGGCCGACCCGGTCGCCGAAATGCCCGAACAGGGCCGCGCCGACGGGCCGCGCGATGAACGCGATGGCGAAGGTCGCGAAGGCGCTGAGCTGCTGCACGCCGGGCGCGCCGGCGGGGAAGAAGACCGGGCCGATCACCAGGGCGGTGGCGGTGGCGTAGATGTAGAAGTCGAAGAACTCGATCGCCGTCCCGACGAAGCTCGCGGCGAGGATCCGCCGAGCACTCGGGGGGGCGCTCGGGGTGGCCTGCGAGGGGTCTGCGGTGTTGCCCGCGGGGTCGATGGTCTGCAGCATGATCGGGATGGGGGTCCGGGTCGGTCGCGGCGCTTTCGCACGGGCCGCCGGGGGCCGATACCCCGCTCCGGACATGGGCATCCGCCCTAGACGCGGAGGTCGCTGTGCGGTGCACCGACGGCGGCCTTGCGTTCCCCTGTCCCCTTCGCCAAGCTGAACGGCCATATTCCGCGACGGTCGCCGGCCGCGGCGCCGTCCCTATCACTTGAGTATTGCGATGAGAGTCACTGTCGAGCGCGCGGCCCTGCTCAGGTCGCTCGGCCACGTGCACCGGGTCGTCGAGCGCCGCAACACGATCCCGATCCTGTCAAACGTGCTCCTGCGCGCGGAAGGGTCGAGTCTCCAGCTCCGGGCGACGGATCTCGACATCGAGGTGACCGAGAGCGTGCCGGCGGACGTGGCGGATGCGGGCGCCACGACCGTGCCGGCGCACGTGATCTACGACATCGTGCGCAAGCTCCCCGACGGCGCGCAGGTCTCCCTGGAGACCGGCGGCGAGTCCGGCCAGATGACGATCCGGTCCGGACGCTCGCGCTTCGCCCTGGGCGCCCTCCCGGAGGGCGACTTCCCGGACCTCGCCGCCGGCGAGATGCCGCACGGCTTCGAGATCGCCGCCGCCGACCTGAAGCGGCTGATCGAGAAGACCCAGTTCGCGATCTCCACCGAGGAGACCCGCTACTACCTGAACGGCATCTACCTGCACACGCTGGAGACCGAGAACGGCCCGGCGATGCGGGCGGTGGCGACGGACGGCCACCGGCTCGCCCGCGTCGAGATCCCGGCCCCGCAGGGCAGCGTCGGCATGCCGGGCGTGATCGTGCCCCGCAAGGCGGTCGCCGAGATCCAGAAGCTCCTCGACGACGGCGGCGAGACCGTCGCGGTCGACCTGTCGCCCGCGAAGATCCGCCTGCGCTTCGCCGGTGGCCTGACGCTGATCTCCAAGCTGATCGACGGCACCTTCCCGGATTACCAGCGGGTGATCCCGGCCAACAACGACAAGCGGTTGACCGTCGAGCGCGACGCCTTCGCAAAGGCCGTGGACCGGGTCTCGACGATCTCGTCGGAGCGCGGGCGCGCGGTTAAGCTCGGGCTCGCCGAAGGGCGCCTCGCGCTCTCGGTGAACAACCCGGATTCCGGCAGTGCCACCGAGGAACTCGACGTCGATTACGAGGCGGCCGGCCTCGATATCGGCTTCAACGCCCGCTATCTCCTCGACATCACCGCGCAGCTCGAGGGCGACACCGCCCTGTTCAAGCTCGCGGATCCCGGCTCGCCGACCCTGATCCAGGACCGCGAGGGCGCGCCGGCGCTGTACGTGCTGATGCCGATGCGGGTGTGAGGCGGCCGCGCGGATCCCGGTCCCGCCCTCGTCCCGAGGTGCCGGAGCGCAGCGGGGGCCGCGCGGGAGGTCCCCGGACGGCGATGTGGTTTCTGGAGCCCGCCCGCGCGGCCCGCTGACGCGGGCGCCACGGGGCGAGGTGGTTGGATGGGATGTCAGACAGCAAGGGACGGTTGAGCGCGGCGCGTCTCGGCCCCTCGGTTCACCCCTCGGTTCACCGATGAGCGACATCCGCGATCCGCGGGACGACCTCGACGGGTCGAGCCTGCGCGTCACCCGCCTGATCGCCCGCGATTTCCGCAACCACGCGGACCTCGAACTGACGCCCGAGGCCCGCTTCGTCGCGCTGGTCGGGGAGAACGGCGCGGGCAAGACCAACCTGCTCGAGGCGCTCTCGCTGTTCGTACCGGGCCGGGGCCTGCGCCGGGCGGAGTTCGCCGCCATGGCGCGCAGCGGCGGCCCGGGCGGATTCGCGGTCTCGCTCACCCTCGACCGCGACGGCGCCGAGCACCGGCTCGGCACCGGGCTCGAGCCGCCGGGTCCCGACGGGCGCGCGAGCCGGCTGTGCCGGATCGACGGCGCCACCGCGGCCTCGCCGGTGGCGTTCAGCGAGTTCCTACGGGTCGTCTGGCTGACCCCCGACCTCGACGGCCTGTTCCGCGGGGCGGCCGGAGACCGGCGACGGTTCCTCGACCGTCTCGTGCTGGCGGTCGACGCCGCCCACGGCGCCCGGGTCTCCGCGCTGGAGCGGGCCCTGCGCTCGCGCAACCGCCTGCTGGAGGAGCGGCCCGACGACGACCGCTGGCTCGACGCGGTGGAGCGGGAGGTCGCGGAGCTCGGCGTCGCCGTGGCGCTCGCCCGGCGCGAGACCGCCGAGCGCCTCGACCGGCTGATCGTCGAGACCCGGGACGACGCGCAGCCCTTCCCCTGGGCGGCCATCCGCCTCGAGGGCGACCTCGACGATCTGGTCGCGGTCTGGCCGGCCCTCGAGGCCGAGGACCGCTACCGCATGGCGCTCCGCAACGGCCGCAACCGGGACCGGGCCGCCGGCCGCACGCTGATCGGGCCGCAGAGCAGCGACCTCGTGGTCCGCCACGGCCCGAAGGACGTGCCGGCCGGGACGGCGTCCACGGGCGAGCAGAAGGCGCTGCTCATCGGCCTCGTCCTCGCCCACGCGCGGCTGGTGCGGGCCATGAGCGGCATCGCCCCGCTGATCCTCCTGGACGAGGTGGCGGCCCACCTCGATCCACGCCGCCGGGCCGGCCTGTTCGAGGCCCTCGAGGCCCTGCCGGGGCAGGTCTGGATGACCGGCGCCGACCCGGACGCCTTCGCGCAGGCCGGCACCCGGACGCAGGTCCTGCGGGTCGGCGGCTGATCGGCCTCAGGCCGCCCGGACCGACCCGAGGAAGCGGGAGACCTCGGCGCCCAGATGCTCGGACTGGCGCGACAGCTCGCCCGCCGCCCCCAGAACCTGGGCTGCCGCGGCGCCGGTCTCTTCCGAGGCCCGCGCCACGCCGGCGATGTTGCTCGTCACCTCGTCGGTGCCGGCCGCCGCTTGCGAGACGTTGCGGACGATCTCCTGCGTGGCCGCGCCCTGCTCCTCGACCGCCGCCGCGATGGTGGCGGCGACTGCGTCGATCTCGCGGATCCGGGCGGCGATCGTGTCGATGGCCGAGACCGCCTGGCCGGTCACACCCTGGATCTGGCCGATCTGCTGGCTGATCTCCTCGGTGGCCCGGGCGGTCTGGCCGGCGAGCTCCTTGACCTCGGCGGCGACGACCGCGAATCCGCGGCCGGCCTCGCCGGCCCGCGCCGCCTCGATCGTGGCGTTCAGCGCCAGCAGGTTGGTCTGGCCGGCGATGTTCGCGATGAGCCCGACCATATCGCCGATGCGCGTCGCTGCCTGGCTGAGCGCCTGAACGAGGTGCTGGGTCTCGTCCGCCTCGCCGACCGCCGCCTGCGCGAGGTTGGCCGAGCCGAGGACCTGCCGGCCGATCTCCTGCACGGAGGTGCCCAGCTCCTCGGCGGCGGCCGCCACGGTCTGGACGTTGGCGGCGGCCTGCTCGGCGGCGGCCGCCACCGTGGTGGACTGGCTGGCCGTCTCGGTCGCGCTCGACGTCATGGTCTGGGCCGTGGCCTGCAACTCGGTGGCCGAGGACGAGACCATCCCGACGATGCTCCCCACGGCCCGCTCGAACCCGTCCGCGAGTTCCACCATGGTCCGCCTGCGCGCGGCCGCCGCCGCCTCGTCGGCGCGGCGCTTCATCTCGGCTTCCTCGGCGGCCTTGCGGGCGACCATGACCTTGATGCCCTCGACGGCCTTGCCGACGGCCCCCACCTCGTCCCTTCGGGCGGCCTCGGTGATCTCGGCCTCGACCTCGCCCTGCGCCATCCGCTGCAGGACCTTGACCAGCCGGTCGAGCGGCCGCGTGATCCCGACCGTGGCGATGAACACCGCCGCCAGCAGCCCCGCCAGCATGCCGAGACCGCTGACGATCATCAGCGTCCGGCGGGTCTCGTTGGTCTGATCGGTCAGGTCGCCCGAGCCCTTCTGCATGTAGGTATCGATGTCCTCGGCCATCCGGTTGCCGTCGGTCAGCAAGCCGGAGAACGTCGGGTCGATCGCCGTGTGGATCAGCGCGATGGCTTGCTCGTTCTGATTGGCAGTGCCCAGCCGGCGGACCTCGCTCACGTCCCTGAGATAGCGCTCGATCCGCGCGGCCTGCTCATCGATGCGCGCGGCGAAGGTCGGCGCGTGCGATCGGAGGCTCGGAAGGAGCGCCCTCACCGCGGGCAGCGCGGCCTCGAAGCCGCTGTTGGCGGCCTGCATCTGGCCCTGATCGGTCTCCGCGATGATCCGGTAGACCCAGTAATTCAACTCGATCACCAGGCGGTTCAGCCTGCGTGCCTCCGCCACCGCCGTCGCCTCGCGGGCGAGGAACTCGCTGTAGCGGTCGTCGATGACCGTCATCCGCGCCTGAGCGTACCAGATACATCCGCCGACAATCACGCTTATCAGCGCGATGACGGCAGCAATTTTTGGAAGTATATTGATATTGGATAGACGTATCACTGTCTTGAAATCCCTTTGCTCGATCGATGATCGGCCTCATGATCTCATGGGATTCACTTTGGTCGTCGATTGCGATAAAGCGTTGGAAGCGCGATTGTGTCAATGACAAATATCATTTTGCGGTTTGATTTTGTGTGTCCGAGCCTTTTGCGATATCTTATATCAGCATGGCTCCTCATATATTGACTCCAATACACTCCTTGGAACGATTTAAAGAACAGATATTGATCCAGGATATGCAATATGGGATCGGTCTACACGGGCCGGGTTCTTCGACAGCTCGTGGGCGACGTCCCGGGGCGCGACCCCGGCGCCGCGCCACCGGCCTTTTCGCGGCTGCGGATCGCGCCACATAGTGGGCGCTGCACGCCGCCGGCGTGCCCACGGAACTCCGCGCGCATGTCCAAGCCCGTCCACGCCATGATCCGCGTCCTCGAGGAAGAGCGCGCGCGCGACTACTATGCCCGTGCCTTTGGTCTCGCGGTGTCCGGCCGGTTCGACTTCCCGGACTTCACCCTCGTCTACATGCGGGATCCGGACTCGCCGTTCGAGCTGGAGCTCACGGTGAACAAGGGCCGCGACAAGCCCTACGATCTCGGCGACGGCTACGGGCACATCGCCTTCGTGGTCGACGACGTGGAGGCCGAGCACGCCCGGCACCGGCGCGAGGGCTTCACGGCCACCGACGTCAAGACCCTCAAGCACGGGGACGACGTGCTCGCGCGGTTCTTCTTCGCCACCGACCCGGACGGCTACAAGATCGAGGTCATCCAGCGCGGCGGCCGCTTCGCGTGACCGGTCCGGTCCGCCATTCCCTCTCCGGAACGTCTTCGAGATCCATGCAGGACAAGACCCGCATCGTCTGCATCCGCCACGGGCAGTCGACCTTCAACGCCGCCCACCGGCACGGGGGCGGCGATCCCGGCCTGCCCGACGCCCGCCTGACCGAGCTGGGCCAGGCCCAGGCCCGGGCCGCGCGGGAGCGGCTGCGGCCGATCCCCTTCGACCTCGTGGTGGTCTCGCCCCTGACCCGCGCCATCGAGACCGCGGCGATCCTGTTCGGCGAGCATCCGAGCCGGCCGCGGGTGCTGGTCGAGGTGCTGCACCGCGAGTGCCAGGAGAGCAGCTGCGATGTCGGCCGGGCCGCCTCGGAGATCGCCGCGGACTTCCCCCACCTCGATGTCGGGCACCTGCCCGAGGTCTGGTGGCACGCGGAGCCCGGCTGCGAGGTCGGCGGCTACCCGGTGGAGCCCCGCCCCCTGTTCGACGCCCGGGTCGCGGCGTTCCGCGACTGGCTGCGGGCCCGGCCGGAGACCACCATCGCGGTGGTCGGCCACGGGACGTTCTTCTACCACCTCACCGGCACGTTCCTGGAGAATTGCGGCACCATCGACTTCGATCTCGACGCCGCGCCCGCGGCGGCCTGATCAGGCCGGCACCCGGGCGCGCGCCGCATCCATGCGCTGTCGGGCGCCGGCGACGGCGATCTCCGGCGCCTGCCGGCCGATGGCGAGGGTCTCCGCGAGGATCGTGCAGGCCTCGGCCCAGGTTCCGGTCAGGAACGGCGCCGCCCCCTCGGCCACCTCGGCGGCGCAGCGCGCGTCCTCGCCGGCGCGTTCCGCGGCCGTCGCGGTGCGGGACACCGCCGCGGTCAGCGCGCCTTCCCGCCAGCGCCGCGCCTGGGCCGCCGCCTGCGCGCGCGCCCCGCCCCGCCACGCGGCCGCGCGGGCCGCCGCCAGGGCCGCGGGCCAGTCCGGCGCGCCGGAGCAGGCTTCCGCGTCCTCGACCATCCCGGCGACCGCGCAGAGCGGCGCCAGGATGCGGCGGACGCTCTCCAGCGCCAGCTGCCGGGTGCGGGCGGCCTCGATCTCCGCCGTGTCGGCGCTGCCCGACAGGCGCAGGACGAAGGCCATCAGCTGCGGCCGCGCCTCGTCCGGCATGGCGTCGTTGAGCCCGAGGGCGTAGGCGGCGGCCGGCCGCGAGAAGCAGGGTGGGCAGTCCGCGCTGGAGCGGATCGCCCGGTAGGGCAGGCCCGCGGCCACCATCGCGGCCTCGTTGATGCAGGTCCCGCCGTCTGGCCCGGGGAAGGGATGCGATCCGGCGAGCAGACGCCAGTTCAGGATCGTCGCGAAGTCGGGATGCATCGGCGCGCGCTCCGTCTCGGTCGCGCAGCGTGGCACGCCGCGCCCCGGAAGGCGAGGCCCTTCAGCCGCCGAGGCCCGGGGCGAGGCCCGAGAGCATCGCGGCGCCCAGGACCAGCACGAAGGCGGCAGCGACGAGTTCGAGGCCACCGAGCGCCAGGAGGCCGGCCTGTCCCCGTCCGCCCGCGAGGCGCAGCGCCATCCGCTTGGCGAAGACCGCGAGGCAGGCCAGGGCCGTCGTGGTCAGCGCGGTGCCGAGCGCCATCGCCAGAACCGCCAGCACGCCCGCGCCGGGCACGCCCTGCGACACCGCGAAGACGAGGACCAGCACGGCGCCGGCGCAGGGTCGTGTCCCGGCCGCCAGCACCACCCCGGCCCGCTCGCGCCACGTGTCGAGGGTGTCGAGGGCCTGCGGTTCCGGCAGGTGGCTGCAGCCCGGGCCGCAGCCCGCGCCGAGATTGGCGAGGCGACCGGCTTTGCGCCACGTCAGGACCAGCCCGATCAGGGCGACGAGGGCGAAGCTCACGGTCTCGATCAGGGTGCCGGCCCGGGTGATGCTCGCCGCCGTGGCGTTGAGGACCAGCGTGCCGAGGCCGACGATCGCCCCGGCCACGCAGGCCTGGAGCAGCGCGGCGCAGACGCTCAGCGCGGCGCCGCGCCGGAGCGCCCGCTCCCCCGCCAGGATGTAGCCGGCGATCACCGCCTTGCCGTGGCCCGGGCCGGCGGCGTGGAACACGCCGTACGCGAAGGCGAGGCCGATCAGCGGGGTCCAGCTGCCGCCGCCCCGCAGCGCGCTCACCGCGGCGTTGAGGCTGCGGGAGAAGCTCGCCTGCAGCGCCAGGATGACGCCGCCGAGACCCGTGGCGGCCGGCGCGGCCTCGCGGAAGCCGATCCCGAAGGGCGAGCGCGGCGGCGGCGCGGCGAGGCCGGGCGCGACCAGCCACGCGATCGCGGCCGCGAGCAGCGCGGCCAGCGCGATGGCCGCGGCCATGAGGCCGAGCCTCAGCCCCAGCCGTCCCGCCCCGGCGGGGGCGACGATCCCGATGCCTACGGACATGCCACGAGAACCCGGCTGGCGAACTGCACCCCGTAGGTCGAGGCGGCGGTGAGCGCCTCGAAGAAGGCCTCGGTCATGCCCGGCGACCCGGCATCGGCCGTCTTCGGCTGCTCGGTCTTCGGCCGGGTGACCGTGGCGGCGCAGCCCTGGGGCGCACCCGCGAGGGTGGCGGCGTCCGCGCCCTCGGCGAACGAGAAGGCGACGAAGTAGGTCGGGTCGTAGACCTCCAGCGCGGCGACCCCCCGCCCCTGCTGGACCGGGGTCTTCAGGGGCAGCAGGAAGGTCATGACCAGCGCCCGGTCGTCCATGTGCGCCGCCGGCTCCTTCGGATCGCCGAAGGCCTGCTCCTTGCCGCCGACCTTCAGCTTCGTGAAGTAGCCGAACTCGGCGAGGTTGGCGGTGTTCTCGGCGGCGAGCCCGGCGAGCTCCTCCGGGCTGAGCTTGCCGTCCTTGTTGGTGTCGAGGCCCTGCGTGACGAAGGCCGTGTACTCGGGATCGAAGCTCCACGTGTCGCGGACGCCGACGAGCTTGCCGTCCGCGTAGACGAGCTGCGCCTTGGCGGTCACCCAGACGTGCGGGTGGGCGGAGGCCGCCGAGGCGGCGCAGCCGAGGGCGGCGGCCAGCGCCAGGGCGAGCGGTTTCGGGCAGGGCGCGGCGATCAGCATGGACGGTGGCACGCTCGCGGCGGGAGGGAAGCGATCAGGTCGCGTCTTCCTCGCGTGCCGGTTGGGCGAAAGCGAGGCGCCGTCCGGTCGTCGCGCCTGTCCCCGCGCCGGTCACTCGCCCCCGTCGAGGCCCATCAGCTGGAAGCTGACCCGCAGGTCGTTCGACATCGGGATGTCCAGGCGTTCGCCGTTGGGCAGGCGCTTGAGGAACCAGCGCTCGTAGGTCCAGCGCAGCGCCCGCGACTCGGCGAGCCGCGTGAAGGTCTGCTGCACGAGGCCGGCGAGTTCCGGATCGTCCTTGCGGAACATGATGCCGTAGGGCTCGTAGGAGAGCTTGTCGGGCAGCACCGTGTAGTTCGCCCCGTCCTTCGCGTCCGTGGCGATCAGCCCGTAGAGCAGCACGTCGTCGGTGGCGAAGGCGTCGGCCTTGCCGGCCTTGACCATCGCGTAGGAGGCGGCGTGGTCGGGCGCCGTCACCACCTGCGCGTCGATCTTCAGGCGGGCGAACTGGTCGCGCACGGCCTTCTCGTTGGTGGTGCCGGCCGTGACCACCACGGTCTTCCCGCCGAGATCCCGGTAGGAGGCGATGCCCGATCCGCGCTTCACCAGCAGCTGCGTCGCGCTGATGTAGTCCACCGGCGAGAAGGCGACCTGCTTGCGGCGCTCGGCATTGGCGGTGGTCGAGCCGCATTCGAGGTCGATCTTGCCGGAGGTCACCGCCTCGATGCGGCTCTCGGCCGTGACCGGTGCGTAGCGGATCTTCACCGGCCGGCCGATCGCCGCCTGGATGTCGTCCGCGATCTCGCCGCAGAGGTCGATGGCGTAGCCGATCGGTCGGGGGTTCCCGTCCGACTGCTTGCCCTCCACGAAGGAGAACGGCACCGAGCTCTCCCGGTAGCCGAGGACGATCTCCCCGCGCTCGGCGACGCTCCTGAGCGTCCCGGTGAGTACCTCGACGGCGGAGGCGGGCGTCGCCGCCAGCGCCAGCGCCAGAACCGCGACGAGCCGCATCGTCATCACTCCGCCTCCGAAGGGCACCGAACAAGCCACGCCGCGATTCAGGGCACCCGTGAGAGCGCTCATGAGAGCGGCCGTCCTGCGCCCGCCATCGCGGCGCGCGCAGATTTCCCCGGACTGGCCCCTACTCCGCGGGCGAGGCCACCGTGCCGACATGGTCGAGGCGCTGGTCGGTGGTGCTGAGCTGGCCCTCCCACTTGGCGACCGCCACGGTGGCGACGCTGTTGCCGAGCACGTTGGTGGCCGACCGGCCCATGTCGAGGAACTGGTCGATCCCGATGATCAGCAGCAGCCCGGCCTCCGGGATGTTGAAGTGCGACAGCGTCGCCGAGATCACCACCAGCGAGGCGCGCGGCACGCCGGCCATGCCCTTCGAGGTCACCATCAGCAGGAGCAGCATCGTGAGCTGCTGGCCCCAGCTCAGCGGGATGTTGTAGGCCTGCGCGATGAACATCACCGCGAAGGTGCAGTACATCATCGAGCCGTCGAGATTGAACGAGTAGCCCATCGGCAGCACGAACGAGGTGATCCGGTTCGGCACCCCGAACTTCTCCAGGTTCGAGAGCATCTTGGGGTAGGCGGCCTCGCTCGACGCCGTCGAGAAGGCCAGCACGAAGGGCTCCTTGATCAGGTTGAACAGGCGCATGATGCCGCCGCCCCCGAGCAGCAGGAAGCCGACGCCCATCAGCAGCGTCCAGAGCACGCCGAGGCTGATGTAGAACTCCACGAGGAACTTGCCGTAGGTCACGAGCACGCCGATGCCCTGCGTGGTGATCGTCGCCGCGATGGCGGCGAACACCGCAACGGGGGCGAACATCATCACGTAGCCCGTCACCTTGAGCATGACGTCGGCGATGCCCTCGATGCCCTGCGCGAGCAGGCGGCCCTTCTCGCCGAGGGCGGCGAGGCCCACGCCGAAGAAGATCGAGAAGACCACGATCTGCAGGATCTCGTTGTTGGCCATGGCCTCGACGGCGCTCTTCGGCACGAGGTGCGTGACGAACTCCTTGAGCGAGAGGGAGGCCGCCTTGAGCCCGGTGCCGGCCCCGGCATCGGGCAGCGGCAGGTTCAGGTTGTGGCCGGGCTGCATCAGGTTGACCATGATGAGGCCGAGCATCAGAGAGCAGAACGAGGCGCCGACGAACCAGAGCAGCGCCTTGCCGCCGACCCGGCCGACCGAGGCGGTATCCCCGAGATGGGCGATGCCGACGACCAGCGTGGAGAAGACCAGCGGCGCGATGATCATCTTGATCAGGCGGAGGAACACGTCGGAGACCAGCGCGATGTAGCCGGCGATCTCCTTGGCGGTCTGCGGATCGGGCCAGGTGATGCTGCAGGCGTAGCCGACGGCGATGCCGAGGAGCATGCCGATGAAGATCATCGTCGTGAGTCGCGACCCTGCCATCGGTACTGCTCCTCGCCTGGGCCCGGGATGATCGAGCATTGCAATTCGTTAACGTGTCGCAGGAACTGCGCCACACGCAAGCCCGGCCAGGGGGCGTTACTGGCGTGGTCGACTGTTTTCACGCGACGCTCGGGCGGCGATGAAACCGGTGGCCGGTGTGCTACGGCTGCGGTACGAGACTTGCCCCGCCAAGCTGCCTGCGCTCTCCGTAGGCGGCCCAAGCAACCTGCGCGCGAGAGTTCATGGACGTCTTCGTACAGCAGCTCATCAACGGGCTGACGCTCGGCTCGATCTACGGCCTGATCGCGATCGGCTACACGATGGTGTTCGGCATCATCGGCATGGTGAACTTCGCCCACGGCGACGTCTTCATGGTCTCCTGCTTCATCGCGCTCATCACCTTCCTGCTGCTGACGGTCTGGCTCGGGGTCAGCTCCATCGCGCTGGCCTTCCTGGTGGTGCTGGTGGTCGCCATGGTGCTGACCGCCCTGTGGGGCTGGGCGATCGAGCGGGTGGCCTACCGGCCGCTGCGCGGCTCGTTCCGCCTCGCGCCGTTGATCTCGGCGATCGGCGTCTCGATCTTCCTGTCGAACTTCGTGCAGGTCGTGCAGGGCGCGCGCAACAAGCCAACCCCGCCGATGCTGTCGGGCGGCATCACGCTGTTCGAGCGCGACGGCTACGCGGTGTTCCTGGCCTGGAAGCAGGTGCTGATCATGGCGGTGACCGCCGTGCTGCTCACCGGCTTCTGGTACCTCGTGCAGCGCACGCCCTTCGGCCGGGCGCAGCGCGCCTGCGAGCAGGACCGCAAGATGGCGGCTTTGCTCGGCATCGACGTGGACCGCACGATCTCACTGACCTTCGTGCTCGGCGCCGCGCTCGCGGCCGTCGCGGGCGTCCTCTACCTCATGTACTACGGCGTCGTGTCCTTCTCGGACGGGTTCGTGCCCGGCGTGAAGGCGTTCACGGCGGCGGTGCTCGGCGGCATCGGCTCGCTGCCCGGCGCCGTGCTCGGCGGCCTGATCATCGGCCTGATCGAGACCTTCTGGTCGGCCTACTTCTCCATCGAGTACAAGGACGTCGCCGCCTTCTCGATCCTGGCGATCGTGCTGATCTTCATGCCGTCGGGCATCCTGGGCCGGCCCGAGGTCGAGAAAGTCTGATGGCCGCCTCGCAGAACGCTCTCCCCGGCTCCGCGATGGCCGGCATCCTGCGCGACGCCGCCCTCTACGCCCTCGTCACCTTCGGCCTCTGCGTCCCGATCATCGCCTACCGGACCGATCCCGGGCCCGGGAGCGAGCTGGTGCTCGTGCCGCGCTGGGGGCTGGTGGCGGCGCTCTGCGCGGCGATCTTCGCGCTGCGCCTCGTCCAGCGCCTCGTGCTGCTGCGCCGCGACGCGCGGCGGGCGCTGACCCCCTCCCCGGTCCAGGCCACCGAGGCGGTGCACGGCGAGCCCGATGCCGGGCAGAAGACCTCGAAGGTCGGTCTCTGGCTGTTCATCTTCGTCGCGCTGACCCTGCCGATGATCTCCGCGCTGGCGACCGGCGGCCTGTCCTCGGCCCGCTACTGGATCGACCTCGGCATCCTGATCCTGACCTACGTCATGCTCGGCTGGGGCCTGAACATCGTGGTCGGCCTCGCGGGCCTGCTCGACCTCGGCTACGTCGCCTTCTACGCGGTCGGGGCCTATTCCTACGCGCTGCTATCGACGACCTTCGGCCTGTCGTTCTGGGTCTGCCTGCCGCTGGCGGGCCTGTTCGCCGGCCTGTGGGGCATGATCCTCGGCTTCCCGGTGCTGCGCCTGCGCGGCGACTACCTCGCCATCGTCACCCTGGCCTTCGGCGAGATCATCCGCCTGGTCCTGATCAACTGGACCGACGTCACCGGCGGCGGGGCCGGCATCTCGTCGATCCCGCGGGCGACCTTCTTCGGCATCCCGTTCACGGCGGGCGAGGGCGGGTTCGCCGCCACCTTCGGCATCCCGTACGATTCGATGCACCGGCTGATCTTCCTGTACTATCTGATCCTCGGGCTGGCCCTGATCACCAACTTCGTCACCCTGCGCCTGCGCCGCCTGCCCATCGGGCGGGCCTGGGAGGCCCTGCGCGAGGACGAGATCGCCTGCCGCTCGCTCGGCATCGACACCACCGCCACGAAGCTCACGGCCTTCGCGCTGGGCGCGGCCTTCGGGGGCTTCGCCGGCTCGTTCTTCGCCGTGCGCCAGGGTTTCATCAGCCCGGAGAGCTTCAACTTCCTGGAGAGCGCCATCATCCTGGCGATCGTCGTCCTCGGCGGCATGGGCAGCCAGGTCGGCGTCGCGATCGCCGCGGTGGCGATGGTCGGCGGGCCGGAGATGCTGCGCAACCTCGGGTTCCTGAAGGCCGTGTTCGGCGAGGGCTTCGACCCCAGCGAGTACCGGCTGCTGCTGTTCGGGCTCGCCATGGTCGCCATGATGGTCTGGCGGCCGCGCGGGCTGATCTCGGAGCGGATGCCGTCCGTGTCGCTCGGTCAGCGGCGCGCGGTCTCGGGCGCCCATGTCAGCGAGGGGCACGGCTGATGGCGACGTCACCCCTCCCCCCGCCGGTGCTCACGGTCGAGCACCTGACCATGCGGTTCGGCGGGCTCACCGCCGTCTCCGACCTGTCCTTCGAGGCGCGCCGCGGCTACATCACCGCGCTGATCGGCCCGAACGGGGCCGGCAAGACCACGGTGTTCAACTGCATCACCGGCTTCTACAAACCCACCGAGGGCATGCTGACGCTGGCGCACGCCGACGGCACGGCGCACCTGCTGGAGCGGCTTCCGAACCACAAGGTGAACCGCACCGCGCGGGTCGCCCGCACCTTCCAGAACATCCGCCTGTTCCAGGGCATGACCGTCCTGGAGAATCTGCTCGTCGCCCAGCACGCGCCGCTGATGCGGGCCTCTGGCTACACGATCCTCGGGCTGCTCGGCCTCAAGACCTACCGGGACGCGCAGGCCGCGGCGATCGAGCGGGCCAAGGCCTGGCTCGAGCGCATCGACCTGATGAAGCGGGCGGATGATCCGGCGGGCGCCCTGCCCTACGGCGCGCAGCGGCGCCTGGAGATCGCCCGGGCGATGTGCACCGACCCGGTGCTGCTCTGCCTCGACGAGCCGGCGGCCGGCCTCAACCCGCGGGAATCGGCCGAGCTGAACGGCCTCCTGCGCCACATCCGCGACGAGCACGACACCTCGGTGCTGCTGATCGAGCACGACATGTCGGTGGTGATGGAGATCTCCGACCACGTGGTCGTGCTCGATTACGGCGTGAAGATCGCCGACGGCTCCCCCGGCGATGTGCGGGCCGACCCGAAGGTGATCGCCGCCTATCTCGGCGTCGAGGACGAGGAGGTCGAGGCCGTGGAGGCCGAGGTCGGGATCACCGTGCCGCACGGGGACGCGGCGCACACGGGAGCCTCGGCATGAGCGTCGCCGGCATCAACGTCCTCGTCGAGGAGACGCGGGCGATCCAGGCGGGACGGAAGCCGCCGCTCCTCGCGGTGCGCGACGTCTCGACCTATTACGGCAGCGTCGCGGCCCTGCGCGGGGTCGATCTCGACGTGGCCGAGGGCGAGATCGTCACGCTGATCGGCGCCAACGGCGCCGGCAAGTCGACCCTGATGATGACGATCTTCGGCAGCCCCCAGGCGCGCTCGGGGACGATCACCTACGATGGCCGCGACATCACCCGGTTGCCGACCCACGCCATCGCCCGGCTCGGCATCGCCCAGTCGCCGGAGGGGCGCCGGGTCTTCCCGCGCATGACCGTCTACGAGAACCTCCAGATGGGCGCCGCGCTCCATGACGGGCGCTTCTTCGCCGAGGATCTGGAGAAGGTCTGCACCCTGTTCCCGCGGGTCAAGGAGCGCCTCAACCAGCGCGCCGGCACCATGTCGGGCGGCGAGCAGCAGATGCTGGCCATCGCCCGGGCGCTGATGAGCCGGCCGCGGCTGCTGCTGCTCGACGAGCCGTCGCTCGGCCTCGCGCCGCTCGTGGTGAAGGGCATCTTCGACGCGATCCGGGAGCTGAACCGGACCGACGGCATGACGATCTTCCTCGTCGAGCAGAATGCCTACCACGCCCTCAAGCTCGCCCATCGCGGCTACGTGCTAGTCAACGGTCGGGTCACGATGAGCGGGACGGGTCGGGCGCTGCTCGACGATCCGAACGTCCAGGCCGCCTACCTGGAGGGGGGCCATGCCGGCCCGGTCGGGGCATGATGCCGTTCTCGGTTGATGCCATTGGCATCCCCGTCTTTGCGAGCGGAGCGAAGCAATCCAGGGCGGCGCCCCACCTTTCGAGGCTGCGCTGCCCCAGGTCACCTCGCTGCGCTCGCGATGACGGCGAGGGGCGCGTTAACCGAAGCAATCGACTGGACATCACATGAGCATGCTGCAGGGGATCCTGTACGAGGAGCCGTCGGCCTGGCTGTTCCTGCTGGTGACCGTCGTGATGGGCGGGTGGGCCGGATGGATGGCCGCCCGCGGCATCGCCCGGGGCTGGCGGCCGTTCTGGCAATGCGCCCTGGCGCTGCTTCTGGTGGCAGCCGCCGTGCGCTTCATTCACTACGCCCTGTTTTCGGGCACCCTGCTGTCGCTGCACTACTATGCGGTCGACGCGGTCATCGTCATGATCATCGGCGCTGCGGGCTTCCGCTACACGCGGACGCGCCAGATGACGAGCCAGTACCGCTGGCTCTACGAGAAGACCTCACCGCTGACATGGCGCGCACGGGCGCCCGCGGCCGGCGAGGTCCGATGAGTGCGGCCGGATCCGCACGTGCGGTCCTGACACTTAGGGGAAGTACGCGATGAGATCGATTCTGCTGGCCGGGCTCGCCCTCGGCGCCATGGCGGCGGCCGCGCAGGCCGCCGAGGTCAAGCTCGGCGTCGCCGCGCCGATCACCGGCAACAGCGCCGCCATCGGCGCGCAGCTCAAGAACGGCGCGAGCCAGGCGGTCGAGGACCTCAACAAGGCCGGCACGCTGAAGGGCACGACGCTGACCGTCACGGTCGGCGACGACGCCTCCGACCCGAAGCAGGGCGTCTCGGTGGCCAACAAGTTCGCCAGCGACGGCGTGAAGATGGTCGTCGGCGACTACAACTCGGGCGTGTCGATCCCGGCCTCCGACGTCTACCTGGACGCCGGCATCATCCAGGTCACGCCGGCCTCCACGAACGTGAAGTTCACCGAGCGCGGCATGTGGAACACGTTCCGCACCTGCGGCCGCGACGACCAGCAGGGTGCCGTCGCCGGCAACTACCTGGCCGATCACTTCAAGGGCAAGAAGGTCGCCTTCGTCCACGACAAGACCCCCTACGGCAAGGGGCTGGCCGACGAGACGCTGAAGGCCTTCAAGGCCAAGGGCGGCAAGGAGGTCATGTCCGAGGGCATCAACCCGGGCGAGAAGGACTACTCGGCGCTCGTCTCCAAGCTGAAGTCCGCCAACGTCGACGTCGTCTATTTCGGTGGCTACTACACCGAGGCCGGGCTGATCCTGCGCCAGATGCGCGATCAGGGCCTGAAGGCGCCGATGATGGGCGGCGACGGCATGGTCGACCGCGAGCTGGTGGCGATCGCCGGTCCCGCGGCCGAGGGCACGCTGACCACCTTCCCGCCGGACGCCCGGAAGAACCCGAACGCCAAAGCGGCGCTGGCGGCCTTCAAGGCCAAGAACATCGATCCCGAGGGCTACACGCTCTACTCCTACGCGGCCGTGCAGGTCCTGGCCAAGGCGATGGCCGAGACCGGCTCCAGCGACGGGAAGAAGCTCGCCGAATGGCTGCACCAGGGCAAGCCGGTGGACACGGTGGTCGGCCCGATCGCCTACGACAAGAAGGGCGACATCACCCGGCCCGACTACGTCATGTACGAGTGGAAGAAGGGACCCGACGGCAAGATCGACTACAGCGGCAATGAGCTGACGAAGTAAGCCGCGGCCACGAGCCGGGTTTTCAGTCCGACGCCGCCTCCCGATACCGCGGGGGGCGGCGTCGTCGTTTTCTATACCGTGGATTCGTCAGCTTTCCGGGCGGATCCGTCCTCCGCACCGCGTGCGTACGCCTAAGAAGTGTGCATGATGCCGCCGGCGCGAGCGTGAGGCCGGCTCAGCGCTTGGGAGGAGGCCATGAGGACGGCAGGGACCGCATCTGCGGACGTGCGCAGAGGCTTGGCCGCAACTTGTCCGTACTCAGCCGCAGGCTCGCGCGGCGCATCGCGCTTTCTCCCGGCACCATCATTGCAAAGGCGTCGCCCGAGCGGGCGGGCCCGCGTACCCCGCCGCCGGCCGATGTCGTTCGGCCCGATCCAGGAGTTCCGTACCGATGCAGTCTGATATCGCTCGCCGCGGCGCCGCCGCGGCGCTGGGCCTGACCCTCGTCCTCGCTCCGATGAGCGTCGGGGCGCAGGAGCTGACCGGCACCCTCAAGAAGGTGAAGGACGCCAACGCCATCGTCATCGGCTACCGCGACGCCTCCGTGCCGTTCTCGTATCTCGGCGCCGATCAGAAGCCGATCGGCTACGCGATGGACATCTGCTACAAGATCGCCGACGCGGTGAAGGCCAAGCTCAACCTCCCGAACCTCGAGGTGAAGCTCAACCCGGTCACCTCCGCCACCCGCATCCCGCTGATGGCGAACGGCACGATCGACCTCGAGTGCGGCTCGACCACCAACAACGCCGAGCGCGAGAAGCAGGTGTGGTTCACCAACTCGCACTTCCTGACCGCGACCCGCTACGTCTCGAAGAAGTCGGCCAACCTGCACACGATCGAGGACCTGAAGGGCAAGACCGTCGTGTCGACCTCGGGCACCACGAACATCAAGCAGATCAACGAGGCCAACACGGAGCGCAAGCTCGGCCTGACGATCCTGCCGGCCAAGGACCACGCCGAGGCGTTCCTAATGGTCGAGACCGGCCGCGCCGCCGCCTTCGTGATGGATGACGTGCTCCTCGCCTCGCTCGCCGCCTCGTCGAAGGACCCCTCCGCCTACGAGATCTCCACCGAGGCCCTGTCGAAGCCCGAGCCCTACGGCATCATGCTCCGCAAGGACGACACGGAGTTCAAGAAGGTCGCGGACGACGCCACCGCCAAGCTCTACACGAGCCCCGAGGGCAAGGCCCTCTACGAGAAGTGGTTCACCCAGTCGATCCCGCCGCGCAACATCAATCTCAACCTGCCGATGAGCGCGGAGATGAAGAAGCAGTTCACGACCCCGATCTCGAGCCCCGATCCGGCGGCCTACTGAGACCCGTTCGGTCCGGTTTCATGCCATGATGCGCACCGCGGGCTCCGGCCCGCGGTGCGTCTCTTTAAGTTCAAAGTAGAAGCGGCGCGATGAACTACAACTGGAACTGGCGGATCTTCTTCGACGCCTCGCCGGAGGGCAACGGCACGTATCTCGACATGCTGCTCTCGGGGCTCATGTGGACGATCACGACCGCGCTCTGCTCCTGGGTGATCGCCTTCTTCCTGGGCTCCCTGATCGGCGTGATGCGCACCCTGCCGTCGAAGCCCGCGAACGCGATCGGCACGGCCTATGTCGAGCTGTTCCGCAACGTGCCGCTGCTGGTGCAGATGTTCCTCTGGTACTTCGTGCTGCCCGAAGTGGTCCCGACCCGGATCGGCGACGCGATCAAGCAATTGCCGGACGCGCCGTTCTACACGGCGGTGGTCTGCCTCGGCTTCTTCACCGCGTCGCGCGTGGCCGAGCAGGTCCGCGCCGGCATCCAGTCGCTGCCGCGGGGCCAGCGCATGGCCGGCACCGCCATGGGCTTCACCACCTATCAGACCTACCGCTACGTGCTGCTGCCCAACGCCTACCGGATCATCCTGCCGCCGATGACCTCGGAATTCCTCAACAATCTCAAGAACACGTCGGTGGCGCTGACCATCGGCCTGCTGGAACTGACCGCCCGGGCCCGCTCGATGCAGGAATTCTCGTTCCAGGTGTTCGAGGCCTTCACGGCCGCGACGATCCTATACGTGATCATCAACCTCGTGGTCGTCACGGCGGCGACCTTCCTGGAGAAGGCGGTCGCCATCCCCGGCCAGCGCTGAGGGCCGCCCGCTTCCGCTCCGCCACCCCGCCCGACGGCCACCGGTAACAGGCCCCGATGCTCTCGAATTTCGACTTCTCCGTCATCGCCTCGTCCCTGCCCTACCTGTTCGGTCAGGGCATGGTCTTCACCGTGACGCTCACCGCCATGGCCGCCGTGGGCGGCGTCATCATCGGCACGCTGCTGGCGATGGCGCGCCTGTCGGGCATTCCCGGCCTGTGGCACGTCGCCAAGGGCTACGTCGAGCTCTGCCGCTCGCTGCCACTGGTTCTGGTGATCTTCTGGTTCTACTTCCTGGTGCCGTATATCGGCGCCTACCTGACCGGATCCACGACGCCGATCCAGGTCGGCGCCTTCCCGTCGGCCCTGATCACCTTCATGGCCTTCGAGGCGGCCTACTTCTCGGAGATCATGCGCGCCGGCATCCAGTCGATCCCGAAGGGTCAGACGGCCGCCGCCCAGGCCCTCGGGATGAACTACTGGCAGACCATGGGCAACGTGATCCTGCCCCAGGCCTTCCGCAACATGCTGCCGCTGCTGCTGACCCAGACCATCATCCTGTTCCAGGACACGTCGCTGGTCTACGTGCTCTCGCTCACCGACTTCATGGGCGCCGCCTCGAAGGTCGCCCAGCGCGACGGCCGTCTCGTCGAGATGTATGTCTTCGCCGCCGTGGTCTATTTTGCGATCTGCTTCTCGGCCTCGTACCTCGTGCGCCGCCTGCAGCGCCGCGTGGCCATCATCCGCTGACCGACACTGGAGACCGTGTCATGACCTCGTCCCCGATGCCGGCCCCCACCGCCGCCGAACCCGTCGCCGATGCCAGCCACGCGCCGAAGGATGCCGGCCTGCAGCCGGGCAGCCTGATCTCCGGCGCTCAGGCGGTGGCCCCCGGCGAGACGATGATCGCCATCGACAACATCAGCAAATGGTACGGCGACTTCCAGGTGCTGACGAACTGCAGCACCCAGGTCGCCAAGGGCGAGGTCGTGGTCGTCTGCGGTCCCTCGGGCTCGGGCAAGTCGACCCTGATCAAGTGCGTCAACGCCCTGGAGCCCTTCCAGAAGGGCCAGATCACGGTGGCCGGCACGAAGGTCGCCGACAAGGCCACCAACCTGCCGAAGCTCCGCTCGCGGGTCGGCATGGTGTTCCAGCACTTCGAGCTGTTCCCGCACCTGTCGATCACCGACAACCTCACCATCGCCCAGCGCAAGGTGCTCGGCCGCGGCGCCGAGGACGCCAAGAAGCGCGGCCTCGACCTGCTCGCCCGCGTCGGCCTGGGCGCCCACGCGAACAAGTTCCCGGGGCAGCTCTCGGGCGGTCAGCAGCAGCGCGTGGCCATCGCCCGGGCGCTCGCCATGAACCCGGTGGTGATGCTGTTCGACGAGCCGACCTCGGCGCTGGACCCCGAGATGGTCGGCGAGGTGCTCGACGTGATGGTGGAGCTCGCCAAGGAGGGCATGACCATGATGGTCGTGACCCACGAGATGGGCTTCGCCCGCAAGGTCGCCGACCGGGTGATCTTCATGGATCGCGGCGAGATCGTCGAGGACGCCCGGAAGGACGAGTTCTTCGGCAGCCCCCGCTCCGAGCGCGCGCAGACCTTCCTGTCGAAGATCTTGCAGCACTGACGGCGGGCCGTCAGGCCAGCGCCTCCTGCGCGGCCCGGTATTCCCGGCCGTGCCGGCAGTAGCCCTCGACGATGCGGATCATCATGGCCCGCTTCTCGGCGTCGAGGGGCCCCAGGATGCGGGCGGGGCGGCCGCCCCAGAGGTAGCCGGCCTCCAGGATCTGCCCGGGATCGGTGGTGGCCCCGGCCGCCAGCATGACGTCGTCGGCGATGAGGGTGCCGGCCGCGATCGTCGCGCCGATGCCGATCAGCGCCCGCGCCCCGATCCGGCAATCGGCGATCCGGACGTTGTGGGCGATGGTCGTGTCCCGCCCGATCACCACCCCGTCCGCCCGGGTTCGGATCACCGTGTTGTCCTGGATGTTGGTGTCCGCGCCGACCACGATCGGTCCGACTTCCGCGTTGAGGTCGCAGCAGAACAGCACGCTCGCGCCGGCGCCGAGGCTCACCCGCCCGCGCAGGCGGGCGGTGCGCGCCACGAAGACGCTGTCCTCGACCTCCAGCGCCTCCCCGGCCGGGAGCGCGGGCCCGTCGCCCATCCGCTCGCGCAACCGCTCGGCCCGCTCGGCGACCTCGTCGGATCCGATCGCGCGGCTGGGGCGGGCCGGGCTGCCCGCGTAGGCGAAGCCGCCGGGCAGCGTCGCCCGGGGGAAGACCGTCGCGCCGGCCTCGAGGACCGCGCCGTCGCCGACCTCGGCGCCGTCGAGGATCACCACGTCGTCCTCGACGACGACGTCGGAGCCGAGCGTGCAGGCGTGGACCACGCTGTTGCGCCCGACCGTGACCCGGTCGCCGCACCGGGTGCCGTGCGTCGCGGTGGCGATGTGCACCGTCGAGCGGTGGCCGAGCCAGAAGCGGTCGCCGAGGGTGACGGTCTGGCCGTCCGCGCGAATCACCGCCTCGTCGCCGATCCAGGCCTGCGCGCCGATCCGGGCGGCGCCGATCACCGTGCTGCCGCGGCCGCACCAGACGGGGCGACTGGCGAAGTCCGGCTGCTCGCCGTCGTAGGGCAGGATCAGGTCGGGGGTCACGCGGGTATCCTTCTCCAGCGCCGTCCGGAGCGCGCGGGGACATCCGGACGATGGCGGGCCGCGCGCCGGGCCGGCAGGGCGCGACGGACCGTGTCATATAGAGGCGGGACCGGGTGTGACAGGGACGGGGCTGGTCCGCGAAGCCGGGGACTCCTATGGATCGGGCCATGAGCGCCCCCGTCCCGAGCGTCGGCATCCAGGCCGAGCCCTTCGACACCGCGGCCGAGATCGCCGGCCTGAGCGCCGCGCTGGGCGGCCGGGCCGGCGCCGTCGTGACCTTCACCGGCCTGTGCCGCGACGAGGGCGGGCGGCTGACCGCCCTCGAGCTGGAGCACTACCCCGGCATGGCCGAGGCCGAGATCCGGCGCGTCGCCGACGAGGCGATGGCGCGCTGGCCGCTCCAGGCCCTGCGGGTGATCCACCGGCACGGCCTGGTCCGTCCGGGCGACGGCATCGTGCTGGTGGTCACCGCCGCCAGCCACCGGGTCGCGGCGTTCGAGGCCGCGGACTTCCTGATGGACTACCTCAAGACCCGCGCCCCGTTCTGGAAGCGGGAGCACCTCGCCGACGGCACGACCGGCGGCTGGGTCGAGGCGGCGGCCCACGACGAGGCCGCGGCCGGCCGCTGGGCCTGATGGACGTGCCCGGGGGCGCGCTCAGGCTGCCCCAGGGCGCTCGACGATCGGCGCGATGATCGGGGCCGCGCCCGCGGCGCCGACGCGCGAGTCCGGGACGGACCACGCCGCCGGGCCGATGGCCGGTGTCGACGGGCCGGCCCGGGCCGAGGGGCGGACCCTGTCGGTCGCCGTCCATGCCGACGGTGCGGCTCCCGGCGGCCGGAGCCTGCGGTCCGGCGACTTGCGCGGACGCGCATCCCCACCCCGGATTGCACAGAAGCCGGCCGCCGGACTTGACCCCTGAGAGCCCGCGGCGTTCGTGAGCCCGCGGTTTAGGAGCGACGATGTCGGACAGCAGCCTTCAGGAACTGGACGGTCCCGTCGGGCCCTGGCGCGGGGCCGCACCGCTCGCGGCCTCCGGGATCGCCGTCGTGTGCTTCGTTGCGGCGCTGGCCCTGGCCTGGATGTCGGCCGGCACGCTCCTCTTGATCTTCGCCGGGGTGCTCCTCGGCGTGTTCCTCGACGGCCTGACCCGAGGGCTCGGCCGCGTCCTGCCCCTCCGACGAGGATTGCGGCTGTCCCTCGCCAGCGTGGCGGTCGCGGTCGCGGTGATCGGCTTCGGGAGCTACGGCGGCGCCACCATCGTCCAGCAGGGCCGGGACCTCGGGACGACGATCAAGGATCAGGCCGGAACCGTCACGGGCTGGCTGTCGGAGCGCGGCATCGACGTGCCGAGCCTCGCGCCGCAGGGCGGTGGCAAGGACGGCTCGACCGATTCGGGCCAGCGTGAGGGGGGGCTCGGCGGCCTCGCGAACGGACTCCTGAAGGGCAGCAGCTCGATCGTCTCGGATGCCGGCAGCGTCCTCGGACCGGCCGCGGCCGTGATCCTCGGCCTGTTCGACGCCCTCGGCAACCTCCTGGTGATCGCCTTCCTGGGTCTCGCCTTCGCGGCCGACCCGAAGGCCTACCGGGACGGCGTGGTCCGGTTCGTGCCGCCGGCGAAGCGCTGGCGCGCCAGCCAGGTCCTCGACGGGGCCGGCGAGACCCTCCGCCACTGGCTGTTCGGCCAGCTGATCATCATGGCGGTGATCTTCCTGTGCACCTGGGCCGGCCTCGCCTTCCTGGGTATCGGCGGCGCGCTGATCCTCGGCCTGCAGGCTGGCCTGCTCGCCTTCGTGCCCACGGTCGGGCCGCTGGTGGCGGGCCTCGTCATCGTCCTGGCCGCCCTGGCCTCGGGCACGAAGGCGGTGATCGGCGCGATCGGCGTCTATCTCGCGGTCCAGTGCCTGGAGAGCTACGGCCTGACGCCGTTCATCCAGAAGCGGGCGCTCGACATCCCGCCGGCCACGATCTTCGCCGGCCAGCTGATCCTGGGCGTGATCTTCGGGCTCTGGGGCATCGCCCTCGCCCTGCCGCTGATGGCGGTGATCAAGGTCCTGCTGGAGCAGCTCTACGTGGAGGACACGCTCCACGAGCAGCCGAGCAGCTGAGCGCCCCGGGCGCCCGCGCCGTCGACGGGCGCGGGCGGCCGGTCAGCCGCGCAGCGCGGCCTCGATCATCCGGGCGACCGCCAGGGCCCGGCCGTCGTCGCCGAAGCGGCCGATCACCTGGACGCCCACCGGCAGGCGGTGGCCGGGCACCGGCACGTTCACGCAGGGCACGCCCATCAGCGTCCACAGCTGGTTGAAGCGCGGGTCGCCCGTCGAGGCCAGGGTCGCGGGCGCCGGGCCCGGCGCCGAGAAGGTCAGGATCGCGTCGTAATCGGCGAAGAGGCCCTTCAGCACCCGGCGGGCGTGATGGCCGTGGCGGCGCCCGTCATCGTACTGGGCCGGGCTGATCGCCGCCCCGTCATCGAGATGGGCGCGGGTGCGCGGCGGCAGCGCGTCGGCCTGCGTGTCGTACTCCCAGGCCAGCGCCAGCCGACCCTCGTAGTTCTGGATGAGGCGGTGGCGCTCCCAGGCCTGCGCCAGCTCGGTCGGCAGGGCGAGGTCGCTCACCCGCGCCCCGGACCGCTCGGCCGCCTGCCGGGCGCGGGTGAGCGCCGCCTCGGCCTCCGGCTCGGGGGGGCCGGCGAAATCCTGCCGCACCACGGCGATGCGCGGCGCCGAGCCCCCCTCCGCCCGCTCGATCTCCGGCCGCCCGGTGACGAGCGCGAGGGCGTGGGCGACGTCCGCGACCCCGGCGGCGAACAGCCCGACCGTGTCGAGGGCCCACGAGTAGGTCTTCACGCCGACCGTGGGGATCAGCCGGAACGACGGCTTCACCGCCGCGCAGCCGCAGAAGCTCGCGGGCCGGATCACCGAGCCCGCCGTCTGCGTGCCCAGGGCCAGCGGCAGCATCCCGGCGCCGACGGCGGCGGCCGAGCCCGCCGAGGAGCCCCCCGGCGTGTGGCCGGGATCGTGCGGGTTGACGGTCTCGGTCGGATCGCTGCTGGCGAAGGCCGTGGTGGTGGTCTTGGCGAGGGCGACGGCACCGAGCTGCTTCAGCCGGCTCACGACCGCGGCGTCGCCCCGGGGCTTCCAGCCCGCGTAGATCGGCGAGCCCATCTGGGTCGGCAGGCCCGCGCTGTCGATGATGTCCTTCACGCCGACCGCGATGCCGGCGAGCGGCCCGGCCTCGGGGATCGCCGGCGCCGCGTCGAGGGTGACCAGCGCGCGCAGGTCCGGCTCCCGCGCGGCGATCGCGGCGCGGCACAGGTCGATCGCGCCCGCGGGCGTCAGGGTGCCGGCTTCGATGCGGGCGCGGAGGTCGAGAAGCGAGAGCATAATGCATTCAGTCCGCGGTCCGCGGCGCTGTCAACCGAGACGCCACAGCCGACGGCATTCCCGAAACGCCGTTGACGAACGCTTTACGCGACCGTGCGCATCGTCCGGGTCATGTGGCGTGGCGTATCCCTGTTCTCGGCCCTTGCGCTGTTCGGTGCGGGCCTCACCGCGTGCTCGATCAATCATTTCGAGCGACGTGAACCGTGGCGCGATCAGGCGGAGCAGGTCTGCCTGGCCAAGAAGCTCGTCGAGCCCTCGGAGTACATCACGCCCATCGCGGCGATGGATGGCCCGGGGCCGTGCGGCATGCAGCAGCCCTTCCGGGTGACGCGGCTCGGCGGCGGCTCTGTCCTGCTGAAGCAGCGGATGACGCTGGGCTGCCCGGCGCTGGCCGAGGCCGAGGCGTGGCTCGCCGACACGATCCAGCCGGCCGCCAACCTCTACTTCGGCGTGCCGGTGGCCGAGATCAACGCCGGCTCCTATTCCTGCCGCGGCCGCAACAACCAGCCCGGCGCCAAGCTCTCCGAGCACGGCTTCGGGAACGCGATCGACGTCATGTCGATCAAGCTCGCCGACGGCCACGTGATCACCGTCAAGGGCGGCTGGCGCGGCACGGAGGCCGAGCAGGGCTTCCTGCGCGAGATCTTCCTGGGCGCCTGCCAGCGCTTCACCACCGTGCTGGCGCCCGGCTCGAACGTGTTCCACTACGATCACATCCACGTCGATCTCGCACGGCACGACCCGCGCGGTCTGCGCCGGATCTGCAAGCCGCTGATCAAGTTCACGCCGCAGCTCGGCACCGGGGCCGAGCGGCCGCTGAGCCGTCCGATCCCGCCGCAGCGCCAGCCCGCCGGCCCTCAGGCGCCGGTGGACGTCGAGGAGGACGATCCCTACGGCGTGTCGCCGATGTCGAAGGCCGGGAGCGCGACCCAGGTCGCCCGTGCGCCCGCCCGGCCCCTCGACCGTCCGGCCGCGGCCTCGGCCTACACCGCGGCGCCGCCCGCGCGGCCGACGCCGCGGGTCGCCGCCGCCCACGAGGAGCCCGCGCAGGAGTACGACGAGCCGCTGCAGCTCGGCGCGCCGCCGAGCGCGGAGCCGATCTACTGAGAGGCGGGCGCGACCCGCGGGGCTCGCGCCGGGCGCCGCTCCCGCGCCGCGCCCCAAGCGGGACTGTAGCGGCCGCGCCGCACAGGCTGGCAAAGCGCCGGGGCGGGACTGCCGGAGCTTGACTGGCGGCGCGGCGAAGCCATCGTTCGCGGATGCAGGATCGCACATCCGTCGAGGCACGCGCCATGCGCCCGGTTCTTCACGGCTTCGCCCTCGGGCTGGCCCTTCTCGCCCTGGCCCAGCCGGCGCTCGCCCGGTCGGCCCGGGAGGACATCGAGCCCGCCGAGGAGCGGATCTTCCCGTTCGACGCGCAGATCCCGGGCTGCCAGGACCCGTCGGTGCTGGAGCGGGTCTCGACCAACTTCGCCGAGAAGGAGGCGAAGTTCTGGAACTCGTCGATGACGATCCTGTCCTTCGACACGATCGAGCGCACGGCGTGGCGGCCCTGGGGCCTCGACACCTATCCGCGCCGGTTCTGCACCGCGACCGTGACCACCTCCGACGGGGTCCGCCGCAAGGTCGACTACTCGGTGCGCGAGAGCCTCGGCATCATCGGCGCGACCTGGGGCGTCGAGTTCTGCATCCACGGCCTCGACCGGGACCTCTCCTACGCCTACGCCACCGCCTGCCGGATGGCGCGTCCCTGACCATGCGCGGGCGCGCCGCCGGCCTCGCGGGCCTGCTCCTCGCCGGGTCGGCCGCCGCCCAGGATTACGGCGGCTTCGCCCGGCGCGGCGCGCCCGGCGACTTCGACTTCTACGTCCTCGCCCTGTCGTGGTCGCCGACCTACTGCGCGGGGCCGGGCGCCCGCCGGGACGACGTCCAGTGCGCCCCCGGACGCGGCCTGGGCTTCGTCGTCCACGGCCTGTGGCCGCAATACGCGAGCGGGTACCCGCAGAACTGCTCGGCGGTGAACCGCGCCCCGACCCGGCAGGCCATGGAGGTCGCCGGGCAGGTCTACCCGAGCGAGGGCCTCGCGCGGTACGAGTGGCGCAAGCACGGCACCTGCTCGGGTCTCGATCCCGCCGCCTATTTCGCGGCCGCCCGCACGGCGCGGCTCGCGGTGACGATCCCCAACGGGCTCAAGGGCGGCGCCCCGCCGCAGACCCTCGCGCCGATCGAGATCGCCCGGCAGTTCGTGGCGGCCAATCGCGGCCTGCGCCCCGACATGATGGCGGTCACCTGCACCCGCGGGCAGCTGCAGGAGGTCCGGATCTGCTTCGGCAAGGACCTGCGCGGCTTCACCCCCTGTCCCGAGGTTGCCCGCGGCAATTGCCGGGCGCCCGAGGTGAGCCTCGACGCCGCGCGCTGAGTTTTTTCCGCCTTTCGCACGCCGGCCCCTGGACCCGGCGCCCGGGATCGGCTTCAGCGCGCTGCCATGAACTATCGGCACGCCTTCCACGCCGGCAACCACGCCGACGTCCTCAAGCACCTCGTCCTGGCGCGGGTGCTCGACCACCTGCGCCTCAAGGACAAGCCGTTCCGGGCGCTGGACGCCTTCGCGGGCCTCGGCGTCTACGATCTCGAGGCCGACGAGGCGGCCCGGACCGGAGAGTGGCGGGACGGCTGGGGCCGGATGGCGGCGCCCTTCGCGCCGGAGGTGGAAGCGCTGCTGGAGCCCTACCGGGCCGCGGTGGCGGCGGCGCGCGCTCGACACGGCACCACCGCCTATCCGGGCTCGCCGGCCGTGATCCGCGAGGCGCTCCGCCCCGGCGACAAGGGCGTGTTCGTCGAGCTGCACCCGGCGGACGCCGCGACCCTGCAGGACCGCTACGCCCGCGATCCCCGCACCAAGGTGATGAACCTCGACGGCTGGACCGCGATCAACGCGCAGATCCCGCCGCCGGAGCGGCGCGGCCTCGTGCTGATCGACCCGCCCTACGAGGTGCCCGGCGAGATCGAGCGCCTCGGCGCCCATCTCGCCCGCGCGGTGGCGAAATGGCCGACCGGCCTGTTCCTGGCCTGGTACCCGATCAAGGACGTCGCGGCCCTCGACCGGATGGTCCGCGATCTCGGGGCCGCCCTGCCCCGCCCCGCGCTGCGCCTCGACCTGCTGATCGACCGGCCGGACGACCCGACGCGGCTGACCGGCAGCGGCCTGATCGTCGTCAACCCGCCCTGGCGCCTCGCCGATGAGGCGATGCTGTTCCTGCCGGCGCTCGCAGAACGTCTGGCCCGGCAGGACTTCGGAGGATTTCGCTGCGATCCGATCGGCCCGGCCGCCTGACTCGGTAGAATTGGGGCGCCGCGCGGAAGACCTCCGGGCCTGCGCGGAAGGAAAGGGCCGGGGTTCCGATACAATTGTGGCGGCAAAGTCACATTTCCGCATCGAACGTGATCAGCGATACGGAACTGCCCAAAAATTATGCAACTGCTCTATGTTTGATTTTGTGTCAATCGCACCGCGATGTCAGCTTGGCCGTCGACGAACCCGAACGAGCTGCGACACCATGCTGAAGCGATCCACCCTGGCCGGACTGGCCACCGTGCTGCTGTCCTCGACCAGCATCCTCGCGGCCGACCTGTCGGCCCCGGCGCCGGTTCCGGTCGCGCCCCCCGCCGAGCCCTGCAAGGCCACGCTCCTCGGCCCGGCCTACGGCGGCGTGATCAAGGCCAACCCGAATCCGAGCTGCTTCTCGGCCGGACCGCTCGGCGACCTCTACGTGGGCGGCGCCATCACCGGCTACGGCTACACCCAGTCGAACCCGTTCGCGTCGTTCTCGACCCCGGCGGCGCCCAACGACCGCGACCGCGCGGCCCGGTTCGACTTCTCGAACGTGCAGGGCATCATCCAGAAGCCCGAGGGCGCGTTCCAGTTCTACATCCAGGCCGGCGGCTACTCGATCCCGCAGCTCGGCTTCCCCACCCTCAGCACCTTCACCCAGACCGACCTCCTGTTCGGCCCGGTCCCGGTCGCCTACGGCAAGATCCAGATCAACGATGAATGGTCGGTCCAGGGCGGCCGGATGTTCACCATGATCGGCACCGAGCTGCTGTTCACCTACCAGAACCTGAACATCAACCGCGGCCTCCTGTTCGTGCAGGAGAACTTCATCAACCAGGGCGTGCAGGTCAACTACAGCAGCGGGCCGCTCTCGGTGTCGGTCGCCGGCACGGATGGGTTCTTCTCCAACGAGATCTCGTGGTTCACCGGCAACGTCGCCTACAAGCTCGACGACTACAACACGATCGGCGTCAACGGCGGCCTGAACCTCGGCCGGACCAACGCCCTCGACCGCAGCCCGCGCTACCAGTTCGCGACGCCGAACCTCCAGCAGAACAGCGGCATCTTCAACATCAACTACACCTACGCGAACGGCCCGTGGATCATCTCGCCGTACTTCCAATTCACCAACGTCGAGCGTGACCTGCGCGTCGGCATCGCCAACTCGGCCTCGACCTACGGCGGCGCGCTGCTGGCGGCCTACTCCTTCACCGACAATTTCGCCCTGGCCGGCCGCGTCGAGTACACCGAGCAGACCGGCGTCCGCGGGTCGGGCGGCACCAACCTGCTGGGCTTCGGCGCCGGCAGCAACGCCTTCTCGGTGACCGTCACGCCGACCTTCACCTTCGACCGCTACTTCTTCCGGGTGGAGTACGCCCACGTCGAGCTCGGCGGGATCACCCGCGGCAACCTCGCGGAAGGCACGCTCGGCACCGGCTTCGGCCGCACCGGCAACCGCACCTCGCAGGACCGCTACATGGTCGAGACCGGCATCACCTTCTGATCGGACCGCCCGGTCCGGCTCAGGACGCCGCCTGTCAGCGAGCCCCCGGCCTCCGGCCGGGGGCTTTTTCGTGGCCGCGCGCCATCGGTCCCGGTCCGGCTCGACCCCGGGGGGTCAGGCTCGCCTGAGCAGGCGCCGGCCCGGCCGGTGGCCTTCCTCGCCGGTGTCGCGGAAGCCGAGCTTCTCCAGAAGGCCCCAGGAGGCGACGTTGGCGGGGCGGCACTCCGCCACGACGACGCGCGCCGGGAAGCGCCCGCCGAGGAGCCCGAGGATCGCCGAGACGGCCTCGTAGGCGTAGCCGCGCCCGCGGGCGGCGCCGCCGACCCAGTACCCGATCTCGATCGTGCCGGCGCCGCGCAGATGCGTGCCGAAGACGCCGACGAGCGCGCGCCCGGGCGGATCGGGCGCGCCGTCCCGCGTCCAGGCGCCGAGGAAGCAGTCCCGGCCCCGGGCGCAGCTGCGAATCAGATCCTCGGCATCCTGCAGGGTGAACGGCGTCGGCAGGAAATCCACCGCCGCGGTGATGGCCGGATCGTCGGTGAGCGCGCGGACGGCCGGCGCGTCGGCAGGCCGGAGGGCGGCGATCGCGAGGCGCGCCGTCTCGAGCGCGGGCAGGTCGGCCAGGGTGTCGCGCGCGCTGCGGATGGTAAACATGGATGCGATGTGGGGTGCCGGCCGGTTACGAAAAGAGACGATTCCGCGAGCGGGAATCATCCTCGGGGCCACGCGAAAACCTTGCACCTGCCTTCGCTCCAGGGTCGCAGACCGCCGGAACGGGAACGGTTGCTTAACCTGAATCCGTCTTCATTGGCGCATCAGGTTGCGTCAGGCAAACGGGTGCGTCGATGCGGGTGCGCGGTACGGGTCAGATGTTGCGGACGCTGTCGCGCGTCGCGCTCATCGGCATCATCGGCGGTGCGGCTGCCGCCTGTTCGTCGGACGCGTCGCGTCTGACGAACCCGTTCTCGAACCCGTTCGACTCGGAACCCTCCGCGACCGGCAGCTTGCCGGACGGGAGCCTCAAATCCGTCCCGCCGGTCCGGACCGGCCGCATCCAGTCGGAGGCGCTGGGCGCGCCAGCCGCCGCGCGGCCGGCCGCCGCCGCGACGCCGGTCCAGACCAACGCCGCCCCCCCCGCGACCCGCGTCGCATCGACCGGCAAGGTCGGCTGGAGCGCCGAGGGCGGCACCCAGATCACCGTGTCGCGCAACGACAGCCTGAACCAGATGTCGACCCGCTTCGGCGTGCCCGCTTCGGCGATCCTGGCCGCCAACGGCCTGAGCAACGCGAACCAGATCACGCCCGGGCGCCAGATCGTGATCCCGGTCTACAACGCCTCCGGGCTGAACCCCGCCGCGTCCCCGATGACGGCCCGGCCGGCCCGGGCCGCCGAGGAGAAGCGCGAGGACGCCAAGCAGGTCGAGAACAAGATCGCGACCAAGCGCGAGGAGGCCAAGGAGGCCGCCCAGAAGCTGGCCGAGGCGAAGGCCGCCAAGGAGGCCGCGCAGAAGGCCGCCGCCGCCGAGAAGGAGGCGGAGCGCAAGGAGGCGCTCGCCCGCGACGCCGCCGCCCGCAAGGTTGCCGACGCCAAGACCCGCAAGGACGTTGCCCTGAAGGAGGGCGAGAAGCCGAAGCACGTGCGCCCGGGACAGGTCGCCAAGGCGGACGAGAAGAAGGCCGACGAGAAGAAGGCGGATCCGAAGGCCGAGGCCAAGGCGAAGGCCGAGGCGAAGGCTCAGGAGGCCAAGGCCGAGGCGAAGGCCGCCGCGAAGGCGGAGGCCGCCCAGAAGCTGGCCGAGGCGAAGGCCGCCAAGGAAGCTGCCCAGAAGGCCGCCAAGGAGGCTGCCAAGGAGGCTGCCGCCGCCGAGAAGGTCGAGAAGGTCGCCGCCAAGGAGGCGCCGAAGGCGGCCCCGGTCGCTGCCGCGCCGGCCAAGCCCGAGCCCGCCGCCACCGGCTCCGTGGCCGAGGCGACGGAGAACTTCCGCTGGCCCGCCAAGGGCCGGGTGATCTCCGGCTACGGCACCTCCGGAAACGAGGGCATCAACATCGCCGTGCCGGAGGGTACTCCGGTCAAGGCCGCCGAGGAGGGCACGGTCGCCTATGCCGGCTCCGACGTGAAGGGCTACGGCAAGCTGGTCCTCGTGCGCCACGCCAACGGCTACGTCTCGGCCTACGCCCATAACGGCGAGATCGACGTGAAGCCCGGCGAGAAGGTCAAGCGCGGCCAGACAATCGCGAAGTCCGGCGCCTCCGGAAACGTGACCTCGCCGCAGCTGCACTTCGAGATCCGCAAGGGCGGCGCGCCCGTGGATCCGATGTCCCAGCTCGCCAGCAACTGAGACGGACCGCGCGGGGCCGAGGCCGGCCCGCGCGGGACCGAACGAGACGGCAAGATGCGGCGGCGGTCCCGGACGGGGCCGCCGTTTCGCGTCGTCCGCCGTCCGGCCGCCCCGACTCGCGACCCGCGCCGGCTGTCCTAAGTCTTCGGCGCCTGCAGCGTCCCCTCGGGGCTGTGACGGTCGACGGTCTCGGGCAGAGCCTGCGCCAGGGTCGGGAACAGCTGGTCTATCGGAACGCCGAGCTTCTCCGCCATCTGGCGCACCTGCTCGTTGTCGAGGACCTTGCGCAGATCCTCGGCTGTGATCGGCTCGTTCGGGCCGCGGCCGAGCCAGGAATTGACCTGGCTCTCGTAGCCGGAGCGCCGGAGCTGATCGAGCAGCGCGTTCAGTCCGCCGGGCAGCACCTGCTGGATCACGCCCGGCAGTGCCTTCAGCGCGATCTGCCCCAGCGAGCCGCCGAGAGTGTTGAGCAGACTCATGTGGACCCCCGTCGAATGGTCAGTGGCGCGAGTCTAGAGCAATCTCCGCGAAGCGGGAGAGGCCGGTGGTCCGCGACGCGCCGGTGTGAACCGCAATTTAGTCGACAGCGGCCGGCCTCTGGCCCGGAATGCCGTCCGGGACATCGGTCCGCGGTCGGCTCTCATGAAATCCCTGGCGCTGTCATGTGTGCTCGCGCTCGCGTCCGTCTCCGCGGCGTCGTCGGACGCGGAGACGGCGCGCCCGGCCCAGGAGCGCCCGCTGGCGGATGCCGTCTTCGTTCGGCCGCTCTACGGGACGTACCGCCATTGCGGCGGCTCCTGCCTGAAGAGCGGCGAACTGTCGTGGTTCTGCTTCGCCAGGCAGAGCTGCCACCTGAGCTGCGCGACCGCGCCGCCGCAGATGAAGTGCGCCGCCCCGTGAGGTGGGCGATCAGCGGACCTGGGTGCTGAAATTCGGCTGCGGCTTCAGCGTGCCGTTCTCGCTCTGGTCGGCGACCGCCGCGGGCAGGAACTCCGCCAGCACCGTGGGGACGCGCCCCTCCGGAACGCCGAGATCGTAGGCGAGGCGCTCGGTCACGCCCTGCGGCAGGCAGGCCGCGATGGCGCTCTCCGGCACCGACTGCCGCGCGCCCGAGCCGAGCCAGGATGCCACCGCCTCCCCGTGCCCGGTCTCCCGCAGGCGGTCGAGGAAGGCCGGGAGGCCGCCGGGATAGAACTTCGCCAGCGACAAGGCGAGCTTGCCGCTGCCGGTCTCCTCGAGGGCCCGGTCGGCCGCCGCAACCACATCGCCGATCAGGGTCTTCGCACCGTCGAGCAGGCCCATGGTTCTCCACCGTCGCGCTTCTTCGTCGCAGGGTGAAGTCGGGCGCGAACCGGCGACGGCAAGCGCGTGCGGCAATTGCGCGGCGAACCGGCTAGGATCCCGGCATCGCGAACCCGGGAGCCATCGATGAAGCGCGTGCGGGCCGGCGTCCTGGAGGTCGCCTATCTCGAGTTCGGTCCGGCCGGCGGGCCGACGGCGGTGCTGCTCCACGGCTTCCCCTACGACGTCCACGCCTGCGCGGCCGCGGCCGCGCGGCTCGCCGCCGACGGCGTGCGCTGTCTCGTGCCGTACTTGCGCGGCTACGGGCCGACGCGCTTCCTGGATGCCGCCACGCCGCGCTCCGGCGAGCAGGCGGCGCTCGGGGCCGACCTGCTCGCCTTCCTCGACGCCCTCGGCGTCGGGAGCGCCGTGCTCGCCGGCTACGATTGGGGCGGCCGGGCCGCCTGCGTGGTGGCGGCGCTCTGGCCGGGCCGGGCCCGGGGCCTCGTCAGCTGCGGCGTCGGCTACAACATCCAGAACATCCCGGCCGCCGGGCGCCCGGCCGCGCCGGAGACCGAGCACCGCCTCTGGTACCAGTACTATCTCCACGGCGAGCGCGGCCGCGCCGGCCTCGCGGAGAACCGGGACGCCTTCTGCCGCCTGCTGTGGCAGCTCTGGTCGCCGACCTGGGCCTTCGACGCGGAGACTTTCGCGCGGACCGCCCGCGCCTTCGACAATCCCGACTTCGTCGACGTGGTGGTGCATTCCTACCGACACCGCTTCGGCCTCGTTCCGAGCGATCCGGCGCTGGTGGCGATCGAGGGGCGGCTGGCGGCCCAGCCGGCGATCGCCGTGCCGTCGATCGTCCTGCTCGGCGGCGATGACGGCGTCGGGCCGCCGACCGCCACGGATACCGACGCCCGCCGTTTCACCGGCCCGTACCGGCGTGAGATCGTCGCGGGGGTCGGCCACAACTTTCCCCAGGAGGCGCCGGACGCCTTCGCGGCGGCGATACGCGCCCTGCTATGAGCGCGCCGCCGATGCCCGGCGGTTCGGCGTTGCTTTCGGGAAGCCCCTGGCTATAGTCCGCGCGCTTTTCGACAGGTCTGCGGGCGCCACATCCGGCGGCAGGCCTGCGCGCCATTCGCAGGAGACGCTCGTTGATCACCCCCGCCTTCGCGCAAGGGGCCGGTGCGGCCGCTGGCGGAGCGGAGATCGCCTTTCAGGTGGTCCCGTTCGTCCTGATCTTCGTGATCATGTACTTCCTGATCCTGCGACCGCAGCAGAAGCGGGTCAAGGACCACCAAGCGCTGCTCAAGTCCGTGCGCCGGGACGACACGGTCGTCACCAACGGCGGCCTCGTCGGCCGCGTGACCAAGGCTTCGGACGACCAGGCCGAGATCGAGGTCGAGATCGCCCCGAACGTGCGCGTGCGGGTGGTCCGGTCGATGATCTCCGAGGTCCGCGCCAAGGGCACGGTGAAGGCCGCCTGATTCCCGGTTGAACCGGCCGGCGCCGCGCGCCGGCCCAAAAGAGAAAAAACGGCCGATGCTGCGCTTCTCCCGTGCGAAGATCATCGCGACACTGGGCCTGATCCTGGTGGGGCTGATGCTCGCCGTGCCGAGCTTCTTCTCGCCCGAGCAGCGCAAGAGCTTCGTCGCCAGCCTGCCCCCCTGGTTCCCCAGCTGGGTGGTGCCGACGCGCGCGATCGTGCTCGGCCTCGACCTGCAGGGCGGCTCGCAGCTCCTGCTCGAGGTGGACCAGAACGAGCTGATCGCCTCGCAGGCGAAGGCCCTGCGCGACGACGTGCGCCGCGTGCTCCAGCAGGAGAACGTCCGCGCCGACGGCGGCATCGGCCTGCTGCCGCGCGGCGTGCAGGTGAAGATCGACGACGCCGCCGCCCGGGCCAAGGTCCTGCCGAAGCTCCAGGAGCTGTCGCAGCCGATCACCACCTCGATCGGCCAGACGGCGGCCCGCACCCTCGACATCGCCGAGCAGCCGGGCGGGGTGATCCGCCTGACCCTCACCGATGCCGGCATCACCGACCGCACCCGCCGGGCCGTGAGCCAGGGCATCGAGGTCATCCGGCGCCGCCTCGACTCGACCGGAACCACCGAGCCTTCGATCCAGCAGCAGGGCGCGGACCGGATCCTGATCCAGGTGCCCGGCGAGCAGAACCCGGAGCGGCTCGAGAAGCTGCTCGGCTCCACCGCCAAGCTCGAGTTCCGCATGCTCGCCGACAGCCCCTCGGGCGACGTCGACATGCTGCCCTCCAAGGACGAGAAGGGCGCCAAGGTCCCGGTGGAGCGCCGGGTCATGGCCGACGGCGGCGAGCTGACCGATGCGCAGCCGTCCTTCGACCAGCAGTCCCACGAGCCGATGGTGAGCTTCAAGTTCAACCTGCGCGGCGCGCAGCGCTTCGGACAGGCGACCTCGGAGAATATCGGCCGGCGCATGGCGATCGTGCTCGACAACGAGGTCGTGTCGGCCCCGGTGATCCGCTCGGCGATCACCGGCGGCTCGGGCCAGATCACCGGCAACTTCACCGTGCAGCAGGCCAACGATCTGGCGGTCCTGCTGCGCGCCGGCGCGCTGCCCGCGAAGTTCACCGTGGTCGAGCGCCGCGTCGTCGGCCCGGGCCTCGGCCGCGACTCCATCGAGGCCGGCAAGCTCGCGACCCTGGTGGCGGCGGCCCTCGTCGTGACCTTCATGTTCGCGACCTACGGGACCTTCGGTTTCATCGCCAACATCGCCCTCATCGTCCACGTCGGGCTGATCCTCGGCCTGATGTCGGTGCTGGAGGCGACCATGACGCTCCCGGGCATCGCCGGCATCGTGCTCACCATCGGCACCGCGGTGGATTCGAACGTGCTGATCTACGAGCGCATGCGCGAGGAGCAGCGGGCCGGCCGCTCGCTGATCTCGGCGCTGCAGGCGGGCTTCGACCGGGCCTTCGCCACCATCATCGACTCGAACTCGACCATGGCGATCGCCGCCCTGATCTTGTTCTTCCTCGGCTCGGGCCCGGTGAAGGGCTTCGCCGTGGTCTTCATCCTCGGCATCCTCACCACGGTCATCACCGCGGTGACGCTGACCCGGATGATGATCGCGGTGTGGTACAATACGTTCCGGCCGAAGACCCTGCCGTTCTGATTAGTCTGGGAGGCCATCGAAGGAGCGCGGGCGGCGCGACGTGACCCCCCCTGTCCCGCACGGGAGAGGGGACCCGCGCCTCGACCGTCCTCCATCGCGATGTCCGCGAATAGAGTACCGACCATGCGCCTGCTCCGCCTCTGGCCCGATGAATCGCATTTCGACTTCATGCGATTCCGGCGCTTCACCTTCCCGCTCTCGGCGGTGCTGTCGCTCGCGACCGTGGCGCTGTTCCTGACGATCGGGCTGAATTTCGGCATCGACTTCAAGGGCGGCACTCTGGTGGAGCTGCAGGCGAAATCCGGCACCGCGGACGTGGCGTCGATCCGGCACACGGCCGCGGGCTTCGGCTTCGGCGAGCCGGAGGTGCAGGAACTCGGCAACCAGGGCACCGTGCTGGTCCGCCTGCCGCTCCAGCCCGGCGAGCAGGGCCAGACCGCGGTGATGAACAAGGCGCACGCCGCCTTCGACAAGGATTACGATTTCCGCCGCACCGAGACCGTCGGTCCGCGCGTCTCCGGCGAGCTCGTCCAGTCCGGCACGCTCGGCGTCGTGCTCTCCGTCGTGGCGGTGCTGCTCTACCTCTGGTTCCGGTTCGAGCGGGAACTGGCGCTCGGCGCCATCGTGGGCACCCTCCACGACATCGTGCTGACCGTCGGCGTGTTCATCATCAGCCGCATCGAGTTCAACATGACCTCGATCGCCGCGATCCTGACGATCGTCGGTTACTCGCTGAACGAGACCGTGGTGGTGTTCGACCGGACCCGCGAGCTCATGCGCCGCTACAAGACCATTCCGACCGTCGACCTGCTCAACCTGTCGATCAACTCGACCATGTCGCGCACGGTGATGACGTCGATCTCGTCGGCGCTGTCGCTGCTGGCGCTGGTGCTGTTCGGCGGCGAGGCGATCAAGGGCTTCGCCGTCGTGATGCTCTGCGGCGTCCTGATCTGCACGTACTCGGCGATCTTCGTCTCGACGCCGGTGTTGATCTATCTGGGCCTGATGCTCTCGGGCGCCCGCGCGGCCTCGGAGCGGTCCGGCGTCCCGCAACCGGCGGAGTAGTCCCTTTTCCCAGATGGCCGATCAGCCAAGTCCGAA
This sequence comes from Methylobacterium sp. D53M, assembly GCF_053345625.1. Lineage (NCBI taxonomy): Bacteria > Pseudomonadati > Pseudomonadota > Alphaproteobacteria > Hyphomicrobiales > Methylobacteriaceae > Methylobacterium > Methylobacterium sp. D53M. The sequence goes on from NZ_JBKFAL010000010.1 coordinate 54,300, forward strand.
GAATTTCGACTCCGGCTTCGTGCCGGGGCGGCACATCATCGACACCTACGGCAACGGCGGCTTCCGCTTCGCCGGGATGTCGCATCGCGGCTCGATCCTGCTGCTGCCCTCCGGGGTCCGCGCCTGGGAGGTGACGGAGCCGCGGGCCATCGACCGCACGGCCCTGCGCCCGGTCCAGGCCGAGGCCGGCGGCATCGAGCTGCTGCTCGTCGGGACCGGCCTCGACATCGCGGCGATCGATCCCGCGCTCCGGGTCTGGCTGAAGGATCTCGGCGTCGGCCTCGACGTGATGCAGACCGGCGCCGCCGCCCGGACCTACAACATCCTGGTGGCCGAGAACCGCAAGGTCGCCGCCGCGCTGATCGCGGTGGCCTGATGCCGGAGGTCGACGGCCAGACCGCCGAGACCGGGCTCGCCTTCGCGCAGTCCCACTGCGAGGGCCTCGTGCGGGCCGGCGACCCGGACCGCTACTACGCGACCCTGTTCGCCCCGGCCGCCGCCCGCCCGCACCTCTTCGCCCTCTACGCCTTCTCGTTGACCATCGCGCGGGTACGCGAGGCCGTCTCGAACCCGATGGCCGGCGAGATCCGCCTGCAATGGTGGCGCGACGCCCTGCAGGGCGAGGCGCGCGGCGACGTGCGCGCCAACCCGGTGGCGGCCGCCCTGGAGGAGGCGATCCGGGCGAACCGCCTCGGGCGCCAGCCCTTCGTCGACCTGATCGACGCCCGCGTCTTCGACCTCTACGAGGATCCGATGCCCCGGGTGAACGACCTGGAGGGCTATTGCGGCGAGACCGCCTCGGCGCTGTTCCGGCTGGCAAGCCTCGTGATCGGCAACGGCACCGAACCGGGCGGCGCGGGCGCGGCCGGCCATGCCGGCGTGGCGTACGGCATCACCGGGCTCCTGCGCGCCCTGCCCTGGCACGCCCGCGCGGGGCAGGTCTACCTGCCGGCCGACATCCTCGGCCGCTACGGCGTCACCCGCGAGGATATCGTGACGGGCCGCGGCGGTCCGGGCCTGCGCCGGGCCTGCGCCGACCTGCGCGCCCTCGCCCGGCAGCACCTGAAGGCCTTCGAGGCGGCCCGCCCGACCATCGCGCCCTCGGCGGGCGCCGCCTTCCTGCCCACGGCCCTGGTGGAGCCCTACCTCGCCGCCATGGAGCGGGCCTCCTACGACCCGCTCAACACGTCCGTCGAGCTGCCGCGCTGGCGCCGGCTGTGGCGGCTGTGGTGGGCGGCGCGGCGGGTGGGCTAACCGCCACTCCGGTGCCTTCGCCAGCGCCGCGAGGCGATCCAGCGGCGCCACGCCTGCGGAGGGCGCGCGGCCCCGCGTCGCGTCGCCGCGCGCGATGACGGAGGGCTGTCAGAGCACCTGCGCCAGTCCCGGCACCAGGGCTGCCAGGCGCACCGGCGCGCCGAGTTCCGGCACGGCCTCCGGCGTCGCCAGCACCGCCACCCAGCAGCCGCCGTCGCCGCGCAGGCCCGTCACCAGCCGTCCGCCCGGTTCCAAGGCCGCGCGCCAGTGCGATGGGATCGCGGGAACGCTTCCGTGGACGAGGATCCGGTCGAAGCCGCCGTCCGGCAGGTCCGGGGCCAGCCCGTCCGCCCGGACGATGTGCACCTCGGACAGGGCCGCGAGCCGCCGCGTCGCCGCCCCGGCCAGCGATGTGTAGCGCTCCAGGCTAAGCACCGCCCCGGCGCCCAGCTGGGCGAGCAGCGCGGTCACGTAGCCCGAGCCGGTGCCGATCTCCAGGACGCGCTGGCCGGGCTCCAGCCGCAGCTGCGCCAGCATCAGCGCCACCGTCGACGGCGCCGTCATCGAGGCGCCGCAGGACAGCGGCAGCGCGATGTCGCGCCGCGCCTGCTCCCGATGCGGCGGTGGCGCGAAGGTGTCCCGCGGGACCTGCTCCATGGCCCGCAGCACCGCGGTGTCCCGCAGGCCGCGACCCCGGAGCGCCATCACGAAGGCCGCGTTGCCGGCAGCCTCCTCCAGGCTGCCCAGATCGATCGACGTCCTTTCGATCACTCGGCGAAGGCCTGCGCGAAGCGCGTCAGCGTCGGCTCGTCAGTGAGGTCGAGGCGCAGGGGCGTCACCGAGATCCGCTTCTCGGCGATGGCCTTGAGATCCGAGCCGTGGCCCGGCTCGAACCGGGCCTTGGCGAAGGCCAGCCAGAAATACGGGTTGCCGCGCCCGTCGACACGCGCGTCGATCGACAGCAGCGCCTGGTTGCGGAAGCCCTGCGCCGCCACCGCGACGCCCTGCACGTCGGCCGGCTCGCAGTCCGGGAAGTTCACGTTGATCAGGATGCCGGGCTCGATCCCGGTCTCCAGGATCTTGCGGACGACCTTCGCGCCGTGCGTCCGGGCGCAGTCCCACTTGAGCGCGCCGCGCCCGCCGGCGCCGTAGGCCTGGCTCATGGCGATGGAGCGGATGCCGAGGATCGTCCCCTCCATGGCGGCCGCGATCGTGCCCGAATAGGTCACGTCCTCGGCGACGTTCTGGCCGCGGTTGACTCCCGACAGGACGAGGTCAGGCCCGTGATCGCCCAGGATGTGGCGCACGCCCAGGATCACGCAGTCCGACGGCGTGCCCTTCACGGCGAAGCGCTGCTCCGAGACCTGCCGCAGCCGCAGCGGATCGTTGAGCGAGAGCGAGTGCGACACGCCGGACTGGTCGCTCTCCGGCGCCACGACCCAGACGTCGTCCGAGATCTCCCGGGCGATCTCCTCCAGGGTACTGAGCCCCGGCGCGTGGATGCCGTCGTCGTTGGTGACCAGGATGCGCATCAGCGGGTGCCCTCGATCCGGTTGAGCCCGCCCATGTAGGGGTGGAGCACCGACGGGATGGTGATGCTCCCGTCCGGGTTCTGGTAGTTCTCCATCACGGCGATGAGCGCGCGGCCGACCGCGACGCCCGAGCCGTTGAGCGTGTGGACATAGGCCGGCTTGCCGTCCTTGCCCCGGTAGCGGGCGTTCATCCGCCGGGCCTGGAAGTCGCCGCAGACCGAGCAGGACGAGATCTCGCGGTGGGTGCGCTGGCCGGGCACCCAGACCTCGATGTCGTAGGTCTTCTGGCTGGCGAAGCCCATGTCGCCGGTGCAGAGCGTCATCACCCGATAGGGCAGATCCAGCTTCTTCAGCACCGCCTCGGCGCTGGTCAGCATCCGCTCGTGCTCGTTGGCGGATTCCTCCGGCGTCGTGATCGAGACCAGCTCGACCTTGCTGAACTGGTGCTGGCGCAGCATGCCGCGGGTGTCGCGCCCCGCCGCCCCGGCCTCGGCCCGGAAGCAGGGCGTCAGGGCGGTGAAGCGCAGGGGCAGCTCCTCCTCGCGGAGGATCGCCTCGCGCACGAGGTTCGTCAGCGGCACCTCGGCGGTGGGCACGAGCCAGAAATGCTCGTCGCTGACCGGCGCGGCATCCGCGCCCGCCTGCCCCTGCAGCGACCTGACGTAATCGAGGCCCTTGAAGACCGAGAACTGGTCGTCCTCGAACTTCGGCAGCTGCGCGGTGCCGAACATGGCGGCGTCGCGCACCAGCACCGGCGGCGCCACCTCCAGGTAGCCGTGCTCCTGCGTGTGCAGGTCGAGCATGAACTGGCCGAGCGCCCGCTCCAGCCGCGCGAGCTGGCCCTTCAGCACCACGAAGCGCGAGCCGGACAGCTTGGCCGCCGCCTCGAAATCCATCAGGCCCGAGGCCTCGCCGAGCTCGAAATGCTCGCGGCCTTCGGTCAGCCGCTCGCGGGTCGCGGCGTGGCTGCGGTAGAGGACGTTGCCGTGCTCGTCCGCGCCCTCCGGCACGTCGGGCTTCGGCCGGTTCGGGATCGCGGCGAGGCGGTCGGCTAGGGTCTTGTCTGCCGCGTCCTGCGCGGCTTTCAGCTCCGGCTCGGCCCCCTTCAGGGCCGCGACCTCGGCCATCAGGGCGGCGGCGCGCTCCTCGTCCTTGGCCTTCTTGGCGCCGCCGATCTCCTTGGCCAGCGCGTTGCGCCGCTCTTGGTTGGCCTGCGCGGCCGAGACCGACGATTTCCGCGCCTCGTCGAGGGCGATCAGCTCGGCCGAGAGCGGCGCGAGGCCCCGGCGCTGGAGGTCGCGGTCGAAGGCGTCCGGGTTCTCCCGGATGGCGCGGATGTCGTGCATCGAGTCGGCTCGGGTCTTCTGCGCGGCGTCGAGCGCGCGGGTCCCGCTTTGCCGCATCGCGTCCGGTGGGACAAGCGCGCGGGAGCGTCCGAGCCGGCCGTCAGCCCTTCGGCGGCGCGAGCTTCAGCTGGTCGATCGCCCAGAGCCACGTGCCGTCCGCCTGCTCGCGGGCGACCTCCACCGAGAACGCGCCGTTGGGCAGCCGCGCGAAGGTCATGGCCAGCGCGCCGTTGCGCAGCGGCGGTGGTGTTTCCGGCGCCGGGAAGTCGGATTTGCGCGCCAGCAGGTCGGCATAGAAGGTCCGGATCTCGGCGTGGCCCGTGGCGACGACGCGGCCCGCCGCCAGCACCGCGTCGGGCTCGTAGAGGGCGACGAGGCCCTCGACGTCGCCGGCATTGGCGCGCTGATTGAACAGGGCGGCGAGCGCCTCGGGGGCGCGGGCGGGCTCTCGCGTCTGGTCCTGCATGGCGTCTCCTCACTCCGGGCATTGCGGCCATTGCGGCCATCGCGGCCGTTCGGTGCTGCGGCAATGCGCCGGGCGGCCGATCTTTCCCCGACGCGCGTCATTTCAGGCGCGTGCCATGGCGGTCGGCTACCGACACGGCGACCGGAATCCCGGCCTTCACGCTCTCCGAGACGGTGCAGAACCGCTCGAACTGCTCCAGGACCCGGTCGATCCGCGGCATGTCGGCGGCGGCGGCGCCGAGCTGGATGTGGACGCCGATCCCGGTGACGCGCAGCCGCCCTTCGGCGTTGCGCTCCACCCGGCAGGACGCCTCGGCCGCGACGCCGCGCGCGTCCTGGCGGAACTTGCCCAGGGCGAAGACGAGGCTGGCGCAGAGGCAGTTCGCGACGCCGGAGATCAGGAGCTGCTCGGGGAACGGCCCGGTCCCGCCGCCGATCGGGGGCGCCTCGTCGGTGCGCAGCGCCGGGAGGGCCGCGCTGAAATCGACCGTGAAGACGTAATCCGCGACCTGGGTGATCCGGATCGTCGGTTCCGCTTCCATCGATACTCCCCGGAGGACGTTTCGGCGCGACCGGCCGGGTATACCAACGCTCGATCCCGGTTCGCGTTCGGGAGGACCGCGCCATGCGTCCGGACACGGATGATTTCCCCGGTTCTTCCCCGTAGAACCGGCCGCCTGACCGACCCGCACGCGAACCCCCCGATCCGATGACGAGCCCCGCCACCCTCGACACCCTGATGCCGCTCCTGGAGCGCATCGCCACCGCGCTGGAGCGGACCGCGCCCGCCGTCCCGCCAGCCTTCGACCCGAGCGCCGCCGACGCGTTCCTGTGGGGGCCCGAGCGCCGGCTGACCCCGGTGCCGCAGGTGGCCCGGGTGGAGATGGGCCTGCTCACCGGCATCGACCGGGCGCGCGACACCCTGGTGGAGAACACCGAGCGCTTCGCCCGCGGCCTGCCGGCCAACAACGCCCTGCTGTGGGGCGCCCGCGGCATGGGCAAGTCCTCGCTGGTCAAGGCGGCCCACGCCGAGATCAACGCCCGCCGGCCCGCCGGCAGCCTGCCGATGAAGCTCGTCGAGATCCACCGCGAGGACATCGAGGCGCTGCCCGACCTGATGGCCCTGCTGCGGCCGGACCCGCACCGCTGGCTCGTCTACTGCGACGACCTCTCCTTCGACGCCGACGACACCTCGTACAAGTCGCTCAAGACGGCGCTCGACGGCGGCATCGAGGGGCGGCCGGGGAACGTGCTGTTCTACGCCACATCGAACCGCCGCCACCTGCTCGCCCGCGACATGGTGGAGAACGAGCGCTCGACCGCCATCAACCCCGGCGAGGCGGTGGAGGAGAAGGTCTCGCTCTCGGACCGGTTCGGCCTCTGGCTCGGCTTCCACAAGTGCAGCCAGGACGAGTACCTGGCGATGATCCGCGCCTACGCCGACCGCTACGGTCTCGCCGTGGCGCCGGACCAGCTGCGCGCCGAATCCCTGGAATGGGCCACCACCCGCGGCTCGCGCTCGGGCCGGACCGCGTTCCAGTTCATCCAGGACCTGGCCGGGCGGCTCGGCAAGACGCTGGACTGAGGGGCGGCGCCGAGCTCCTGTCGTCATCCGCGTCCTGGTCGATGGCGTCGGCCCCGCCGTCTTTGCGAGCGGAGCGAAGCAATCCAGGCAGCGCCACGCTTGGCAATGTCGCGCTGCCCTGGGTCCCTTCGCTCCGCTCGTGATGACGGATTGGGACACCCACCGAGGCCTCGATCGGAACGGGTCTGACGTCCTCTCCCGGGCCGAACCGGTATCCCAGTCGGCGGAGGGCGCGCTAGCGCCCGCTCGACCCGAACCCGCCCGCGCCCCGCTCCGAGCCGGGGCCGGGCGCGCCCTCCAGCACAGTCAGCGCCGGCCGCGTGATCCGCGTGAAGACGAGCTGCGCGATCCGCTCGCCCGGCTCGATCCGCACGGGCTCGGATGCGTCGCGATTCCAGGCGGAGACCAGCAGCGGACCCTCGTAATCCGCGTCGATCACGCCGGTGCCGTTGCCGAGCACCAGACCGTCCCGGTGTCCGCGCCCCGAGCGCGGGAATATCAGCCCGCACCAGGCGGGATCGCGGATCAGCACGCTGACCCCCGCCGGGATCAGGACCGCCTTCCCCTGAGGCTGCAACTCCAGGGGCGCGTCGAGGCAGGCGTGCAGGTCGAGGCCGGCCGCGGCCGACGAACCCCAGCGCGGGAAGCCCCAGCCCGGCAGGCGCGGGTCGAGCAGCCGCAGCCCGACCTCCGGCAGGTCGCTCACGCGGTCATCCGCGCGATCGCCTCGGCCATGGCGAGCGTCCGCCGGGCGGCCTCGACGTGGAGGCGCTCGACCATCTTGCCGTCTACCGCGATGACCCCGCGCTCGCGGTTCTCCGGCGCGTCGAACACGTCCATCAGCCGGCGGGCCTGCGCGATCTCCTCGGCATCCGGCCCGAAGGCGGCGTTGGCCGGGCCGATCTGGCTCGGGTGGATCAGCATCTTGCCGTCGAAGCCGAGGTCGCGGCCCTGCGCGCACTCGGCCTCGAACCCGGTCGCATCCTCGAGGTCGGTGAACACGCCGTCGATCGCCTCGATCTCGTAGGCCCGGGCGGCGGCCAGGACGTTCATCAGCCAGGGCAGCAGGGCGGCCCGCCCCGGCGGCCGGATCCGCGACGCCTTCAGGAGGTCGTTCGGGCCGATCACCAGGGCGCCGAGCCGGCCGTCCACGTCCCGGGCCGCGCCCGCGATCTCGGCGGCGTTCACCACCGCCATCGGCGTCTCGATCATCGCCCAGACCCGCGTCGCCAGGGGCGCGCCGAGGCGGCGCAGGCGGGAGCCCACGGCGATCAGCGCGTCGGAGGTCCGGACCTTCGGCACCAGGATCGCGTCCGGGGCGGCCGGCGCGAGCGCCACGAGGTCGGCCTCGCCGTCCTCGGTCTCCGGCGGGTTGATGCGGACCACGACCTCGCGCGGGCCGAAGCCTCGCGCGGCGACCGCGGCGGCGACCTGGGCGCGGGCCGCCGCCTTCGCGGCGGGGGCGGTGCCGTCCTCGAGGTCGATCAGGATCACGTCGGCGGGGAGCGACCGCGCCTTCTCCAGCGCCCGGGCGTTGGAGCCCGGCATCGCCAGCACGCTGCGACGGGGACGGATCTCGCTCATCACGCTTCTCCCGGGCCGGCGGCGCCCTCGGCGACGCGGATAGCTTTCCGCGCGCATCCCGGCAAGAACGCGGGCCGGAACGGCGGCCGCACGCACCGCGGCGGGGGAATGGCATGGCGCGCTGGATCGCGGGACTGGACGGCTGCCGCGGCGCCTGGGCGGGGGCGCTCCTCGACCTCGACGACCCCGATCGGCACCGCTGCGCCCTGTTCCCGGACGTCGCCGCGCTCCTCGACGCGCCGGAGCGGCCCGACATCGTCGGGATCGACGTGCCGATCGGGCTGCCCGACCGGATCACCGGCGGCGGCCGCGGCGCCGACCGGGCCGCGCGCGCCCGGCTCGGGCCGGCGCGGGCCTCGGTGTTCCCGATGCCGCCGCGGAGCGCGGTCTACGCCCCCGACTACGCCGCCGCGAAGGCCGCCTCGCGGGCCGCGAGCGACCCGCCCTTCGCGCCGTCGATCCAGGGCTACAACATCTTCCGCTACGTCCGCGCGGTCGACACGCTCCTGCGGCAGCGCCCGGAGGCGCGCGCGCGGGTCCACGAGGTCCATCCCGAGGTGGCCTTCCACGCCCTCAACGGCGGCCGGCCGCTCGGCCTGCCCAAGAAGGGCAGGCGCGCCCGCGAAGGGCTGGACCGCCGGCGGGCGCTCCTCGCGGCGGCGGGCCTGCCGGACGCGCTGATCGGGTCCCGGGTCAAGGGCGTTCCGGAGGACGACCATCTCGACGCGCTGGCCTCCCTCGTGGTGGCCCGCGACATAAGCCTCGGACAGGCCGTGCCGCTGCCGGATCCACCCGAGCGCGACGCCTTCGGGCTCCCCGTCGTGATCTGGGCACCGGCACCCCGCCCGCCGTCCTGAACCGGCGCCCCGCACCTCCGCCGGGCGCGTCGGCGGCCGCAACGTGCTGTTTTGCACGCAGGCGCGCGCGCGGCCGGTGTCCGTCCCCGGCGCGCGCTCTAGCTCTGGCTGCATGAGCGCCGCGAACCCCCTGCCCGTCCGTCACATCGCCCGCGCGATCGTCCTCGATCCGCGGGACCGGATCCTGCTCATCGCCTACACGTCGGTCCACGCGAGGGGGCCGGACGGGGCGCCGCTCCGGTTCTGGTTCATGCCCGGCGGCGGCCTTGAGCCCGGCGAGGACCACGTCACCGCCTGCCGGCGGGAACTCGAGGAGGAGATCGGCCGGGGCGACGCCGCGATCGGCCCGCAGGTCGCGGCCTGCGACGGCCTGTTCCACCTGTTCCGCCAAGCGCGGGACGCCCGGGAGCGCTACTTCCTCGTCCGCCTTCCGGACGACCGCGTCGACACGAGCCGGCTCGCCGAGACCGAGGACAACCCGCTGATCGGGACGCGCTGGTGGCCGCTCGACGAGTTGCGCGCCAGCGGTGAGCACGTCGAGCCGGCCGGCCTCGCGGATCTGGCCTCGGATCTCGTGGGCGGGACTATTCCGGCCCAGCCGCGCGTTCTTGCTTGGCGAGGACTTTGATTTCACTCCCGCTGTCGCGGATTTGTCTAACTGGAGACGACTTTATGTTCCCCGTCTACCTGACCGAAGGCTACCGGTCCTTCCTCCTCGACCGCTTTCCGACCGAGCGGCGGCGCTTCGCGCAGCTCGCCTCGACGCAGAATCCGGAGATCCTGGTCATCAGCTGCTGCGACAGCCGGGTCTCGCCCAGCGCGATCTTCAATGCCGGCCCGGGCGAGCTGTTCACGATCCGCAACGTCGCCAACCTCGTGCCGGTCTATCAGCCGGACGGCCAGTATCACGGCACCTCGGCGGCCCTGGAATTCGCCGTCCAGGCCCTGGAGGTGAAGCACATCGTCGTCCTCGGGCATGCCACCTGCGGTGGCATCAAGGCCTGGGCCAACAAGGCGAAGCCGCTCTCGCCCGGCGACTTCATCGGCAAGTGGGTCTCGCTCGTGGGTCAGGCCGAGGACAAGGCCGGCGATCCCGCCGCGCCGAACTACCTGACCAAGCTGGAACACGCCGTGGTCGTCCAGAGCATGGAGAACCTGCTGACCTTCCCGTTCGTGAAGGAGCGGGTCGACGACGGCCGCCTCGAGATCCACGGCGCGCATTTCGGCGTGGCCAGCGGCTCCCTGCTGGTGCGCGATCCGCAGTCCGGCGAGTTCAAGCCGCCGATCGACACGACCGGCCAGTCGGTCCGTTCCGTCGCCGCCATCGCGTGCGAGTGAGCGCACGGCGCGGGCGCTGAGATTCTGGACCGGTCGGCCGGTCCCGGATCCTATGATGCTGGGACGCGCCGGCGCGGCGCGTCCGCGAAGGTCGTTCGCCGCGGTCGGCCGGCGATCATCCTGGCTCGAACAGCCATCGACATGAGAAAGGCGGCGGGCTCGCGCCCGCCGCCTTCTCGTTCGGCCCGGCCGAGGCCGGGCCGCCGAAGTCCGTGCCGCTTACATGGCGCCCGGGAGACGCTCGGCCTGCTGCAGGTGCATCTGCAGGGCCGGCAGGGCCTGCTGGGCGTAGTTGCGCAGGGCCGGGTTCGGGCCGCCCTGAGCGTAGGCCTGGGTCATCGCGATGGTCATCTGATGGGCCTGGATCTGCTGCGACGCGTACAGGCGGTCGAAGCGCGCGCCGGCCGGGGCGGCCGAGAGCTGGGCCAGCATCGCCTGCTGCTCCGGGTTCGGCGGGACGATCGTCGAGGCGCCGGTCGCCATCACGTCGCCGCGGCCGATCTGGCCACCCGCGGCGGCGCCGCGCGCCGCGCCGGCACCCGCGCCCTCGAGGCCGCCGACCGGGCCGCCCGCCAGGGTGCCGCCGACCACGCCGGTCGCCGCGCCGACGCCGGCGCCCACGGCGCTGCCCGCCACCGCGATCGGGGCGGTGACCAAGCCACCGAGGCCCGGATCGCCGGCGACGCCGTTCATCTGGCCGCCGGCCAGGGCGACGTTGGCGGCGCGGTGGTCACGGAGCACCTCCTGGGCGTAGGAGCGGATGCGCGGGTTGCGCGACTTGGACAGGGCGATCTGCGAGGACTGGATCTCGAAGGCGTTCGCCTGCATCGACTGCATGCGGAAGTCGTTGGCGCTCTGGGCCATGGCCGGGGTCGACAGCGCCAGGACGAGCGCGGACGCGGCAGCGTAGTTCTTCAGCATCGGGACCTCTGTTCGAGATGGGCACGCGAACCGCGGAAGGACGCCGCATGTGCAGCACGGACGCCTCGGCAGACGACGTCGCAGGCAACTCGGAGCCGGCGGGTTCGCGAATTGGTCCGTCAACGAGGCTATCGGCTTATGGTTCCTGCCGTTTTCGCATCGGACAATACGGTTCCCGAGCGGATCTAATCCGGCGCGCGTGCCCTCTCGGTGGATCCCGCAGGATGCCGATTGCGCTCGTCCGGGACGGTGGCCTCGGCGGGTGGGTCCTTCCGGCCGCACCTCCGGGCAGGGCTCGAAGCGCGACGCGCGCGGGCAGCCCGTGATCGTCGTCGCCGTCCAGATCCTCCGCGCCGCCGCCGCCCTCATGGTGGCATGGCACCACGCGCGGCACGAGGCGGGCCTCCTCGCTGACCGGGGCGCCGGCCCGGCGCTCGATCCCGCGACGCTGCTGCCCTGGTGGGGCGGGGTCGACCTGTTCTTCGTGATCTCCGGCTTCGTCATCGTCCATGCCGGCGGCCGGCTCGCGGGCCGGTCGGGCGGCCGCGCCCGCTTCCTCGCCCACCGGGTCGCCCGGGTGGTGCCCCTCTACTGGCTGGTGAGCCTGCTCTACCTCGTCCTGGCGCTCGCGCGGCCGGACCTCCTGGGCGAGGCCGCCGCGCTGGTGCGCGACCCGGTCGCCCTCGCGGCGAGCTTCCTGTTCTGGCCGGCGGCCCGCCCCGACGGCACCGTCCAGCCGCTCTACGGCCTCGGCTGGACCCTGAACTACGAGGCGGCCTTCTACGCACTCTTCGCCGCGGGTCTCGGCTTCGGGCGGCGTGGCGCCGTCGCGTGGCTGTGCGGGAGCTTGGCCGTCCTCGTGGCGGTCGGCGCCCTCGTGCCGGGCCTGCCGGTGCCGCTGCGCTTCTGGTCGGATCCGATCGTACTCGAATTCGCCGCCGGCGCCGGTCTCGCCCTCGCCTGGGGCGCGGGGTTCCGGCCGGCCCTCCCCCTGCGGGTCGGGCTCGCGGTGCTGGGCGTGCTGGGGCTGATCCTGGCCGCGCGGGTGCTCGCGGGTCTCGGCGAGGCCGACGGGTTCCTGCGCCCGCTCCTCGTCGGCGGGCCGGCCGTCCTGCTGGTGGCGGCCGCCCTCGGGCCACCCCGCGACGCGGCCGCGGTCGCGCGGCTGCCGTCCCCCGTGCGCGTGCTCGTCGCGCTCGGCGACGCGTCCTACGCCCTCTACCTCGTGCATCCGTTCGCGCTACGACTCGTGCGCGAGGCGCTGCTGCGGCTCGGTCTCGCCCCCGCCCTGCATCCCTGGGGCAGCATGGCGCTGATGCTCGCGGTCAGCGCCGCGGCCGCGCTCGTGGTCCACCGCCTCGTCGAGCGGCCCCTGGCTGGGGCCCTCCGCAACCGGCTCGATCCGGGTGCGCCGCAAAAGCGTGTGCGCGCCGTGCCGGGCCCGGTTCCACCGCGCGGCCGGGCGGATTAGCCTCGCGTGCCCGAGGAGGAGGCCAGCATGAAGACCCTGCTCGTACCCGTCGCGATGCACGACGCCCTGCCCTCCGTCTTCGAGACGACCCGGCTGGCGGCCACGCGCTTCGGCAGTCTGATCGAGGGCGTGTCCCTGCGCCCGGCGCTGGCCGAGTACGTGCCGGTCGACATGGTCGGCGGCATGACTTGGCTGCGCGACGAGGAGGCCGACCGGGCCGAGGCCGAGGAAGCGGGCGGCCGCTTCGTGGCCTTCATGGACGGCGCCGGCATCCCGCGGCACGCCCGCGACGGGCTCTGCATACCGGACCGCGTGCCGGATGCCGGACCGCGCTACCGCTGGCGACAGGACGTCCCCACCGGCGACGCGTTCCTCGGGCAGTACGCGCGGCTGTTCTCGGCCACGGTGGTCGGGCGCCCCGGCACGACCGACAACGCCCCGCGCATGACCACGTTCGAGACGGCCCTGTTCGAGAGCGGCCGCCCGATCCTGCTGGCGCCGCCTACGGCACCGGCCAGCCTCGGTGACGCCGTAGTCATCGCCTGGAACGGGTCGACCGAGACCGCCCGGGCGGTGGCTTTCGCGATGCCGTTCCTGCGGCGGGCCGAGCGGGTGCTCGTGCTCAGCGTCGAGGGCGGCATGGTGCCGGGCCCGACCGCGCAGGACCTCGCCCAGGCCCTGGCCTGCGAGGGTGTGGACGCGTCGCACCGGGCCCTGCCGGCCGGCCGGCGCGTGCCCGGCGAGACCTTTCTGGCGGAGGCGAAGGCGTTCGGCTGCGATCTTCTCATCAAGGGCGCCTACACACAGAGCCGCCTGCGCCAGATGATCTTCGGCGGCGTCACCAGCCACGTTCTCGCCCACGCCGACATGCCGGTGCTGATGGCGCATTGAGCGCTCCGCGAGCCCGGCCGACGGATTGCGGCACCGCACGTCCTTCGGCGCCGGGAACCCTGCCCGGTCCCCGGCGTTCGGGTCCCGCAGCCGGACGGCACGCCCATTGTCCACACGCTCGGAAAGGACCCCCGTGAAGAGCCCCGTGAGACGTCTCTTCCTCGCCGGCCTTCTGGCGATCGCGACCATCCCCGCCGCCCGCGCTGAGCCGGCGACCGTCCGGTTCCGCGGCACCGTGGTCCAGGCCGATTCGGAGCGCGTGGAGATCCGCCGCACCAGCGGCAGCACCCTGGCCGTGCGGATGGGCCCCCGGACCCGCATCTACGCGGTGAACGGCGCCAGCCTGCGGGCGATCAAGCCGGAGAGCTACGTCAGCGTCCTCGGTGCGTCCGATTCCGAGCCGCGGCAGGCGACCGCCGTGACCCTGTACTCTCCGTCCGAGCGCGGGTTCGAGGCCGGCAGCCAGCCCTGGGACACCGCGCAGGGCGCGCGCCTCACCGCCGGCTGGGTGGCCGACGTGCAGCGGGGCGCGCCGATGCGTCTGACCCTCGCCTATAACGGCGGCCAATCGTCCTTCGCGATCCCCGACGACACGCCGGTGACGCAGTTCTCGCCTGGTGAGAAGGCGATGCTTCAGCGGGGCGCCGCCGTGACGATCTTCGCGCGCCCGGACGAGGCCGGCGGGCTGATGGCGGGGACGATCGCGGTGGGCCGCCAGGGCGTCGTGCCGGGTCTCTGAGCCGATCGGGCCGCTGCGTCACCGACGGCGCAGCAAACCCGCGCGCCGACGCGGAAGCTGCGCTACACCGGTCGGCGATGACCGAGCCCGCCTTCACCCTCGACCCGCGCCTGTCGGCTGACACCGCCGAAGTGGGCGACCTCGCCCTGTGCCGCGTGCTGCTGATGGATGATGCCCGGTTCCCGTGGCTGATCCTAGTGCCGCGCCGCCCGAACCTCACCGAGATCACCGACCTCTCCGAGACCGATGCCGCGGCGCTCTGGAAGGAGATCCGCCTCACCACGGGGGTGATGCAGGCCCTGTCCAAGCCCGACAAGGTGAATGTCGGCGCCCTGGGCAACGTAGTGTCGCAGCTCCACGTCCACGTGGTCGGCCGCTTCCGGTCGGATCCCGCCTGGCCGGGGCCGGTCTGGGGGTTCGAGACCCGCAAGCCCTATCCGCCCCACGCCCGCGCCCAGCTCCTCGAGCGCGCCGGCGCCCTCTTCTCCGCGGCCTGACCCTCGCATGACCGATCCCCGCGACACCCTCGGCTTCGTCCGAAACCGCCTCGACCGGCACTCGGCCGAGCAGCCCGAGGAGGCGGTGCCCGCCTTCGACACGCCCGAAGCCCGCCTCGTGCTGATCTGCGGCGACCGGATCGTGCTGCGCGGGGAGACCGCACTGATCGCGGTCGCGGAGGCGGCGGACCTCGCCGGCGAGATGCGCATCTTCCTCGGGCACCGGGACGGGCAGCCCGTCTTCGCCGCCGCCGCGCCGGCCGAGGCCGCGGAGCGCTTCTCCGAGGGGCCGACCCGTACCCTCGACCTGAGGTCGATCGCCACCGACTCCGCCGTGGCGGCCGAGGAGCTCGGCCTACTCGCCGTGGCCAAGTCCATGCTCGACTGGCACGCCCGCCACGGCTTCTGCGCCAATTGCGGCACCGCCACCGTCTCGAAGGCCGGCGGCTTCCGCCGGGAATGCCCGGGTTGCAGCGCCCACCATTTCCCCCGGGTCGACCCGGTGGTGATCATGCTGGTGCGCCGGGGCGACACCTGCCTGCTCGGCCGGGGTCCGCATTTCCGCCCGCACATGTATTCCTGCCTCGCGGGCTTCCTGGAGCCCGGCGAGACGATCGAGGACGCGGTGCGCCGCGAGGTGTTCGAGGAGACGCAGATCCGCGTCGGCGCCGTCACCTACCGGACGTCGCAGCCCTGGCCGTTCCCGTCGTCGCTGATGATGGGCTGCGCCGCCGAGGCGCTCGACGAGGTTATCGTGACCGATCCCAGCGAGCTGGAGGATGCGCGCTGGTTCAGCCGGGCCGACGTCGCGGCCATGCTGGCGGGAACGCATCCCGAGGGGATCCTGGCGCCGCCGCCTATGGCGATCGCCAACTACCTGATGCGCGCCTTCGTGGCCGGCGAGACCTGATCCGGATCAGCCGGACGCGCCGGAGCCGCTGATCTTCAGCTCCCCCGCCGCGCCCGTGCCAGCGGCCTCAGACCGCCACGCGGGCCTGCTCCGCCCGGGCCGGGAGCGCGCCCCGCATCTCCGAGAAGGCCTCGCCCACCATCAGCAGCGCCGGACCGTCGAGGCCCGCCGCCTCGACCCGGTCGGCGAGGTCGGCGGCCGTGCCGCGCAGGGCCTGCTGGTTCGGGCGGGTGGCGTTGAACACCAGCAGCGCCGGCGTCGTGGGCGCCAGGCCCTCCTCCACGGCGCGCGCCAGCAAGGCCCGCAGGCTCCGCTTCGGCATGTAGACGACCGTGGTGACGCTCGGATCGGCGAGCGCGCCCCAGTTCAGGTCGTCCGGCAGCGCCCCGCGGCGGTCGTGGCCGGTGACGAACTGGAGCCGGCGCGCGGCGTCGCGATGGGTCAGGGACAGGCCGAGGGACGCCGCCGCACCCTGCGCGGCCGAGACGCCCGGCACCACGGTCACCGGGATGCCGGCGGCCCGGCAGGCCTCGATCTCCTCGCCGGCCCGGCCGAAGACCAGCGGGTCGCCGGATTTCAACCGCACCACCTGCTTGCCGGAGCGGGCGAGCTGCACCATCAGCGCGTTGATGTCGTCCTGGCGGCAGGACGGGCCGTGGCCGGTCTTGCCCACCAGCATGGTGCGGGCCTCGCGGCGGGCGTAGTCCAGGATCTCGGGCGCGACGAGGTCGTCGTAGAGAATGACGTCGGCGTTGCGCAGCGCCCGCAGCGCCTTGAGCGTGAGCAGTTCCGCGTCGCCGGGGCCGGCCCCGACCAGCGTCACGGCGCCGCCCTTCGGGGCGGTCTCGGTCTCGCCGAGCAGCTCGGCGAGATCCCGGTCCGACGGCGCCCGGTCGGGCTCCGCGAAGGCCCGGTCGGTGAAGCGCTCCCAGAAGAACCGCCGGTCGGCGAAGCCGTGGAAGCGGGCCGTGACGCCGTCGCGCCAGTCGCGGGCGGCCGCGACCCAGCGACTGAACCCGCGGGGCAGCATCGCCTCGATCCGGGCGCGCACGGTCTGCCCGAAGACCGGGGCCGCGCCCTCGGTCGAGATGCCGACCACGAGCGGCGAGCGGTTGACGATGGCGCCGAACTTCACGTCGCAGAGGTGTGGCCGGTCCACCGCGTTGACGATGGCGCCGGCGCCGCGGGCGGCCGCCACGAAGGCGACGCACTCGGCCTCGTCCTCCATCGCGCCGATGCAGAAGGCCGCGCCCCAGAGATCGTCCGGGCTCCAGGGGCGTTCGTGCAGGACCACCTGCCCGTCGACGATCTCGCCCGGCACGGCGCGCAGCTCCTCGCCGGGCTCGGGCGCGTAGACGTCGACATGGGCGCCGGCGGCGGCCAGCACCTTCACCTTCCAGGGGGCGCCGCCGGACGAGCCGGCGAGCACCACCCGCTTGCCGCGCAGGGGGACGAAGACGGGCAGCACCGCCAGCGGTTCCAGGCCGGCAGCCTTGGTCTCGCGGGGGGCGCGGGCTGCGCGCAGGGGGGTCTCGGTCACGGGCCTGTCCTGAATCGTCCTGATCCGGCCGGTCCCGACTGCCCCCTCATCCTCGGGTGCCGGAGCGGAGGCCTCGAAGGGGGCTCCAGTCGGCCGCGATCCCTGGAGCTCTTCTTCGAGGACCGCTGACGCGGGCACCTCAGGATGAGGTGATCTGACAGGAGAAGCCGATCCATCCTCGCCGGCGAGTGTATCAGAAAATCACGCGGCGCATGCGGTCTGCCCGGCCAGCATCTTGCGGATCTCCGGTATGCACGAGCCGCAATTCGTCCCGGCCTTGCAGGCGGCGCCCACCGCCTCCACGGAGCCGGCGCCTCCGGCGATGGTCGCGGCGATGACGTCCGCGCCGACGCCGTGACAGGCGCAGACCACCGGACCCGCCGAGGCGGTCGCCGCGCGGCCCGAGAGCAGCGCCCGCCGCTCGGCGGCGTCGGGCGCCTCGGCGGCGAACAGGACCTTGGCGGCCTCCCAGTCCGGCCGCTCGGCGGCGGGGGCGTAGGCGAGGCAGGCGACGAGGCGGTCGCCGTCGTAGACCGCGCAGCGGTAGCGATCGCGGGCGTGGTCGGCATATTCCGCCAGCTCGCCGCCCGGCAGCGCCTCGCTCTGGATCAGCCCGCGCACCATCAGCGCCACGGCGCGGGAGCTGTCGGCGGTGGCGAACTGCGCGCCCCAGCCGCCGGTGATCGCGGCGCGCGCCCACCACCAGCCCTCGGGCAGCGCCACCTGTCGGCGCGTCAGCAGGAAGCCGCGGGCGCGGTAGCCGACGGACGCGATCGCCGCGGGGGTCGCCTTGAGCTCGGGCTGACCCGAGACCGGGTCGGTCATGCCCCGCACCAGCGCGCCGACCCGGGCTCGCGACGCGAAGGCGCCGCCCCAGTGCATCGGCATGAACAGGCTGCCTGGCACCACCGTGTCGGTGACCGTCACCTCCAGCTCGGCTGCGCCGTGCGCGGTCGTGAGCCGGGCGATGTCGCCCTCCGCGAGGCCGTGGACCGCCGCGTCGTCCGGATGGACCTCGACGAACGGCACGGCCCGGTGCGCGGAGAGCCGCTGGCTCTTCCCGGTGCGCGTCATCGTGTGCCAGTGGTCGCGGACCCGGCCGGTGTTGAGCATGAGCGAGAACGCCGTAGAGGCCGCGAGCGCGAGGGCCGGCGGCTGCACCGCGACGAAGCGGGCGCGCCGGTCGAAGGTGTAGAACCGGCCGTCGCCGAACAGCCTCGCCTTCCCCTGCGGGGCGCCCCGGAAGCCGGAGCGCCTCGGGATCGGCCACTGCACCGGCAGGGCCGCCTCGTAGGCGGCGTCGCCGATGTCCGCGAGCGCGCCGAGGTCGAAATCGCGGGTGCCGTTGTTCTCGTAGGCCGAGAGCCCGGCATGCTCGCGGAAGATCGCGGCGGCGGAATCGAACGCGAAGGCCCGGCCGTGGCCGAGGCGGCGCCCGACATCCGCCAGCGCCGCCCAGTCCGGCCTGGCCTCGCCGGGGCTCGCGAGGAAGCGGCGCTGGCGCGAGATCCGGCGCTCGGAATTGGTGACCGTGCCGTCCTTCTCGCCCCAGGCCTGGGCGGGGAGAAGCACGGTGGTCCTGGCCCGCCCCCGCGCGGTGTCGGAATCCGCCACCGCCTCGGACACCACGTAGAGGTCGAGGCCGGCGAGCGAGTCCCGGATCGCGTCGGCCCGCGGCATCGAGACCAGCGGGTTGGTGCCCATCACCCACAGCGCCTTGATCTTGCCCCGGCCGATCGCCTCGAACAGGGCCACCGCCTTCATGCCCTCGCCGGTGATGATCCGCGGGGCGCCCCAGTAGCGGCGCACCCGGTCCACCTCCTCGGGGGTGAAGTGCATGTGGGCGGCCAGCATGTTGGCGAGCCCCCCGACCTCGCGCCCGCCCATGGCGTTCGGCTGGCCGGTCAGCGAGAACGGCCCCATCCCGGTCTCGCCGATCCGGCCGGTGACGAGGTGGCAGTTGATGATGCTGTTGCCCTTGTCGGTCCCCTGCGCCGACTGGTTCACCCCCTGCGAGAAGGCCGTGACCACCCGGCGGGTGCCGGCGAACAGGGCGTAGAAGGCCGCGATGTCGGCCTCGGTCACGCCGGTGACGCCGGCGACAGCCGCGAGGTCCGGCGCGATCTGGCGGGCGCGGTCGAGGGCGCCGTCGAGGCCGGCCGTGTGGGAATCGATGAAGGCGCGGTCGCGGAAACCGTTGTCCGACAGGTAGACCAGCAGGCCCGAGAACAGGGCGGTGTCGGTGCCCGGCCGGATGCCGAGGAACAGGTCGCATTCCTGCGCGGTCTGGGTCCGGCGCGGGTCGATGACCACGAACTTGGTGCCGCGGCGCTCCTTGGCGTCGGCCATGCGGCGGAACAGGACCGGGTGGCACCACGCGGTGTTGGAGCCGACCAGCACGATCAGGTCGGCCTCGTCGAGATCCTCGTAGCAGCCCGGGACCGTGTCGGAGCCGAAGGCCCGGCGGTGGGCCGCGACCGCGCTCGACATGCAGAGGCGCGAGTTGGTGTCCACGTGCGGCGTGCCGATGAAGCCCTTCGCGAGCTTGTTGGCGACGTAGTAATCCTCGGTGAGGAGCTGGCCCGAGAGGTAGAAGGCGATCGCGTCCGGCCCGTGCTCGTCCGCCACCGCGCGGAGCTTGCCCGCGACCGTGTCGAGCGCGGCATCCCACGAGACCTGGGCGCCGTCGACCTGCGGGTGGAGCAGGCGGTTCTCGAGCGACAGGGTCTCGCCCAGCGCCGAGCCCTTCGAGCACAGGCGGCCGAAATTGGCCGGGTGCTCGGAATCGCCCGCGATGGTGGCGCCGCCCTGCCCGTCCGGGGTCGCGAGCACGCCGCACCCGACCCCGCAATAGGGGCAGGTGGTCCGCACCGTCGGCGCCGCCACTGGCTGGGTCATGGCTCAATCCTCGCAGGGTCGTCCTGGGCGGGAGCAAGCTTCGCGCCGCCGTTCCCCTCCCCCCTGTGGGGAGGGGTCAGGGGTGGGGGTGGTGCAGAAGGCACCGCCCGAGCCCCATCCTGCGCCACCCCCACCTCCGGCTCCTCCCCACAGGCTCGAGCGATCCCGGGCAAGCCCGGGGTCGCCAGGGGAGGAGAGCAAGTTGCGGTTCAGTACACGTCGGCCTGATACCGCCCGGCCTTCTTGAGCGCGGCGAGATAGGCCACCGCGTCCTCGGGGCTCTTGCCGCCGAACTGCGCCGCCACGTCGATGATCGCCCGCTCGACGTCCTTGGCCATGCGCTTGGCGTCGCCGCAGACGTAGAAATGCGCGCCGCCCTCGAGCCACTTCCACAGCTCGGCGCCGTTCTCGCGCATCCGGTCCTGGACGTAGGTCTTCTCCGTCCCGTCCCGCGACCAGGCCAGGGACAGGCGGGTGAGCACCTTGTCGTCCTTCAGGCTGTTCAGCTCGTCCTTGTAGAAGAAGTCCGAGGCCTGCCGCTGGTGGCCGTAGAACAGCCAGTTGCGGCCCGGCGCCCGCGTGGCGGCGCGCTCGCGCAGGAAGGCCCGGAACGGCGCGATGCCGGTGCCGGGACCGCACATGATCACGTCCTTCGACAGGTCGGCCGGCAGGCCGAAGCCGTGCGCCTTCTGGAGGTAGACCTTCACCTTGGTCTGCTCCGGAAGACGCTCACCGAGGTGCGTCGAGGCCACGCCCAGCCGCAGCCGCGAGCGGTGGTTGTAGCGCACCGCGTCCACGGTCAGCGACACGCGGCCGACATCCATCTTGGGCGAGGACGAGATCGAGTAGAGCCGCGGCTGCAGCTCGTCCAAGGCCTCCAGGAAGACCTCGGCGTCGGGCCGCGCGCCCGGGAACTTGTGGAGCGCGCCGAGCACGTCGAGATAGGCGGCGTCGCCGTCCGGATCCTCGCCGGAGGCGAGCGCCTGCGCCTTCTTGCGCGCCGCCCCGGAGGTGAGCAGCGACAGCAGCTGGTACAGATTGTCGGGCGCCGCGCCGAGCGCGTAGTTGATCAGCAGGTGCTCACGCAGGGTCCTTTCCCCGATCACCCGCTCGGGCCGGGCGCCGAGTTCCGCGATCACGGCATCCACCAGTGCCGGGGCGTTGGCGGGGAACAGGCCCAGCGAGTCGCCGACCTCGTACTGGATCGGCGTGCCGTCGAGCCCGATCTCGATGTGCCACGTCTCCTTCTCGCCGCCCGGATCGTTGAGGCGTCGGCGGGACAGGAACAGCGCCTCGACCGGGTTCTCGCGGCAGTAGCCGAGCGGGCCGAGATCGGCCGCCGCCTTCGGGGCGTCGTCCTCCGCCTTCGGCGCCGCGGAGGCGCCGCCTGCGGCGCCGAACTCCTCGTCCAGCTTCTTGAGCATGCGCAGGGTCTCTTTGCCGCCGGGCTGGCAAAGGTTCAGGCGCGCCTCGTTCTTGAGGAAGATGGCGTTGGCGTAGTCGGCGCAGTTGTAGCCGCACTGGCCGCAATCCTGCTGGGCCATGGCGGCCATCAGCTTCTGCGGTTCGGGCCGGTCCTTGGCCATCGCCATCCGGTCGGCGATCGGCACGGACGGGTCGTGCCAGGGGGCGTCGTCGTTGTCGGCGAGTTTGGGGCCCGTGGCGGGGCCCTCGCCGGGCGCGAGCGCCGTCGCGCCCGCGACGGCGGGGCCGAGCAGGGCCGCGAAGTAGCCCGAGAGCCAGGCGCGCTGGTCCTCGTTGAAGGGCGCGGTCTCGGGGATCAGGACGAGGGGGGGCGAGACGTGCTGGGTCATGCGGCGGCCTTCAGGGCGGGCTGGTCCTCGGCGGCGTCGCGGAGCGCCTCCGCGCCGGTGCGGCTGGTGAAGGCCTGGAAGCTCTCCTCGGGGCCCTGGCGGAGGGCGAGGTAGGCGCGCAGCAGCGCCTCGACGCGGGCGGGCGCATCCTCGGCCTTCACGGCCTTCCAGATCTCGGTGCCGATCTTCGGGTTCTCGGCGAAGCCGCCGCCGACCACGACGTCGTAGCCCTCGACGGTGTCGCCCTCCTCCGAGACGACGACCTTGGCGCCGATCAGCCCGATATCGCCGATGTAGTGCTGGGCGCAGCTGTGATGGCAGCCGGTGAGATGGACGTTCACCGGCACGTCGAGGTTCGGCAGGGCCGTCTCGACGTGGTCGGCGATGATCAGCGCGTGGCCCTTGGTGTCGGAGGCCGCGAACTTGCAGCCCTTCGCCCCCGTGCAGGCCACGAGACCGGAGCGGATGCCCGCCGCCTTGGTGGTGAGGCCGAGATCGAGCACCCGCTGCTCAACCTCGGCGACCTTCGCGTCCGGAACCCCGGAGAAGATGAAGTTCTGCCAGACGGTGAGGCGGATCTGGCCATCGCCGCACTCGGCGGCGATCTTGGCGAGCGCCCGGACCTGATCGCTGGTCATCTTGCCGACCGGAAGGACCACGCCGATCCAGTTGAGGCCGGGCTGCTTCTGGGCGTGGACGCCGACATGGGCGAACCGGTCGGTGGCCTTCCGCGGCGCGACGTGCTCCGGGGCGACCCGGTCGAGCTTGCGGCCGAGCTTGTCCTCGACGGCCGCGAGGTACTTGTCGAAGCCCCAGGCGTCGAGGACGTACTTCATCCGGCTCTTGTTGCGGTTCGTCCGGTCGCCGTTCTCGATGAACACCCGGATGATCGCGTCGGCGACGGCGTTGCAGTCCTCGGGCTTCAGCACGATGCCGGTATCGCGGGCGAGGTCCCGGTGGCCCGAGATGCCGCCGAGCACGAGGCGCATGTAGATGCCGGGCGGCACGGCGGCGCCGTCCAGCACTTCCACGGCCTGGAAGCCGATGTCGTTGGTCTCCTCCAGGGTCGGCATCACGCCGCTGCCATCGAAGGCGACGTTGAACTTGCGCGGCAGGCCGTAGAGCGAGCGGTCGTTCAGGATCCAGTTGTGCCAGGACTTGGCGAGCGGGCGCGTGTCCAGAAGCTCCTGGGCGTCGATGCCGGCGGTCGAGGAGCCGGTGACGTTGCGGATGTTGTCGGCGCCCGCCCCCCGGGCCGTGAGACCGATATCGGTGAGCCCGTCGAGGAAGGGCTGGGCGTGCTCGGGATCGATCTCCCGCACCTGCAGGTTCGCCCGGGTGGTCACGTGGACGTAGCCGCCGCCGTGCTGGTCGGCGAGGTCGGCGATGCCGGCGAATTGCCAGTGGTGCAGGATCCCGTTCGGGATCCGCAGCCGGCACATGTACGAGACCTGGTTCGGCGCCACCCAGAACATCCCGTGGTAGCGCCAGCGGAAATTGTCCTCGGGCTTCGGCTGCTTGCCGGCGGCGGCCTCCTGGATGAGGCGGTTGTGGCCGTCGAACGGGTTCTCGGCGCGCTTCCATTTCTCCTGGTCGCAGAGCTTGCCGCCGTCCTTGACGGTCCGGTCCTGCGCCTTGATGTGGATCGCGTCCGGGCCCGTCGGCTCGGCCGGCGGCGCGGCCGCCCCCGCCCCGCCCGCGGCCAGGCCGCCGGTCAGGCGGACGGCGGCGATGCCGGAGGCGAAGCCCTCGAGGTAGCGCTTCTGCTCGGCCTCGAACGCGCCCGCGGCGGTCTGGGTGGTGGTCTCGGACATCCGCGCCTCCTCAAGCAGCCAGGGGCTCGGGCGCGGGGCGCCCGAACATCAAGTCGTCCACGTTCTCGATCGGGTCGCCGGAGCGGATCAGCCCCTTGCAGGCGCCCTGCTCGGCGATGTCGCCGACGAACACCGCGCCGATCAGCCGGCCGCCGCGCACCAGCAGCTTGCGGTAGAGGCCGGCGCCGGGGTCGGAGAGCACGATCGCCTCCGCGTCGTCGGGCGTGTCCACGATCCCGGCCGAGAAGACCGGCAGGCCCGAAACCTTCAGGCTCGTGGACAGGGCCGTGCCCCGGTACTCGGCCGGCTCGCCCGAGAGGTGGCGGGCGAGCGTGTCGGCGTGCTCGTAGGCGGGCTCGACCAGACCGTAGATCTGGCCGCGGTGCTCGGCGCACTCGCCGAGCGCGAAGATCCGCGGGTCCGAGGTGGTCATCCGGTCGTCGACCGTGATGCCCCGGCCGATGGCCAGCCCGGCTTCCTGCGCCAGCGCCACCGAGGGGCGCACGCCCACCGACATCACCACGAGGTCGGCCGGGAGCGCGGTGCCGTCCGCCAGCACGAGGCGCTCGACCCGGGACGCGCCCTCGATCCGGGCGGTGTCGGCCTTGAGGATGACGCGCACGCCCCGCGCCTCCATGGCGCGCTTCACCAGCCCGGCGGCGTGGTGATCGAGCTGGCGCTCCATCAGCCGGTCCATGACGTGGAGCAGCGTGGTCTCGACGCCGAGGCGCGCGAGCCCGACCGCCGCCTCGAGGCCCAGGAGGCCGCCGCCGATGACGATGGCCTTCGCGTGCTGCACGGCTGCACGGCGGATCGCCGCCACGTCGGCGAGGTCGCGGAAGGTGATGACGCCCGGAAGGTCCATGCCGGGCTTCGGCAGGCGGATCGGCAGGGAGCCGACCGCGAGGACCAGGCGGTCGAAGGGCAGGACGTGGGTCTCGCCCACGATGACGAGCCCGTTCTCCCGGTCGATCCGGGTCGCCGGCGCGCCGGTGATCAGGCGGATGCCGTGATCCGCGTACCAGTCGAGGCCCCGGAAGGCGCAGGCCGCCTCGTCGACCTCGCCGCCGAGCAGCGAGGAGAGCAGGACCCGGTTGTAGGCGGCCGTGGGCTCGGCCCCGATGCAGGTGATGTCGTAGCGGCCGGGCGCGGCCTCGGTCAGCCGCTCCAGGAAGCGCAGCGAGGCCATGCCGTTGCCGACGACGACCAGCCTCTCGCGCGGCGGGCCGTTCCCGGCGCCCGCGTCGTGTCCGCGTGTGTCCATGGGGGATGTCGCCATCGCTCGATCGCGTCTGGAACCTCGAGTGCAGGGTCGTTGGCGGACCGCCCACGAAAAAGCCGCTGCCGGTCGTCTCCCGGCAGGCTTCAGCCCCAGGGAGAACCGGATCAGCGGCCTCGCTGACGGCGCTGTCCGTCGCCGTTGACGGACGGGGGGAGGTTTGCAGGTTCCGTGCCAGACGCCGCGCGGTCCGCGAGCGCCGCGCGGACCCGCAGGATCGGTGGGGCGGCCGGGACGTTTCGGCCGTCGAGGCGGCGGCTTCGGCACTGCACAAAAACTGTGCGACCCGTCGCAAAAGCGATCACGGGCGGACCGCGCTTTCCGGCAGCGACAGGAAGGTCCGGAAATTTCCGGAGGCGCGTCGACGGGGGCCTACCGCGCGCAAGCGATCGCCGCGTCGGACCCGATAGGCTGACCGGCAACGCGCAGCTTCGGATTATGATGAACGTACTACGTCAGTTCTCGCGGCTATATCGCCGCGAGTCACACCGATTCTCGAGTTGTAGAATCGCAGGCGCGCAATGCCGGCGCCTGGAACGCGCCCGCATCGACGTCGCGGTCCGTTACAGGAGTGTCGACAGCATCGCCAGGAGCCCCAGCGTCGGCATCGCGCCGGCGGCCAGGACCCAGTACCAGGCGTGGTGCGATCCCGCCCGACGGTTGTCGTTGCAGGCGCGGGGCACGCGGCCGCCCCGCGTGACGTAGCGTCGAAGCTCGACCCGCCCGCGCGGATGCGAGATCAACGATCCAGTTTCGAGTTTGCGGCATCCGGGCATGGCTCAAGCACAACGGGCGAGCGTGCCGCGCGTTCCGCCGCTGTTCGCCGCGATTCCGCGCGCCGATGACGAACCGCGCGAAGTGTCGCCGTCGTCAGAGATCCGCCATCGCCGCCCTGTACAGATCCGCCCTGTAGACGGTCGCGATCGCCGCCGTGATGTCGAGCTGCGCGGGCACCTGCTGCGACGCCCGCATCTGCTCCAGCAGCCACCGGGCCTGCGCGGCGCGCGGCTCCTCGACCGCCGCGCCGAAGCGGATGCGCGTGCCGGGCCCGGCGGACGGGTCCGGATCGCCGAAGGCCCGGCCGACCAGGGCGGGATCGAGATCGAGATAGGTCCGGCGGGCGAGGCGATGGATCAGCTCGGTCCGGTTCTCCGGATCCGCGCACCAGCGTCCGGCCCGGGCGACCGCCCGCACCAGCGGCAGGATCGCGCCGTCGAGCCGCGCGGAGACGGCCAGCACCTTCTCGGTCGCGTTCGGCGCGAGGGCGCTGCCGTGGACGGCCACACGCCCGTGGCCGGCCGCGACCGCCACGTCGTTCCAGGGCGCGCCCGCGCAGAACCCGTCGACCAGACCGCGCGCCAGCGCCTCCACGCAGTGCTGCGGCGGGACCACGACGGTGCGGAACGCCGCCGCGTCGAGGCCGCCGGCCTCGGCGAACAGCCGCACTTGGTAGCTGTGGCACGAGAAGGGATGCACCGTGCCCAGGGTCAGCGGGGTGCCGGCGCGGTGCCGGGCCTCCGCCACGCCCGCGAAGGCGCGGGCGACATCCGCCAGGGCCTCGCTGGCCGGGTCCATCGCGCCCCAGAGCGTGTTGGACAGCGTGACGGCGTTGCCGTCGGTGCTGAGCTGGAGCGGCACGATCAGGTCGGAGGGCGGCCCCGACAGGGCGAGCCGGCTCGCCAGCGCCAGCGGCGCCAGCATGTGCGCGCCGTCGAGATGGCCCAGCGCCAGCCGGTCGCGCAGCGTCGCCCACGAGGGCTCGGCGGTGAGGTCGAGGTCGAGCCCCTCGGCCCGGGCGAAGCCGAGTTCGTGGGCCGCGATTAGGGGCGCCGCGTCGCAGAGCGGAACGTAGCCGAGCTGGAGCCTCATCCGAGCAGGTCCGCGGTGGTGACGATCGCCCGGGCGATGTCGGCGATCTTGCGCTTCTCGTTCATGGCCTTGCGGCGCAGCTGCTTGTACGCCTCGTCCTCGGAGAGGCCCTTCATGGTCATCAGGATGCCCTTCGCCCGCTCGATCAGCTTGCGGTCGGCGAGTTCGCCCCGCGCCTCCGTCAGCTCGCGCTGGAGGCGCGCGAAGGCGTTGAAGCGCAGGATCGCGATGTCGAGGATCGACTTGATCCGTTCGGCCCGCAGCCCGTCCACCACGTAGGCGGAGATCCCGGCATCGACGGCGGCCTGCATCATGGTCGAGTCTGAGCGGTCGACGAACATCGCCACGGGCCGCTCGACCTGCCGGGAGACACCCGACATCTGCTCCAGGATGTCCCGGCTCGGGCTCTCCAGATGGATCACCACCACGTCGGGCTTGAGCGCGGCGACGCGCTCCATGAGGTCGGCGGTGTCGGGAATCACGACCACGCGCCCGATCCCGGCGGCGCGCAGGCCCTCTTCCAGGATGGCCGCGCGGGCGCGGCTCGGGTCGATCACGGCGACGGTGAGATTGGTTTCAGTCATCGTGGCCCGGTACGGGGCGGGTCTTCTTCTCGAGGCCGGCCCGGCGCGGGCCGCCGCGAGCTAAGCAAGGCCCGTGCCCGTGCTGGGCCCGCGGCGCCCGTTTCCGCGGAACCCCACCTTGCGGCACCAGTAACCGCTGCGCAAAGAAACGGTCCAGCTTCCGCCGCAATGCTGGCCGCACTGTACAGGCCTCGCGGCTGTCAAGGAGATCGGTGATTCGGATGCGCAGGCCAGATCAGCCCGCCCTGACGGCCGCCGCCCACGGCCGCGTATCCATGCCCTTCCTGCCGACGCTGGCCGTCGTGGCAATCCTGGGCGTGGCCTCGCTCTACTGCCCGACCTCGAAGCCGGGGCAGCCCGGCGCCCGGGTCGAAGCGGGCGTGTCCGCCGCGCCCGGACCCACGGATTTCGCGCCGATCGCCGCCGTCGCGGCGCCGGGCCGCCCGCCCGCCGTGATCGCGTTCGCCGAGCAGTACCCGCTCGACGCCGTGATCGCGCGGACGGGGTCCCTGCCCGCCCGTCCGGCCGTGGCCGCACGGGCGAACGCCCACGTCGCGGCCGCGGGCCGGCGCGCCTGCCCCGGCCGGCGCTGCCCCGAGACGCCCCGCAGCAACACCGATCCCATGGCGCCCGCCCGCGGGGCGGCCGATGAGGCCGAGGACGCCCTGCTCCCGTCGCAGGCCATGCCCTTCGCGGCCTCGGTGGTGGAGACCCTGGTTCCGGCCGCGCGGGCCGTCGGCGACGCGGCGAATCTCGTGCGCAGCAGCGCGAGAGTGGTCCAGGGCACGGTGGCCCTGGCGGTGGCCGACTGCCTGCGCTGACCGCGTCGGGCAGCGGGCACCCCGACCTCTGGATCTCGTGACCGGACGTCCTAGGTGCGTCGCAGCGGACGGCCCGGACTGCCGGCCGCGGACCGGGGCCGGGGCCGGATGGCTGCACGCATCGAGGATTACGCGCTCGTCGGGGATTGCCGGAGCGCGGCGCTGATCAGCCGTCAGGGCAGCGTCGACTGGTTGTGCTGGCCGCGCTTCGACGCGGCCGCCCTGTTCACCAGCCTCCTGGGAACCGAGGCGCACGGCTTCTGGAAGATCTTCCCCGAGGCCGAGCACGTCGAGACGCGCTGGTCCTACCGGCCGGGCAGCCTCGTGCTGGAAACCCGCCACACCACGCGGCAGGGCGAGGTCCTGGTCACGGATTTCATGCCGGTCGGCGACGGGTCCCATCTGGTGCGGCTCGTCGAGGGCGTGCACGGGCGCGTCGCCATGCGGATGGAGATGGCGGTCCGGTTCGATTACGGCTCGGCCGTGCCCTGGGTCTCCCGCTCGGAGCTGGGCGACCTGCGCGCCGTCTCGGGCCCGCACAAGGTCGTGCTGCGCACCGACGTCCATCTCAAGGGATCGGACGCGCAGACGACGGTGTCCGAGTTCACCGTCCATGCCGGTGACAAGCACCGGTTCGTCCTGAGCTACGGTCCCTCCCACGAGGACGACCCGCCCCCGATCGAGCCGCGCAAGGTCCTCGAGGCCACCGACCAGCACTGGCGCGAATGGTCGTCGCGCTGCGCCGGCGGCACGGGCTGGGACCGGATGCTCCAGCGCTCCCTCCTGACCCTCAAGGCGCTGATCTACGAGCCCACCGGCGGCATCGTGGCGGCGCCCACGGCCTCCCTGCCGGAGGGGCTCGGCGGGATCCGGAACTGGGATTACCGGTTCTGCTGGCTGCGCGACTCGACCCTGACGCTGATCGCCCTGATGGACGGCGGCTACATCGACGAGGCGCGCGACTGGCTGGGCTGGCTGCTGCGGGCCGTGGCGGGCAATCCCGAGCAGGCGCACATCCTCTACGGCATCGCGGGCGAGCGGCTGCTGCCCGAGATCGAGCTGGACTGGCTGCCGGGCTACGAGAACTCGCGGCCCGTCCGCATCGGCAACGCCGCCGCCAGCCAGTTCCAGCTCGACGTCTACGGCGAGCTGTTCGACGCGCTCTACCAGGCCCATGCCCGCGGCCTGCCGGTGAGCAAGGACGGCCTGCGGGTCGGCCTCGCGATCCTGAACCACCTGGAGACCGCGTGGCGCGAGCCCGACGAGGGGATCTGGGAGGTGCGCGGCGGGCGTCGCCACTTCACGCACTCGAAGGTCATGGCCTGGGTGGCGTTCGACCGGGCGCTGCGCATGCACGAGATGCACGAGAACGGCGCCACGCAGGAGCAGGCCGAGCGCTGGCGCGCCGTCAAGGACGAGATCCACGCCGAGGTCTGCGAGAAGGGCTTCGACCCCGCCCTCAACAGCTTCGTCCAGTCCTACGGCGCGAAGGCCCTGGACGCGAGCCTCCTGCTCATCGCCCATACCGGCTTCCTGCCGCAGCACGATCCCCGGGTGGTCGGCACCGTGGAGGCGATCGGCAAGGGGCTGATGCGGGACGGCTTCATCCTCCGCTACGAGACCGAGGGGCAGACCACCGACGGGCTGACCGGCTCCGAGGGGGCTTTCCTGCCCTGCACCTTCTGGTACGTGGACAACCTCATCGGCCTGGGGCGGCGCGACGAGGCCGGGGCACTGATCGAGCGCCTGATCGGCATCTGCACCGATCTCGGCCTCGTCAGCGAGGAATACGACGTGCAAGCCAAGCGTCTTGTGGGTAACTTCCCTCAGGCGTTCACCCACGTCGCCCTCGTCAACACGCTCCTCAGCTATACGCGCGGCGAAGGGCCGGCGGATCGGCAGGGTGGTAAGGCCAACGGAGCTCCTCCCGCCGTCCTACGGCAGCGCGAAGCCGCGAAGCGGACCGCGCGAGGCGAACTGGAAGACGCGACATCATGAGCGGTGCTGACACTCCCGCCAAGGCGGCCCTCGCTGAGATCGATACGCTCAGCATCAACACGATCCGGACGCTCGCGATCGACGCGGTGCAGAAGGCCAATTCGGGCCATGCCGGCGCGCCCATGGCGCTGGCGCCGGTCGCCTACACGCTGTGGAACCGCTACCTGCGCTACGACCCGGCGCATCCGCACTGGCCGAACCGCGACCGGTTCGTGCTGTCCTGCGGCCACGCCTCGATGCTGCTCTACGGGCTGCTGCACCTCGCGGGCGTCGCCGAGAGCGACGGCGGCAATGCCCCGGCGGTGTCGCTGGAGGACATCAAGAAGTTCCGGCAGCTCGACAGCCGGACCCCGGGCCACCCGGAATACCACTTCACCACCGGCGTCGAGACCACCACGGGCCCGCTCGGCCAGGGCGTCGCCAACTCGGTCGGCATGGCCATGGGCAGCCGCTTCCTCGGCCAGCACCTGAACCGGCCGAACCTGCCGCTGTTCGACTACAACGTCTACGCCGTCTGCTCGGACGGCGACCTGATGGAGGGCGTCGCCTCGGAGGCCGCCTCGCTCGCCGGCCACCTGCGCCTCGCCAACCTCTGCTGGATCTACGACGACAACACCGTCACCATCGAGGGCCACACGGAGCTGGCCTTCGGCGAGGAGGTCGCGACCCGCTTCCTGGCCTACGGCTGGCAGGTGCTGCGCGTCGCCGACGCCAACGACGTGCACGCGCTGGCGGGCTCGATCGAGACCTTCCTGGCCACCAACGACCGCCCGACGCTCATCATCGTCAAGTCGGTGATCGGCTACGGCGCCCCGAAGAAGCAGGGCACCTCCAAGGCGCACTCCGACGCGCTCGGCGAGGACGAGGTGAAGGGCGCCAAGCGCGCCTACGGCTGGCCGGAGGACGCGCAGTTCCTCGTGCCGGACGGCGTGCAGGAGAACTTCCGGAACGGCATCGGCAAGCGCGGCGCCGGCCTCTACGATTCGTGGCAGGGCCTGCTCGCCAAGGCGAAGGAGGCGGACGCCGCCCACGCCGAGGACCTGAACGCCTTCCTGGAAGGCCGCCTGCCGGAGGGCTGGGACAAGGACATCCCGGTCTTCGAGCCGGACGCCAAGGGCCTCGCCACCCGCGAATCCTCCGGCAAGGTGCTGAACGCCATCGCCCAGCACGTGCCGTTCCTGCTCGGCGGCTCGGCCGATCTGGCGCCGTCCAACAAGTCGAACCTGACCTTCGAGGGCGCGGGCTCGTTCGGCCCGTTCTCGCCGGGCGGCCGCAACCTGCATTTCGGCGTCCGCGAGCACGCCATGGGCTCGATCGTGAACGGGCTCGGCCTCTCCGGGCTGCGGGCCTACGGCGCGACCTTCCTGGTCTTCGCCGACTACATGCGCCCGCCGATCCGGCTCGCCTCGCTCATGGAGCTGCCGGTCTTCCACATCTTCACCCACGACTCGATCGGCGTGGGCGAGGACGGGCCGACCCACCAGCCGGTGGAGCAGCTCCTGTCGCTGCGCTGCATCCCGGGCCTCGTGACCCTGCGCCCGGCCGACGCCAACGAGGTCGCCGAGGCCTACCGGGTGATCTTCACGCTGAAGAACCAGCCGGCGGTTCTCGCCCTCTCGCGCCAGCCGCTGCCGACCCTCGACCGCGCGAAGTACGGGGCCGCCTCCGGCACCGCCAAGGGCGGCTACGTGCTGGCCGACAGCGAGGGCACGCCCGACGTGATCCTGCTCGCCTCGGGCTCCGAGGTGCAGCTCTGCGTCGGTGCCTACGAGGCCCTGAAGGCCGAGGGGGTGAAGGCCCGGGTCGTGTCGATGCCGTCCTGGGACCTGTTCGAGCGCCAGGACGAGGCCTACCGCGACTCGGTGCTGCCCCCCGCCGTCAAGGCCCGGGTGGCCGTCGAGCAGGGCAGCGTCATCGGCTGGGACCGCTACGCCGGTTCCGAGGGTGCGATCATCGGCATGCACACCTTCGGCGCCTCGGCGCCGATCAAGGATCTCCAGACCAAGTTCGGTTTTACCCCCGAGAAGGTCCTGGACGCCGCGAAGGCGCAGGTGGCCAAGCACAGGAAGTAGTCCGGGGGCCTGCTCTCCCGCCCGGTCCGGGCGGGAGGGTGCGTTCGGGCGAGAGTACGCGGTACGCGAGGCGAGGAACCGACATGAACGCGCTCAAGGCCCTGCACGACGAACAGGATCAGGCGGTCTGGCTCGACTTCGTGGCCCGCGGATTCATCGAGAAGGGCGAGCTGAAGCAGCTCGTGGAGCGCGACGGCCTGCGGGGCGTCACCTCCAACCCGTCGATCTTCGAGAAGGCGATCGGCCACTCGGACGAGTACGACGACAGCCTGAAGGCCGTGCAGGCGACCGGCGACAGCCGCGTCATCGACCTCTACGAGGGGCTCGCCATCGCCGACATCCAGGCGGCCGCCGACGTGCTCCGCCCGGTCTACGAGGCGAGCGACGGTGCCGACGGCTACGTCAGCCTGGAGGTCTCACCCTACCTCGCCCTCGACACCGAGGCGACGCTGGCCGAGGCGCGCCGCCTGCACAAGGCGGTCTCCCGCGACAACCTGATGGTCAAGGTGCCGGCCACCCCGGAGGGGATCCCGGCGATCCAGCAGCTGACGAGCGAGGGCATCTCGATCAACGTCACCCTGCTGTTCTCGCAGGAGGCCTACGAGGCCGTGGCGCGCGCCTTCATCGACGGTCTCGACGCGCGCGCGAAGGCCGGCCACGACGTCTCGCGGATCGCCAGCGTGGCGAGCTTCTTCATCAGCCGCATCGACGTCCTGGTCGACAAGCTCCTCGATGAGAAGATCGCGCAGGCCAACGACCCGGACGAGAAGTTCGCCCTGGAGCAGCTGAAGGGCAAGGTGGCGATCGCCAACGCCAAGCTCGCCTACCAGCGCTACAAGACGATCTTCGCCGAATCCAAGTGGACCGCGCTGGCCGAGAAGGGCGCCAAGGCGCAGCGGCTGCTCTGGGCCTCCACGGGCGTGAAGAACAAGGCCTATTCCGACGTCCTCTACGTCGAGGAGCTGATCGGGCCGAACACCGTCAACACGATGCCGCCGGCCACCATGGACGCGTTCCGCGACCACGGCGTGGTGCGGGCCACGATCGAGGAGGACGTGCCCGGCGCCGAGGCCGTGATGGCCCGGCTCGCGCGGACCGGCATCGACATCGAGGCGGTGGCCGAGCGACTGGTGAAGGAGGGCGTGCAGCTCTTCATCGACGCCGCCGACAACCTGCTGGGCGCCGTCGCCGGCAAGCGCGTCGCGCTGCTGGGCCACCGCCTGGACGGGCAGAGCCTCGCCATGGACGACACCCTGGCGGCCGAGGCCAAGAAGGCCGTCGAATCCTGGCGCGCCAGCGGGTCGATCCGCCGGCTCTGGGCGGGCGACGCCTCGGTCTGGTCCGGCCACGACGAGGCGAACTGGCTCGGCTGGCTGCACATCGTCGAGGAAGAGCTCGAGAAGGCCGCCGACTACGCCGCCTTCTCCGACTGGGTGAAGGCGGAGGGCTTCACCGACGCCGTGGTGCTGGGCATGGGCGGGTCGAGCCTCGGACCGGAGGTCCTCAGCCTGACCTACGGTCAGCGCGAGGGTTTCCCGAAGCTCCAGATCCTCGACTCGACCCACCCGGATCAGGTGCGCGCCCTGGAGGCGAGCATCGACCTCGGCAAGACGCTGTTCATCGTCGCGTCCAAGTCCGGCTCGACCCTGGAGCCGAACGTCTTCCGCGACTACTTCCTGGCCCGCGCCAAGGACGTGCTCGGCGAGAAGGCCGGCGAGCATTTCGTGGCGGTCACTGATCCCGGCTCCGACATGGAGCGCGCCGCCAAGGCGGATGGGTTCAAAAAGATCTTCTACGGCGTGAAGCAGATCGGCGGGCGCTACTCGGTGCTCTCGGCCTTCGGCCTCGTGCCGGCCGCCGCCATGGGGCTCGACGTGAAGGCGCTCCTCGAGACCGCCCGCATCATGGTCCGCTCCTGCGGCCCGGCCGTGCCGCCGGCCGTGAACCCGGGCGTCCTGCTGGGCACGGCCATCGGCGCCGCGGCGCTCGCCGGCCGCGACAAGGTGACGATCGTCGCCTCGCCGGCGATCGCGAGCTTCGGCGCCTGGGCCGAGCAGCTGATCGCGGAATCGACCGGCAAGCAGGGCAAGGGCCTCGTGCCGGTGGACGGCGAGCCGGTCGGCGTTCCGGCGGTCTACGGCCACGACCGGTTCTTCGTCTACCTGCGCCTCGACGGCAACGCCGAGGCCGCGCAGGACGAGGCCCTGCGCGCCCTGGAGCGGGACGGCCACCCGATCGCCCGCATCACCCTCGACTCGATCGAGCAGCTGCCGCAGGAATTCTACCGCCTGGAGATGGCGACCGCGGTGGCCGGTGCGGTGATCGGGATCAACCCGTTCGACCAGCCCGACGTCGAGGCCAGCAAGGTCGAGACGAAGAAGCTGTTCGCCGAGGCCGAGGCGAAGGGCGCCCTCCCCGCCGAGACGCCGCTCTACGAGGACGACTGGGTCGCGCTCTACGCCGATCCGCGGAACGCCGACGCCCTCAAGCCGGCCGCCGAGGGGCTCGAGGCCGCGATGAAGGCGCAGATCGGCCGCCTGAAGGACGGCGATTACCTGGGGCTCCTGGCCTACGTCCCGCGCGACGCCGAGGCCGCCGCGATCCTGCAGGAGCCGCGGATCGCCGTGCGCGACGCCCGCAAGGTCGCGACCTGCCTGGAGTTCGGGCCGCGGTTCCTCCACTCGACCGGCCAGGCCTACAAGGGCGGCCCGGATACCGGCGTGTTCCTGCAGATCACCGCGGACGCTGCCGAGGACCTGCCGATCCCGGGCCGGAAGCTCGGGTTCAGCACCGTCGTCGCGGCGCAGGCGCGGGGCGACTTCGCCGTCCTCGCCGAGCGCGGCCGGCGGGCGCTGCGCGTCCACCTCAAGGGCGGCGACACGAAGGCCGGCCTCGTCCGGGTCGCGGCGGCCCTGAAGATGGCGGTCGTCTAGCCGTCCCGGACCGCCGGCGGGGGGCTTCCCGGCCCGCCGCCGGTCCGCCGCGGCGGATCGCCTGTGACGTCGGTGAAGCCGTAGGGGCCTGACCCTCGCCGCGCGGGGGCAATCGGTAAGGAAGGGCAGCAATGCAACTCGGCATGATCGGCCTCGGCCGGATGGGCGGCAACATCGTCCGGCGTCTCCTGCGCGACGGGCACACAGCCGTGGTGTTCGACCAGAACCCGGCGGCCGTCGCCGCCCTGGTCGAGGCCGGTGCGGTCGGCGCGTCGAGCCTGGAGGACCTGGTCTCGAAGCTCGAGGTGCCGCGCGCGGCCTGGGTGATGCTGCCGGCCGGGGCGATCACCGAGCAGACCGTCCAGGCGCTCTCGGGGCTGATGCAGGCGGACGACTGCATCATCGACGGCGGCAACTCCTTCTACGGCGACGATGTCCGCCGCGGAGCCGCCCTGAAGGAGAAGGGCCTGCACTACGTGGATGTCGGCACTTCGGGCGGCGTCTGGGGCCTGGAGCGCGGCTACTGCATGATGATCGGCGGGGACAAGGAAGCCGTCGACCGCCTCGACCCGATCTTCAAGACCCTGGCGCCCGGCATCGGCGACATCCCGAAGACGCCGAACCGCGAGGGGCGCGACCCCCGCGCCGAGCAGGGCTACATTCACGCGGGCCCGACCGGCGCCGGCCACTTCGTCAAGATGGTCCATAACGGCATCGAGTACGGCCTGATGCAGGCCTACGCGGAGGGCTTCGACATCCTCCGCCACGCCAACGCGTCCGACCTGCCGGCCGAGCGCCGCTTCGATCTCAACATGGGCGACATCGCCGAGGTCTGGCGCCGCGGCAGCGTCGTCTCGTCCTGGCTGCTCGACCTGACCGCCCAGGCACTCGCGGGCGACGAGCAGCTCACCGACTTCTCCGGCTACGTCGAGGATTCGGGCGAGGGCCGCTGGACCATCAACGCCGCCGTCGAGGAGGGCGTCCCGGCGACGGTGCTCTCCGCCGCCCTCTACCGCCGCTTCCGCTCCCGCGAGCACGCGAGCTACGCCGACAAGCTGCTCTCGGCGATGCGCAAGGGCTTCGGCGGCCACCAGGAGCCGAAGGGCTGAGCGGGACGCCCGCCGGCCGACCTCTGTCCGACCACCGAAGCCGCAGGGCCCGAACCCATGAGTCTTCCCGTCGGAACCCACGTCCTGAAGGATCCGGAGGCGGTCGCCCGCGAGGCGGCCGAGCGGATCATCGTGGCCTGCGGCGAGAGCCGGTCCGACCGGATCGCGCTCTGCCTCTCGGGCGGCTCGACGCCCAAGGTGCTGTACGGCCTGCTCGCCGGGCCGGACTACGCGGCCCGGGTGCCGTGGGAGCGGATCCACTGGTTCTTCGGCGATGACCGCGCCGTGCCGTGGGACGATCCGCGCAGCAATGTCCGGATGGTTCGGGAGGCCTTCGGGCACGGGTCCCGGATCCCGCCGACGCATCTCCACTTCATCCCCTCGGACGAGGGTCCGGAGGCGGGCGCCCGCGCCTACGAGCGGACGCTCCTCGACTTCTACGGGGCCGAGCGCCTCGATCCGGCCCGCCCGCTGTTCGACCTCGTGCTGCTCGGCCTCGGCGAGGACGGGCACACCGCCTCGCTGTTTCCCGGCAAGCCCGCCGTCGACGAGACCCGGCGGCTCGTCGTCGCCGTGCCCGAGGCCGGCCTGGAGCCGTTCGTTCCGCGGATCAGCCTGACGCTGCCGGCGCTCGCGTCCTCCCGGCACGTGCTGTTCCTCGTCACCGGGGCCGGCAAGCGGGCCCCGCTGGCCCGACTGGCCGCCGGCGAGATTCTGCCGGCCGGCCGCGTAACCAGCGCGGGCGCCGTGGCGTGGCTGCTCGACGAGGCCGCGGCCGGCTGAACCCGCCGCGCCGGCGTCAGCCGCGCGGGAATGATCGGGCGCGCGCAACACCATTTCCTACTCGGGCGTCTCCGAGCAATGGTATTGCCACGTCGCACGTGATGACGCTCGAGAACGCAACCCGTCATCGCCAGCCTCTGGGTATCCTTCGTGCAGCCTCGTGAAAGGGCACCGAAGGAGACCTGCCGATGCCGCAGACCACCACCCCGACCGACGTCGAGGCGATGCTGGCGAACCTCGCGCGCTCCGCGAGCCGCTCGCCGGAGGCCTATCTGGCCTCGGCCCGGGCGACCCTGGTGCGCCTGCTGGCCCAGCCGGATCTGCTCGACCCGTCGCGGCTGGTCGGCCGGGGGCCCGGCCTGAGCCGGAATCTCCTGTTCGGCACCGAGGCGATCAGCGTCTGGGCGATGGTCTGGGCGCCCGGCACGGTCACGCCGGTCCACGACCACCACTGCTCGTGCTGCTTCGGCCTGCTGCGCGGCAGCCTCCGGGAGACGTGGTATCGCCCGATCAGCGAGACCCACGCGGTGGCGACCATGGACGCCGTCCGCGAGCCCGGCTTCGTCGCCTGCATGATGCCCACGGGGCCGAACCTGCACCGGATCGCCAATGACGGGCCGGAGGCGGCCGTCTCGATCCACGTCTACGGCTACGACCACCGGGCGCAGGATTCGTCGATCCATCGGACCTACGCGGTGGCGGCGGGCTGAGCCCCGCCGCGGCGCGATCGGGTCACGCCACGTAGATCGTCGGGACGGCGGTCGTGTACTTCATCTCCTCCATGGCGATGGACGAGGACAGGTTCGAGAAGTCGAGCTTGGCGATGAGGCGCTGGTAGACCGCGTCGTAGGCCTCGATATCGGGCACCACGATCCGCAGCAGGTAGTCGATCTCGCCGGTCAGGCGCCACGCCTCGACGATCTCCGGGAATCCGGCGACCACCCGCCGGAACGCGTCCGACCAGTCTGCGGCGTGGCGCGGCGCCTTCACGGCCACGAACACCGTGGTGGGGACGTTGACCTTGCGGCGGTCCACCAGGGCGACCCGGCGGCGGATCACCCCGGACGCCTCCAGCTTCTTCACCCGCCGCCAGCACGGCGCCGCGCTGATGCCGACCTGTTCGGCGAGTTCGGCCACCGGGAGCGTCGCGTCCTGCTGGAGGAGATCGAGGATCTTCCGGTCCACGGCGTCCATGCGATCGATGCTCCCGTCGGCGCGTCCGGGCCGGACTACAGGGCGAAGTGCTTCGAGAGCTTGAGCCCCTGGGCCTGGTAGTTCGAGCCGGCCCCCGCCCCGTAGAGCGTCTCCGGCAGGTCGAGCATCCGCTCGTAGACGAGGCGGCCGACGATCTGCCCGTCCTCCAGAAGGAAGGGCACGTCGCGGGAGCGGACCTCCAGCACGGCCCGCGCGCCCGCCCCGCCGGCCCCGGCATAGCCGAAGCCCGGGTCGAAGAAGCCCGCGTAGTGGACGCGGAACTCGCCCACGAGGGGATCGAACGGCACCATCTCGGCGGCGTGGTCCGGCGGGACCTGCACGGCCTCCTTGGAGGCCAGGATGTAGAACTGGCCGGGGTCGAGGATCAGGCTGCCCGATCCGTCGGCGGCGAGGGGCTCCCAGAAATCCGCCGCCCGGTGGCGGCCGGGGGCGTCGACGTCGACGAGGCCGGTGTGGCGCTTGGCCCGGTAGCCGACGAGGCCGTCGAAGCCGGCGAGGTCGACCGAGACCGCCACGCCGCCCTGGAAGGACGGGCTGCCGGCGTCGACCAGGGCCGAGCGGGCGTGCAGCAGGCCGAGCTCGGCCTCGGTCAGCCGCGGCGCCCCGCGGCGGAAGCGGATCTGCGACAGCCGCGAGCCGCTGCGCACGAGGACCGGGAAGGTGCGCGGCGAGATCTCCGCGTAGAGCGGCCCGTCGTAGCCGGGCTCGACCTGATCGAAGGCCTCGCCCCGGTCGGTGATCACGCGGGTGAAGACGTCGATGCGCCCGGTCGAGCTCTTCGGGTTCGCGGCCGCCGCGAGATCGGCCGGCAGGGTGAGGCTCTCCTGAAGCTCCGCGATGTAGACGCAGCCCGTCTCCAGGACGGCGCCCGGGCGCAGGTCCACGGCATGCAGCGACAGCCGGTCGACGCACGCCTGGACCGTCCGTCCCGAGCCGGGCAGGAAGCTCGTCCGCACCCGGTAGGCCCTGGCGCCCAGGCGCAGGTCGAGGCTCGCGGGCTGGATCTGATCGGCCGCGAAGGGGCTCGCATTCCGGATGCCGCCCGCCCGCGCGAGGGCGGCGATCGCCTGGGCCGGCAGGATGCCGGATCGGCCGTCCGCGCTCGTCTCGGCGGCTCCCGTGGCTGCGCCCGCGTTCATCGCGCCCCTGACTCCCTCGCGCGCCCCGGCCGGTCCGCGTCACGCCGAGCAGCGTTGTCCGCCGGGACCCGCTAACGCGGGCTTAACCGCGTCCGGAGGCCTCGTGAGGCCGGCGCCGCGACCGGCGGCCCGCCGCGCCGCGCGAGGTAGTCCGCCGCAATTGACGGCGATTCCGCCGCCCACTACCACCGGCCGGGAAGCGCGTTCCATTCGGCTTCAGCGAGTCGTACCGTCCGAAGAAGGGCCAATTAGGGCGATGTACAAGGCCGAGACGCGGGGAATAAGTGTGACGGTCCAGTCTCGTTTCGTCGAGGAGGAGTCCTCGCCGACCGAGAGCCGGTACTTCTTCGCCTACACGGTCGAGATCGTGAACAACGGCAGCGAGCAGGTCCAGCTGCGCTCGCGCCACTGGCGGATCATCGACGGGCACGGGGCCTGCCAGGAAGTGCGCGGCACCGGTGTGGTCGGCAAGCAGCCGGTGCTGGAGCCGGGCGAGTCCTTCTGCTACACCAGCGGCTGTCCGCTCAACACGCCCGACGGGTTGATGGCCGGCAGCTACACCATGGCGACGGTGGCCGGCGAGAGCTTCGAGGCCGAGATCCCCGCCTTCTCCCTCGACAGCCCGCACGTCCGCCGCAGCCTGCACTGAGGTCCCGGCCCGGGGCCTCGCCCCGGAGGAATCCATGTCCGCGACCGGCGAGCGGCTGAGCCCGCTCGACATGCTCGCCCGCCTCGTGTCCTTCGACACGGAGAGCGACAAGTCCAACCTCGCCCTGATCGACGCCGTCTGCGCCTATCTCGACGGCTGGGACGTCCCGTACCTGCGCCTCCCGAACGCGGCGGACGACAAGGCCGCCATCCTCGCCACGGTCGGCCCGATGGTCGACGGCGGCACCGTCCTGTCCGGACACACCGACGTGGTGCCGGTGGCGGGCCAGGCCTGGACCGGCGACCCGTTCACCCTGCGCGTCGCCGACGGCCGTGCCTACGGACGGGGCGCGGTCGACATGAAGGGCTTCGACGCGCTGGCCCTGGCGCTCGTGCCCGACATGCTCGCCGCCGGCCTGAAGCGGCCGATCCACATCCTGCTCTCCTACGACGAGGAGACGACCTGCCTCGGCTCGATGGACGGGATCGCGCGGTTCGGCGACGGCCTGCCCCGGCCGGCCGCGGTGATCGTCGGCGAGCCCACCGGGATGGAGGTGGCGGACGCCCACAAGAGCATCGTCACCTGCCTCACCACGGTCCACGGCCACGAGGCCCATTCCGCCCGCCCCGCCCTCGGCGCGAACGCCGTGTCGGCCGCCTGCGACCTCGTCGCCGGCCTCAACCGGATCGCCGACCTGATGATCGAGCGCGGTGACCCGTCCGGGCGGTTCGACCCGGCCTCGACCACGGTCCATGTCGGGACGATCCAGGGCGGCACCGCCCGCAACATCCTCGCCAAGGAGTGCCGCTTCCTCTGGGAGTATCGCGGCCTGCCGGATCTCGACCCGGCCGAGATCCCGCGGCTCTTCGCGGCCGAGGTCGAGCGGGTCACCCGCGAGCGCCTCAACCGCTACGGCGCGTTCGGGCGGATCGAGACGCTGGAGGAGGTCGACATCCCCGGCCTCGCCCCGGAGCCGGGCTCGGCGGCCGAGCGCCTCTGCCTGCGCCTCGCCGGACGCAACCACACCGTCGCGGTCCCCTACGCCACCGAGGCCGGGCGCTTCCAGGCGGCCGGTCTCCCGACGGTGGTCTGCGGCCCCGGCGACATCGCCCAGGCGCACCAGCCCGACGAGTTCATCACCCTCGACGCCCTGGGCCAGGGTGAGCACTTCCTGCGCGAGCTGATCGAGGCCAGTGCGTCATGAATGCGGTGACCGGTATCACCATCAAGCTGCGTCCGCTGGAGCGGGAGGACCTGCGCTTCGTCCACCAGCTCAACAACAACGACAGCATCATGCGCTACTGGTTCGAGGAGGCCTACGAGTCCTTCGCCGAGCTGCAGCAGCTCTACGAGCGCAACATCCACAACCAGACCGAGCGGCGCTTCATCGTGGCCGATCCGAGCGGGGAGCCGGCCGGGCTGATCGAGCTCGTCGAGATCAACCACCTGCACCGGCGCTGCGAGTTCCAGATCGCGATCCACCCGAGCTTCCAGGGCCGCGGCTACGCGTGGCAGGCCACCCGGATCGCCATGGATTACGCGTTCAGCGTGCTCAACATCCACAAGCTCTACCTGCACGTCGACCGGGACAACGCCCGGGCCGTGCGGATCTACGAGCGCTGCGGCTTCCACCCCGAGGGCGTGCTGAAGGACGAGTTCTTCGTGAACGGGCGCTACCGCGACGCCGTGCGGATGTGCCTGTTCCAGCCGGACTACCTGAGGGCCCGCGGCGGAGGCGGCGACATCGCCGAGCCCGTCCTGAAGGTCTGAACCGGGTCTCGTCCGCCGCCGACGGGCGATGGACGAGCTCGAAACGACGCGGGGGCGGAGCCCGTCGGCCTCGCCCCCGCGCTCACGCCGCTCAGTTGCGGCCGGCACCGCCCGTCTGGCCGCCGGCCCGGCCGGCACCCTGGGCGCCGCCCATGGCACCGTTGCCGCCCCCGCTGCCGCCGCTCATGCCGCCGCGCTCCGCGCCGCCCGTCCGGCCGCCCTCGGCGCCGGCCTTCATGCCGCCCTGCTGGCCGCCGCGGTCCGACGCGTTCCGGATGCCGTCCTGCTGACCGCCGCGCATGTCGCTGTTGCGCATGCCGTCGTTGTTGCCTTCCTGCTGACGGGAGGCCTTGTCCATCCCGCGATCCTGGCCGCGGTCGTTCCGGTCCATCCGGCCTTCGTTGCGGCCCTCGTTCCGCGACGCGTTGCGGATGCCGTCGCGCTCGCCACGGTTGTCGAAGCGCGCGCCGGCGCGCTGCTCGGAGCGGAAGCTCGCGCTGACCGCGCCGCCGCCGCTCAGGCGCCGGTACTCGGCGGAGCCGTAGCGCACCCGCTGGCCGCGGATCGTAACGAAGCGGTCCTCCTGGACGGAGACGAGGCGGCGGTATTCGGGGGAGCCGTACACCACGCGCTGGCCGCGGATGACGACGTAGCGCTCGCGCGGGCCGGTCTCGCGGACGCTGACCAGGCGGCGGTACTCGGGCGAACCGTAGAGCACG
This sequence comes from Methylobacterium sp. D53M, assembly GCF_053345625.1. NCBI lineage: Bacteria > Pseudomonadati > Pseudomonadota > Alphaproteobacteria > Hyphomicrobiales > Methylobacteriaceae > Methylobacterium > Methylobacterium sp. D53M. The sequence goes on from NZ_JBKFAL010000010.1 coordinate 96,696, forward strand.
CGCTGGCCGCGGATCACGACGTAGCGCGCGCGCGGGCCGCGATTCTCGGTGACGATCAGGCGGCGATACTCCGGCGAGCCGTACACGACCCGGCGGCCGCCGATGAACACGTAGCGGCCCTCGCGGCGGAAGCCGCCCTCGACCCGCTCGGACCGGACATCCGTCCGGCTCACGTCGGTCCGACCGCGGAAATCGGTCCGGTCGGCGCGACGGTCACCGCGGCGGTCACCGCGATCGGCACGCGCGCCGTCGCGATCCCCGCGCTCGTCGCGGTCGGTGCGATCACCGCGACGGTCGCCCCGCTCGGCGCCGGCCCGGTCCTTGTCCTGAGCCATGCGATCCTGACCCGTGCGGCCCTCGCCGCCGGCCTCGCGGCCCTGCGCGGACCGGCCTGCCTCGGCACCGGAGCGCTCGGACGCCGCCTGGCGGCCGCCCTTCATGTCACCTTGCATGCCACCCTGGGCGCCGCCCTGCATGCCGCCGCGCTCGCCGCCGCCGGCCTTCATGCCGGACTCGGCGCCACCCTGACCGCCGCGACCGCCCATCCCGGCGCCGCGATCGGCGCCACCCTGCTGGGCGTAGGCCGAGGTGCTGATCAGCAGCGCGGCCAATCCGATCGACAATTTCCGCATGGCGTACCCTCCAATGTTGAATCTGCGACGCAACGTCAAAGGTCGCGAAACGGTTCAGCCTGGAGGGCTCAAAAATTTACGCAACGAATACCGATCTTCGTGCGTTTCGCGCGGAAAAGCTTGGCCGTAGACGCGGACATGCTGGTCCGCAGGCCCGCTGTCCTGCGCTCTACTGGCCCGGCTGTCCGGCGATCTCGGCCTCGACCTCCTGGGGGTCGAGGTCGTAGCGTCGGGAGCAGAACTCGCAGGTGATGACGATGCGCCCGTCATCCGCCACCATCTCGTGCCGCTCCTGCGGCGTGAACGAGCGGATCATGCCCATCACGCGCTCTCGCGAGCAGCGGCAAGTCTCCTGGACGGGCTGGCGGTCGAACACCCGCACACCGCGCTCGTGGAACAGCCGGTAGAGCAGCCGCTCGCTGGACACGTTCGGGTCGACCAGCTCGTGATCCTCGATGGTCGCGACCAGCGAGCGGGCCTCGACCCAGGCATCGTCCTCCGGCGCGTCCCCCGAGAGGTGCGCGTGGCCCTCCGGGATATCGCCCGGGGGCAGGTCGGCGAGGCGCGCCCGATCCACCGACTGGGGCAGGAACTGCACGAGCAGGCCGCCGGCCCGCCAGCGCCCGGCCCCCTCCTCCACGGCCTCGGCCACGGCGAGTCGCACCTGCGTGGGGATCTGCTCCGACTGGCGGAAATACTGGTGCGCGGCCTCCTCCAGGCTCTGGCCCTCGAGGGCGACGACGCCCTGGTAGCGGCTCGCCGCTGTGCCCTGGTCGATGGTCATGGCGAGGTGACCGGTGCCAATCAGCTCGGCATCCTTGAGCGGGCCGGTCCCGAGGGCCGCGACCCGCTCCGGCTCGAACCGCGCGGTGGCGCGCAGCCGGTCCGGGGCCTCGAAATCGACCACGATCATCGCGACCGGACCGTCCGTCTTGGTCTGGAGCTGGAACCGGCCCTCGAACTTGAGCGAGGAGCCGAGCAGCACCGTCAGCGCCGCGGCCTCGCCGAGGAGGCGCGCCACCGGGTCCGGGTAGCCGTGGCGGCGCAGGATCGTGTCGACGGCCGGGCCGAGCCGGACGACGCGGCCGCGGACGTCCAGCGCCTCGACGGCGAAGGGCAGGACGGCGTCGTCCGCGCCGGCATGGCCGTTGCCGGCATTCTGGGGCTGGGATGGCGACTGGGGGTGCGACTGCGTTCCTGAGGTCATGCCCTCTCCGATCGATGCGTCCGGCGGCGCGTGCCGGCAAAGCGGGGATCCGTCCTCCCGGGGGCCGGGCGGCGTGAGGCGATGACCTTGGCGGAGCGATCGGATCCCTCACCCCGTCCAGCCCGGAGCGGGAGCGGCGGCGCAGCGCGCTCCGTTCGTCGCCGGGATGCCGCCTTCCGGCGGCCGTGATGGGGAGACGGGCAGCACGGGCCGCCCGCTCACGCCTATATGGTGCGCCGACCCCGCGAGCGCGAGGCCGGACAGTATGAGTGCGGGATCAGAGCCCGCTGGCGCCGAGGCACCAGGCCAGGATGCCCTTCTGCGCGTGCAGGCGGTTCTCGGCCTCGTCGAACACCACGGAGCGCGGGCCGTCCATCACCTCGGCCGTCACCTCCTCGCCGCGGTGGGCCGGGAGGCAGTGCATGAAGATCGCGCCCGGATTCGCCGCCGCCATCAGCTTGTCGTTGACCTGATAGGGGCTGAGCAGATTGTGGCGGTGCGCCTCGTCGTCGTCGCCCATCGACACCCAGCAATCGGTGACCACGGCATCGACGCCGTCGACGGCCGCGAAGGCGTCGGTGGTGACGTGGATGTCGGCACCCTCCTGCTGCGCCCAGGCGAGGAGCGCCGGCGGCGGCGCGAGCTCCGGCGGGCTCGCGATGTTCAGGGTGAAGTCGAACCGGGCGGCGGCGTGGACCCAGCTCGCCAGCACGTTGTTCGCGTCGCCCGACCACGCGACCTTGCGGCCGCGGATCGGCCCGCGATGCTCCTCGAAGGTCAGCACGTCGGCCATGATCTGGCACGGGTGCGAGACCTTGGTCAGGGCGTTGATCACCGGGACGGTGGCGTACTCGGCCAGCTCCAGCATCTGACCGTGGTCGAGGATGCGGATCATGATCGCGTCGACGAAGCGCGAGAGCACCTGCGCGGTGTCGCCGATGGTCTCGCCGCGGCCGAGCTGCATCTCGGAGCCGGTGAGCATCAGGGTCTCGCCGCCGAGCTCGCGCATCGCCACGTCGAAGGAGACGCGGGTGCGGGTCGAGGGCCGGTCGAACACCATGGCCAGGGTCTTGCCGATGAGCGGGCGCTCGGCCGCCAGCTCGCCCTTGCGGCGGCGCGCCTTGATGGCGGCGCTGGCATCGAGGACTCGGCGCAGCTCCGCACCGGAGAAATCCTTGAGGTCGAGGAAATGACGAGGGCCGGCACCGTTCAGGTGCCTGGCCGGGGCCTGTGCCCGGCCGTCAATCTGGGCTTTCATCGCGTCACAATCACTAGAGTCTGCTCACCGATCACCTGATCATGAACCGCACTCTACCTCCTGGCAGGGGCATCTCCGTCACGCGCGGCGGGATCGACCGCGCCCGGAAATGCTTCGGGCCGCCCTCCGGGGTCCGGGGGGCGGTGTTCTCAATCGCGCGGATCGATCCTACTCGGCCGCGCCGCGCACGGCCTCGAAGCCGGACGCCGCCGCGTCCAGGCGGCGGACCGCCTCGTCGATCTCGGCCTCGCCGATGGTCAGCGGCGGCAGCAGGCGGACGATGTTGTCGCCCGCCGGGATCACCAGCAGGTGCGCGTCCCGCGCGGCGGCGGCGAAGTCCGTGTTCGGCACGCCGAGCTTGAGGCCGAGCATCAGCCCCTCGCCGCGGATCTCCTGGATGACGTGCGGGTGGCGGTCGCGCAGGGCCGCGAGCTTCTGCTTGAGCAGCAGGCCGGAGCGGGCGACGCGCGCGAGGAAGCCCTCCTCGAGCACGACGTCCAGCACGGCGTTGCCCACCGCCATGGCGAGCGGGTTGCCGCCGAAGGTGGTGCCGTGCGTGCCGGCGGTCATGCCGCGCGCGGCCTCGCGAGTCGCGAGGCAGGCGCCCAGCGGGAAGCCGCCGCCGATGCCCTTGGCGACGCTCATGATGTCCGGGGTGATGCCGGACCACTCGTGCGCGAACAGCCGCCCGGTGCGGCCGACGCCGGTCTGGACCTCGTCCATGATCAGGAGGAGGCCGTTGGCGTCGCAGATCTCGCGCAGCCGGCGCAGGTCCGCGTGGGGGATCTCCCGCACGCCGCCCTCGCCCTGGATCGGCTCGATCATCAGCGCCGCCGTCTCCGGCCCGATCACCGCCTCCAGCGCCGCCCAGTCGCCGGCCAGGACCTGGTCGAAGCCCTCGACCTTCGGACCGAAACCCTCGATGTACTTCTGCTGGCCGCCGGCCGCGAGCGTCGCCAGCGTCCGCCCGTGGAAGGCGCCCGCGAAGGTGACGATCCGGTAGCGCTCCGGCTGCCCGCCGGCCGCGTGGTACTTGCGGGCGATCTTGATCGCCGCCTCGTTCGCCTCGGCGCCCGAGTTGCAGAAGAACACCACGTCCGCGAAGGTCGCGTCGACGAGGCGCTGCCCGAGGCGCTCGCCGCCCGGGATCTGGAACAGGTTCGAGGTGTGCCAGATCTTGCCCGCCTGCTCGGTCAGCGCGCCGACGAGGTGCGGGTGCGCGTGGCCGAGGCCGTTCACCGCGATGCCGGCGCCGAAGTCGAGATATCGCTCCCCACCCTCCGTCACGAGCCAGGCGCCCTCGCCGCGCTCGAAAGCGAGCGGCGCGCGGACGTAGGTCGGCAGAAGGGCTGACGTCACGGGTCCCATCTCCGTTTCACGCAGGATCCCGGAGCGAGCGTTGAGCCGGCTCCAAATGAAAGTGCCGCCTCAGTCCTGGGCGGCACGCGCGCGATTACTATGAAAGAGCCGGCGCCTGTCAACGTTTCAGTGCCCGGCAGGCCCGACGGGCAGCCCTGCGCGCGGCACCGATAGAGCCGATCCTGACGGCAAATCTGCGGCGGTCCCGTCCCGGATCACCGGAGAATCGCGGGACCGCGATCCCGGCCTTCGCGGCGGCGGCCCTTGCGCCGCGGGGGGCGGCCGTGCTCCTGCTCCCGCGGATTCGCAGGAACCTGGGAGAACCCGATGAGCTCGATCAAGGAACGCCTGGCGGCGCTGGGCCTGACGCTGCCGAAGGCGGCGGCGCCGGTCGCCAACTATGTGCCGTTCGTGCGCGCCGGCAACCTCGTGGTGATCTCCGGCCAGGTCTGCTTCGGCGCGGACGGCGCCATCGCGGCCGAGCACAAGGGCAAGGTCGGCGGCAACGTCTCGGCCGAGGCCGGCAAGGCGGCCGCGCGCCTCTGCGCCCTCAACGTGCTCGCCCAGCTCGAGGCCGCGGTGGGCGACCTCGACCGCGCGGTGGTCCAGTGCGTGCGGCTCGGCGGCTTCATCAACGCGGCGCCGGGCTTCTCGGCCGTGGCCGGGGTGATGAACGGCGCCTCCGACCTGATGGTCGAGCTGCTCGCCGACCGCGGGCGCCACGCCCGCTCCACCGTCGGCGTGGCCGAGCTGCCCCTCGACGCCGCCGTCGAGGTCGAGGCGATGTTCGAGGTCCGCTGACGGTGGCCGCCCCCGACTGGCTCACCGCGCGGCCGATCGCCCATCGCGGCCTGCACGACCGCGCGGCGGGCCGGCCGGAGAACACGCTGGCAGCGGCCCGGGCGGCCGTCGCGGGCGGCTTCGCCATCGAGTGCGACGTCCAGCTCAGCGCCGACGGCGAGGCGATGGTCTTCCACGACGCCGCGCTCGGGCGCCTGACCGGGGCGAGTGCGGCTCTGGCCGACCGGTCGGCCGCCGAACTCGGGACGCTCGCCGTCGCCGGGTCCGCGGAGACGATCCCGACGCTGCCGGCCTTCCTGGCGGCGGTGGCCGGGGCGGTGCCGGTGGTGATCGAGGTGAAGTCCCGCTACGACGGCGACCTGCGGCTCGCGACCCGCGCCGCCGAAGTGGCCGCTGCCTATGACGGGCCGGTGGCGCTGAAATCCTTCGACCCGCAGGTGGTCGCGGCCCTGCGCGGCCTCTGCCCCGCCGCGATCCCGCGGGGCATCGTGGCGGAGACGACGCAGGACGACCCGGTCTACGCGGCCCTGACCCCCTCGCTCCGCCGGTCCCTCTCCGACCTGCTGCACCTCGCCGAGACGCGGCCCGACTTCCTGTCCTGGCGGGTGGACGACCTGCCCTGCGCGCCGACCTACCTCTGCCGGCTGCTCGGTCAGATCCCCGTCATGACCTGGACGGTCCGGAATGCGGAGCAGCGCGCCCGCGCGGCCGCGCACGCGGACCAGATGGTGTTCGAGGGCTTCGCCCCGTAAATTTTCCTACGCCCTGTCCGATTCTGTCCGACCAAGATCGCCATGACCGCTTCGAGTGACGCCCGCGCCCGCTTCGCGCGGCTCTGCGGGGGCCTCGCCCTCACCGCCACCCTGCTCTCCCCGGCGCCCGCTCCGGCGGCCGACCCGTGCGCGGGCACGACCCAGGCGGATCTCAACGCCTGCGCGGCTGCCGATTACCGGGCCGCCGACACGGCGCTGAACGCCGTCTACGGGCAGCTGATGAAGAAGATCGGCCCGAAGACGAAGGACGCCCTGCGGGGCGCCCAGAAGGCCTGGCTGTCGTACCGGGACGCGACCTGCTTCCTCGAGACCATGGGTCTCGACGGGGGCTCGGCCTACGCGATGGAGTACAACGGCTGCCTGAAGGGGCTGACCGACGCGCGGATCAAGGTCCTGAAGGGATACCTCAACTGCAAGGCGGACGACGTGTCGTGCGTCGGCCGCCTCGGCGAGTGAGCGCGGGCCGCGACGGCGCCGTCCGGTTCGGAGCGCGCGCGTCGACGCGCGCCGTCCTGGAGGCCGCGCGAAAGCGCGGGGCGGGTGACGTCGGCGGCCGTCTGACAACGCTGCCATGGTCGCCGCGCGCATCCGCCCGCTTGCCCCCGGCCGGTCAGGGGCTAGAGTCCGGCCCATGAAGCAAGCACCCGGGCCGACGCCGGAGACCGCCGCACTGACCGTGCGGGCGCTTCCCGGATTGAAGGAGATCGGCGCGGCGGAATGGGATGCCTGCGCCTTCTCGCCCGAGACCCTGGCGGCGGGCGACGAGACCCACAACCCCTTCCTGTCGCACGCTTTCCTGTCGGCGCTGGAGGATTCGGGCTGCGTCTCGCGCAGGACCGGCTGGCTGCCGCTCCACGTCTCGGTCGAGCGCGACGGCGTCCGCCTCGGCGTCGCGCCCTGCTACCTGAAATCGCACAGCCAGGGCGAGTACGTCTTCGACCACGGCTGGGCCGACGCCTACGAGCGGGCCGGCGGCGCCTACTACCCCAAGCTCCAGGTCAGCGTGCCGTTCACGCCGGTGACCGGGCCGCGCTTCCTGATCGCCCCGGGGGCCGATCCCGACGAGGCCACGGCCGGCCTCGTCGCGGGCCTGCGGGCCCTGCGGGGCGAGACCAAGGCCTCCTCGATCCACGTCACCTTCATGCGCGAGGCGGAGTGGGAGCGGGCCGGCGCGGCCGGCTTCCTGCAGCGCACCGACCAGCAGTTCCACTGGCAGAACGACGGCTACGCGACCTTCGACGACTTCCTGTCCGCCCTCGCCTCCCGCAAGCGCAAGACCATCCGCAAGGAGCGCCGCGACGCCCTGGCGCCCGGCATCACCGTGGAACACCTGACCGGCGCGGACATCACCGAGGCCCACTGGGACGCGTTCTACGCCTTCTACATGGACACGGGCTCGCGGAAGTGGGGGCGGCCCTACCTCAACCGCCGGTTCTTCTCGCTCCTGTCCGAGCGCATGGCCGACCGGGTGCTCCTCGTGATGGCGAAGCGCGGGGACGCCTACATCGCGGGGGCGATCAACCTCATCGGCGATACCGCGCTCTACGGGCGCAACTGGGGCTGCATCGAGGACCACCCCTTCCTGCATTTCGAGATCTGCTACTATCAGGCGATCGACTTCGCGATCGCCCGGGGCCTGAAGCGGGTCGAGGCGGGTGCCCAGGGCGAGCACAAGCTCGCCCGCGGCTACCGGCCGGTCCTGATGCACTCGGCCCACGACATCGCCGACCCGGCGCTGCGCCGCGCGGTGGCCGATTACTTGCAGCGGGAGCGCGCCCACGTCGCCGAGGCGGTCGACGTCCTCGACACGCTGACGCCGTTCCGGCGCGCGGACGCGGGCGACGCCCGCGCGACACCCCCCGACGCCTCGTCCCCCAACACCTCCCCCCCCGAGAGTTCCGAGTCATGAGCCCGATCGACCGCATCAAGACCTACGCCGACGAGCTGACGGCCCTGCGCCGCGACCTGCACGCCCATCCGGAGCTCGGCTTCGAGGAGGTCCGGACGGCCGGCATCGTGGCCGACCTCCTCGAGACGTTCGGCTGCGAGGTGCATCGCGGCGTCGGCGGCACCGGGGTGGTGGGCCTGCTCAAGGGCCGCACCGACAACGGCAAGCGCATCGGCCTGCGCGCCGACATGGACGCCCTTCCGATCGTGGAGGAGACCAACCTCCCCTATCGCTCGACCTACGCGGGCAAGATGCACGCCTGCGGCCATGACGGGCACACCACGATGCTGCTGGGGGCGGCGCGCTACCTCGCCGAGACCCGCGATTTCGACGGCACCGCGGTGTTCGTGTTCCAGCCGGCCGAGGAGGGCCGCGGCGGCGCCCGGGCCATGCTGAAGGACGGCCTGTTCGAGCGCTTCCCCTGCGACGAGATCTACGGCCTGCACAACCAGCCCGGCGGCGGCCACGGCATGATCAAGCTCCGGCCGGGGCCGATCATGGCGGCGGCGGACTTCTTCGACATCCACATCCGCGGCAAGGGCATCCACGCCGCCCAGCCGCACCGGGGCGTCGACCCGATCATCATCGCCACCGGCCTCGCCCAGGCGCTCCAGTCGATCGTGTCGCGCAACGCCGACCCACTGAAGTCCATCGTCCTGTCGATCACCCGGATCGAGGCGGGCTCCGCCTACAACGTGATCCCCGAGACGGCCCATCTCGCCGGCACGATCCGCACCTTCGACAAGGAGATCCGGGCGCTCGCCGGAACCCGCATGCGCGAGCTGGCGGCCGGCTTCGGCGCGGCCTACGGCGCCGAGGTCACGGTCGACCTGCAGGACGTGTTCTCCGTCCTGGAGAACGCCCCCGCGCAGGCGGCCGCCGCCACGGAGGTCGCCACCGAGCTCCTGGGCGCCGACAAGGTCGAGTCGAACGTCGTGCCCAAGATGGGCAGCGAGGACTTCGCCGACATGACCATGGCGGTCCCCGGCGCCTATGTCTGGCTCGGCGCCAATCCGGGGCCCGGCCTGCACAATGCCGGCTACAACTTCGACGACTCGATCATCCCGATCGGTAGCGCCTTCCTGGCGCGGATGGTCGAGCGCCGCACCGCGGCCTGACGCCGGGCGCCGTCCCCGCCCTCCGGGACTTTCCGGATGGCGGGCGCTGTCGCCGCGCGAGCCCGTCCGGCCGTCGACAGCGCGGCCGGCCGGTGCGAATCCTGACGGAACTCGCCCGCGAGCCAACGCGGGCCACGAAGGGAGGGCGCCATGTCACCGGAGATGCGGGAATCGCGCGCGGCGCTCATCCTGCTCGCCGCCTCGGTGGGGGCGGTCCTGATTTTCGGCGCCTTCACGCTGCTCACACAGCTCGGCTGAGGCGCGACCGCGATTGCAACCTGAGCGGGTCGATCCCGGCCCCGATCGGCGCGGCCCGGCGGCCCGACGATCGGGATTCCGCCGTCCGCGCAGGGGAATGCCGTTGATGCTTCACGGGCTATCGAGTTGAGTTAACTGCTCATTAATTCCATCAGCGGTTGTATGTCTCCGACGAAGGCGGGCACGGTGCGCGCTGGAACCGGAGTTCGCCCATGATGGCCGACGCAATCCAGGGCCCCCGCCCTCGGCCGGTCGACCTCTCGGCCGCCCTCGACGCCTCCGGGATCATCGGCGCGTGGTCGTGGTCGCCGCGCGCCGAGCGGTGCGTCCTCGATGCCGGCGCCGCCGAGGTGCTGGCCGGGGATGCCGGGCTCGCCGGGCGCCCCCTCCCGCTCTCGGTCGCCAAGGCCTGCGTCCATCCCGAGGATCGGCCGGCCGTGGTGCGGCAGTTCAAGGCTCTGCGCGAGCGCGGCGGCCTGTTCGTGGCCGAGTACCGGACGCTGTCGCCCTCGGGGCAGGTCCGCCGGATCCTCGATCGCGGCCGGATCCCGCCGGGCGCGTCGAGCCGGCGCCTCGGGCACGGTGTCATCATCGACGTGACCGACGAGCCGTCGGCGACGCGCGCGATGCCCGAGCCCGCGGACGCGCTCACCCAGGCGGTCGACCGCGCTCTCGAATGCCGCGACGCCCTGGAGGGGGTGGCGGATTCCGAGCTTCAACTCCTGATCGACATGCTGCTGCTGCACCTCGGACGGCGCATCGCCAAGGCCTCCACGACCGGTGCGCGCCGCGGCGGCCACTGAGCGGGGCTGCCGCGTCCTGTCGGGGCTCTGCCGGGCCGTCCGGCCCGGCTCACTGCACCAGCACGGCCTGGTTGCAGAGGGTGCCGTCGACCTCGAGGTCGGCGTAGCCCAGACGCAGGCCGAGGCTGCGCAGGACGGTGTCGAGCACGAGGTCGACACCCGGCGTCACGGTGCCCAGGGCGGTCGTCAGGGTCGACTGGATCAGCGGCGGCACGCCGACATCGCCGACGCTCAGCACGAGATTGCGCAGCAGGCTGCCGGTGAGCGACTGGGTCAGGTTGCCCGAGGCGACCGTGCGCACCGTGTGGTTGGCGATGTCCGCGTCCGAGAACACGAGGGTCTGCGACCCGGTGCCGAGCGTCGCCAGGGCGCGCCCGGAGACGGTGATCCCGAGCACCGTGACCAGGGGCGCGGGCTGCGACAGGTCGGGGCTCGCGCTGCCCCCGTTGATCGCGGTGCGCGGCACCTGCGCGATCGCCAGCGTCGCCAGTCCCGTCTGCGCGTCGAGGGTGACCTTGCGTCCGCCGGACCCGGCGCAGCTGAGCGACCGCAGGGTCGCCTGCGCCGGTGCCACCTCCGCGTAGACCGGCAGGGTGATGGTTCCGAGCCCGAGCGCCGTGACGGTGGTCTCGATCAGCAGCCGGGTCTGCGCCGTCTGCACGGTGGCGTTCCGGCTGCCCGGCCGGACCCAGCCGGAGCTGCGCTTGCGCTCTCCGATCGCCAGGGTCAGGCGGGTCGAGAGCAGGCCGGGCACCGTGGCTCCGAGATCGATCGCCACCTGATTCTGGCCATTCGCCAGGGAGGCGGCCGCGCCCAGCAGGTTCAGCACGTTGAGCGAGGGGCCGGCGAAGCCCCGCGGCGGCGCCAGCGCGGCGGCGTCGCCGAGCCCGTCCACCTGGCCGATCGCGACGAGGTTTCCGGCATTCGGCAGGGCGTTGAGGATCCCCGACAGGGCCGACACCGCGCTGCCGTTGTCCGCCGCGGCGACCCGGAGCGCCATCAGCATCTGACCGACGCTGGCATTCGCCTGAACGATGTCGGTGTAGTTCGCGGCCTGCATGTTGAGGCTCGCCCCGAGGGCGTCGAGGACGCGCAGCCCGTCGACGCGGGCGCTGGCCAGGGCATCGTAGTCGCTGACGCTGAGCGACAGCTTGGCGCCGAGCAGCGCGCCGAGCAGGGCGTTGGCGATGCCGCCGTCGAGCTTCAGCGTGCCGGACCCGATCGTGAAGGCGGCGAATTGCGCGCTCGCGGCGGTGCCGGTCACCCGCAGCGGCACCGCGGCGGGCAGGCCGATCGCCCGGCCGAAGGTCACCGGGACCGAGGTCGCGAGGCCGACCCGCACCGCGTTCGCCGGGCTGCCGCCGGCGCTGAACCGGCCGCCCGGGGCGACGCCCTTGGTGCTCGCGTCGTAGCTGCCGGGCGCGACCGTGGCGGTCGCCGCGCCGTAGCCGTTGTCGCCGAGGGAGCGGCGGGCGACCGTGTCGGCCTGGCTCGGATCGACGGCCGCCAGCATGGCGGCGATGTCCACCGCCCCCTGCGCCTTGCGCCGCGCCTGGAAGACCAGGCCGAGATCGATCCCGACCGCACCCGCCCCCATCAGCATCGCGCTGCCGAGCGCCACCAGGATCGCGACGTTGCCGCCACGCGCGGCCCCGAAGCGGCGCAGGCGCCCGCCCCGGCCGATCACAGGCCGCCCTTCCGGACGCTGACGGTGCTGCGCAGCACGGTCGGGAGCATCGGCAGCAGGCGCGCGAAGGCGTTGATGCCGAGCGTGTTGGCGTCGAGGGTGACGGTGACCGTGTACACCGTCGCGTCGCTGGGATCCGGCCCGACCTGCACGACGATGCTGCCCGGCCGGAACATCGCGCCGGCGCTCAGGCTCCGGTTCACCATGGACTGGGCGAGGTTCGCGCGCTCGGCATCCGTGACGCCGGCCACGGAGGCGCGGGCCGCCTCGGCGGCGATCTGGCGGAGGTTGTGGGCGGCGCCGAGGCAGATCCCGAACACCGCGATCCCGGCGAAGAGCAGGAACAGCACGGGTGCCACGAGGGCGAACTCCACCGCGGAACTGCCGCGCCGGCAGGTCCATCCGTTCGGCGCGCTCCGCCGGCGCAAGCGCCGCATGCCCATCGCATCGCCCTCCGCGACTCGCGCAGCACGACCACTGCACGATCCATCGTGGCGGCGATGTTCTAACTAATGGTTGTTTTGATGCTCAATTTTACAACCAAAGCGAGTGGTTCGCGTCCCGGGTGCGCCTTCCGGGCTCGACCGGCTCGTCGCACCGAGCCGCGTCGCGGTCTCAGATCGCCCGCGGAGGCCACAGCAGGCCGATCCCCGCCGGATCGAAGGACGCGCTCTTGACGATGGCGTGGACCTCGCGCCCCGGGGCGAGGCCGAGTTCGCGGACGGCCGCGCCGGTCACGCGCGCCACGAGACGGGCGCCGTTGCAGTCGATCTCCACCGCCGTCTCGGCGCCCGCGGCCGTCAGGCCGCAGATCCGGCCGGCCAGCACGTTGCGGGCGCTGAGGCCGCGGGGAGGCTCGGTGGCGACGAGCACGTCGCGGGCGGGGATGCGCACCCGCAGCCGCGTCCCGGCCGGGCGCGACAGGCCCGGCACCAGCAGGCTCCCGGCGGCGCCCGTCAGGCGCGTGAGGCCGGTGGCGGCGTCGAGGGCCTCGACGACCATGTCGAGGAGCGCGCCGGCCTCGGCCTCGTGGATCGGCACGAGATCGGCGCGGCGCAGGATCGTCTCCGCGGGGCCGGCGGCGGCCACCCGCCCGGCCTCCAGCACGATCACCGTGTTGGCGAGCCGGGCCACCTCGGAGACGGCGTGGCTGACGTAGAGGATCGGCACGCCGGCCTCGTCGCGCAGGCGCTCGATGTAGGGAAGGATCTCGGCCTTGCGGGCCTCGTCCAGGGCCGCGAGGGGCTCGTCCATCAGCAGGAGGCGCGGCCTCGCCAGCAGCGCTCGGCCGATCGCCACCCGCTGGCGCTCGCCGCCCGAGAGACCGGCGGGCCGCCGGTCGAGGAGATGGTCGATGCCGAGCATGTCGGTCACGGCCGCGAAGGCCGCCGGGTCGGCGCGGCGCCGCGCGAAGACCCGGCCGTAGCCGAGATTGGTCCGGACGCTGAGATGCGGGAACAGCCGCGCGTCCTGGAACACCACGCCGACCTGGCGCCGGTGCGACGGCAGCACCAGGCCGGACGCGGTGTCGACCCACGGGGTGCCGCCGACGACGATCCGGCCCCGGTCCGGCCGCGCGAGGCCGGCGATCAGGTCGATCAGCGTGGTCTTCCCCGAGCCCGAGCGCCCGAACAGGGCGGTCAGCCCCGGCCCGGCCTCGAAGGCGGCCGCGAGCGCGAAGGTGCCGCGCCGGAGCTGGACGTCGACCTGGATGCTCACGCGGACAGACTCGCGTAACAGGAGCCCCGGCGCGTCCCGGCGCCGGCCCGGACTTGCCCGCGATGATCACGGTCCACCACCTCGAGAACAGCCGCTCGCAGCGCGTGCTCTGGCTGCTGGAGGAACTGGAGCTGCCCTACCGCGTGATCCGCCACGCCCGCGACCCGCGGACCCTGCGCGCGCCCGCCGAACTCCTGGCCGTCCACCCGCTGGGCAAGGCGCCGGTGATCACCGACGGCGGGACGGTGGTCGCCGAGACCGGCGCGATCGTCGCCTACCTGACGGATCTGGCCGGCGCGCGGCTGGTGCCCGGGCCCGGGACGGAGGAGCGGCGCCGCTACGTCTACTGGTCGCACTACGCCGAGGGCTCGGCGATGCCGCCGCTGCTGCTGAAGCTGGTCTTCGGGCGGCTGGCGCCGGGCAGTCCCTGGCCGCTGCGGCCCCTCGTCCGGCGGATCGCCGACACGGTGCTGCGGGGCTTCGTCGATCCGGACCTGCGCCGGCACGCGGCCTTCTGGGAGGCGGAACTCGCCGGCCGCCCGTATTTCTGCGGCGCCGATTTCACCGCGGCCGACATCCTGATGAGCTTCCCGCTGGAGGCCTTCGCGGCGCGCGGCACGGGCGCGGGCCCGCGCGTCGTGGACTGGCTCGCGCGCATCCATGCCCGTCCGGCCTACCAGAGGGCGCTGCAGCAGGGCGGGCCCTACGCGTATGCCTGAGCGGGCGTCCCGCCCCGGATCGGTCGCCATTCAGCCCGCCCCCAGGCGCCGACCGGCCCGCCGCGCCAGGAATTCCGACACCAGCAGGGCCGCGACCGACAGCGCGATCGAGATCAGGGTGAGGCGCAGGGCCGGTCCCTCCCCGCCCGGAACCTGCGTCAGCGTGTAGATCGCCGACGGCAGGGTCTGGGTCTCGCCCGGGATGTTCGAGACGAACGTGATGGTCGCGCCGAACTCCCCCATCGCCTTGGCGAAGGCCAGCACGGCGCCCGCGAGGCACCCGGGCAGGCTGAGCGGCAGCGTGATCGTCAGGAACACCGCGAAGGGGTTCGCGCCCAGCGTCCCGGCCGCCTGCTCCAGGCGCCGGTCCACGGCCTCGATCGACAGCCGCATCGCCCGCACCATGAGCGGGAAGCCCATCACGGCGCAGGCCAGCGCCGCCCCGGTCCAGCGGAAGGAGAAGACCACGCCGATCTCGGCGAGGGGCGCGCCGAGCGGGCCGCGCCGGCCGAAGGCCAGCAGCAGCAGGTAGCCGGTCACGACCGGGGGCAGGATCAGCGGCAGGTGGACCAGCCCGTCCAGCAGGGCGCGGCCGGGGAACCGGCGCCGCGCCAGCAGCCACGCCACGGCGAGCCCGGGCACGAGGCTCGCGAGCGTCGCCACCGTCGCCACCCGCAGGCTCAGGCCGACGGCGGTCCACTCGTCCGGCGTGAGCCCGAGCAAGGGGGCGGCGCGCCGCTACTGGCTGGCACCGGGCTGCGCGACCACCGTGAAGCCCTGGCGCTCGAAGGAGCCCCGGGCCTCCGGGCCGCGCAGGTAGCCGAGCAGCGTTCCGGCATCCGGGTTGCGCGACTCCCGGGTCACCGCCGCCGGATAGACGATCGGCGGGTGGCTGTCGGCCGGGAAGGTCGCCACCACGTGGACGCTCGGGTCCGCGGCCGCGTCGGTGGCGTAGACGATGCCGAGCGGCGCCTCGCCCCGGGCGACCAGCAGGAGGGCGGCGCGCACGTTCTCGGCCTGGGCGACCTGCCCCTTCACGGCGTCCCAGGCGCCGAGCTTCTCCAGGGCGGCCTTGCCGTACTTGCCGGCGGGAACGGCGTCGATCGTCGCCATCGCCAGCCGCCCGCCGCCGAGGATCCGCGTCAGCGTGGTGCCGAGGTTCGGCGCCAGGGCCACCTGCGGATCCGCGGCGCTGTCCTTCGGCCCCGGGGCGATCAGCACCAGGGCGTTGCGCAGGAAGTCGATCCGCGAGCCGGCCTTCAGCAGCCCGGCCCGGTCGACGTAATCCATCCACGCGAGGTCGGCCGAGATGAACAGGTCCGCCGGCGCCCCCGCCTCGATCTGCTTCGCGAGGGCGTTCGAGCCGGCGTAGGAGATCCGCGCGGTCTTGCCGGTCGCCTTCGTCCAGGCTGCCGCGGCGTCGTCGAGGGCGTTCTTGAGGCTCGCGGCCGCGAACACGACGACCGGCTCGTCCGCCCGCGCGGCCCTGTCGGTCGGCGCGAGAACCAGCGCCGCGAGCGCGCAGGCGACCAGGATCCGTCGAGGCAGGGGCATCACGCAGATCTCTCCGGTCGCGACCCGCTATATACGGCGGGGAACGACGGGGATCATAGGCGCGCGCGGGCGGTCGGCCAAGGCCCGGCCGACCCGGGTGACCGCGCGTCAGCCGAGCTTGGCCTCCGGCCGGTCCTTGGGCTCGGCTTCGGCCCGGTGGAGGCGGCTCAGCAGGACGAGGAGATGGCCCGGGAGCGGCCCGTCCGGTGCGGGACCGCCGAAGATCCGCTCGCGTGGTCGGGCAGGCACGGCCGCACCGTTGACGACCACGGGCCCGCGGGGGCCGGAACGCCGGGACTTGGTCACGCTGTACGCACCCTGCTCAATCGTGATTCACGTAAAAAGCCGGCAAAAACGCCGCGCAAGTCGGCCAGTTCCGCAGCTGCCGTACATCATTTGGTTAACGCGCGAACAGCCTGCCTCATTCCTGGGCGCCCGCTCGCGCGAATCGGTGTCGCGCCGTCACCAGGTCCGGATGTCGTGCCGCTCGGTCGGGCGCGCCTCCGGCATGCCGTTCATGCCGTTCGCGACCAGCAAGGCCCAGAGCGTGGCGGTGCCCGCGGTCACGGCCGCGAAGGCGATGCTGATGAGGAGAGGCGCGGTCATGGCAGCACGATCGTCTGTCAAAACAGGCGCGCCGCTCCGGGAAGTGCGGCGCGCCCGAGTTGAGGGTCCGGCCTTGGGTAAGCCGAGATTGTTTAAGCAAACGCGATGGCTGTGGACACTGATTTAAGTCGCGCAGAAGATAAGTATTGGCGCTTGTGACCGTCCGGCAACAACGGGCGGGGCCGCCGGTCCGCTCCGCCGCCCCGCCCCGCGGCCCCACCCTTGCCGGGCCCGGATTTTTTCGCGCCAGCCCCTGGGCTGCGGCGCGCCCCGGCGTTACAGCCGGGCACCATGCTCGAAGGCCTGCCGCCCCATCGCCCGTCCCACGTCCTGCGTCTGCTGACCGACGAACGCTCGGCCCGCGCGATGACCGACCTCCTCGGCGAGATGTTCGATCCCACGGAGACCGCGGTGGCGGCCTTCGAGGACGAGGACGGGCGCACGTGGCGCCTGGAGGCCTACTTCGCGGACGCGCCCGACGAGGATTACGTCCGCGAGCTGATCCGCCCGGTCATCGGCGACGCGGCCGACGCGGCGGAGTTCCGCACGATCGCCCAGCAGGACTGGGTGCGCGCGTCGCTGGAGGGCCTGAAGCCGGTCCGGGCCGGCCGCTTCCTCGTGCACGGCTCGCACGACCGCGCCTCGGTCCGGGGCAACGATCTGGCCATCGAGATCGAGGCCGCCCTCGCTTTCGGGACCGGGCATCACGGGACGACGCTGGGCTGCCTCCGCGCCCTGGTCTCGGAACTCAAGCGCCGGCGCCCGGTCCACGTCCTCGATGTCGGTACGGGAACCGGGATCCTCGCCTTCGCGGCCGCCAAGGCCCTGCGGCAGCCCGTGGTGGCCGGCGACCTCGACGCGGAGGCCGTGCGCACGGCCCGCGAGAACGCCCGCGCCAACGGGCTCGGCCCCTATCTCAAGCTCTACGAGGGGCCTGGGGTCCGCCACCGCCTCGCCGACCGGCCGCGCCATTTCGATCTCGTCTTCGCCAACATCCTGGCCCGGCCACTCAGGCTCCTGGCGCCGACCCTGGCGCGGGTCGTCGCCACCGAGGGCGTGTTGGTCCTGTCCGGCCTGATCGAGCGCGACGTGCCGGGCGTGCTCTCCGCCTACCGCCTCCAGGGCTTCTCCCTCGTGCGGCGCGGCGTGATCGAGGGGTGGGTCGCCCTGGTCCTGACGCGCGGCGGTGCGGCGCAGCGTCCGCGGCGCTGACCCGCGCGGCATCGCCCCGAACTCCCCGTCCGCCGGCGTGTTGTCCGGCCATGAGCCAGACGTCGCTCCACGATCCGCCCGCTGACCCCATCGCCGAGGGCGCTCGCGCCCGGGCGCAGGGGCGGCCCAAGGATGCCTGCCCCTATCCGGCCGACTCGCCCGCGCGCCGGGCTTGGATCGAGGGCTACGATGGGGCACCCGCAGACCGGGCGCCGGACCTGCCGATCACGGACGGCTGATCAGCGCGCGGTGCGCAGCCGGCCCGGCCGGTCCGGCGCGCCCGCGGTCTCGGCCGGCGACCCAGGTGCATCCCCCTGCGACACCGGCGCGCCGAGCGCCGCCATCAGCGCGCGCAGGCCGTCGATCCACTCTTCGAGTTCGGCGAGCGAATCGAAGCCGTCGCGGCGGACGACCGTGTCGGGCTCGATCGTCACGACGGCGTCGAAGCGGCCGTCGGGTCTGTCGCTGATCCGGTAGTAAACGCGGCGTGGCATGTCTGAGTAATAAGCGAAAATCCGCGGCGTGATAAGATTGCTAACGATCTTTAAGCACCGCAACCGACCTCTGACCAACCTCTTTCTCATGACAACAGGGTGTTGCGATGCGGGAGCGGCGGGCGCTAGGCTCGCCGCATGACCGAGACCCGTCCGTCCCGACAGCGCCAGCGCTTCCAGAGCTTCGACGACCCGAGCCACCGTAAGGGCGCCGAGCGGATCGAGGCCCTGCGGGCGGCGCTGCGCGAGACCGGACTCGACGGCTTCGTCGTGCCGCGGGCCGACGAGCACCAGTCGGAATACGTTCCCGCCGACGCCGAGCGGCTGGCCTGGCTCACCGGCTTCACCGGCTCGGCCGGCACGGCCGTGATCCTGATGGAGTCCGCGGCGCTGGTCGTCGACGGGCGCTACACCCTGCAGGCGCCCGAGCAGGTCGATACCGGCCTCGTCACGGTGGTGCCGCTCGCCGAGTCGACGGCGGAGGCCTGGGTCGGCGCCAACCTGCGGCGGGATCAGGTGCTCGGCTACGATCCCTGGCTGCACACCCCGGACGGTCTGGCGCGCCTGGAGCGGGCCGTGACCCGCGCCGGCGGGACCGTGCGGGCGGTGCCGAACCTCGTCGACGCGGTCTGGGCCGGTCGGCCGCGGCCGCCGGCCGGTCCGGTGGTGGTCCATCCGGACGCGCTGTGCGGCGAGGGGGCCGCCGACAAGCTCGGCCGGATCCGGGCGGCGCTCGCCGAGGGCGGCTGCGATGCCCTGGTGATCTCCGACCCGCACAACCTGGCCTGGGCCTTCAACCTGCGCGGGTCCGACGTCGCCCACACGCCCCTGGCGCTGGGTTACGCCATCCTGCCGCGCGAGGGACGGGCCCGGCTGTACCTCGTCTCTCCGAACATCGATCCGGCTCTGCGGGCGGAACTCGCGCCGATCGCCGAGATCCTGCCGCGAGCGGACCTGGACGACGGGCTGGCATCCCTGGCGGGCGCGCGCGTCCGCCTCGACGCGGCCACCGGCGCTGTCGCCGTGAAGGAGAAGATCGAGGCCGCCGGCGGCACGGCCGATGTCGGCAAGGACCCGATCACCGGCATGAAGGCGGTCAAGAACGCCGCCGAGATCGCGGGCGCCCGCGCCGCCCATGTCCGGGACGGGGCGAGCGTCGTGCGCTTCCTCGCCTGGCTCGACGGTGCGGCCGCGGCCGGCGGCCTCACCGAGATCGCCGCCGTCGAGGCCCTGGAGGATTTCCGGGCCGCCGGCGGCGACCTGCGCGAGGTCTCGTTCCCCACGATCTCGGGTTCCGGACCGAACGGCGCGATCGTCCACTACCGGGTGAGCCGCGCCACGGACCGGGCGGTCCAGTCGGGCGAGCTGTTCCTGATCGACTCGGGAGCGCAGTACCCGGACGGCACCACCGACATCACCCGGACGGTCGCGGTCGGCGCGCCGAGCCCGGAGATGCGCGACCGGTTCACGCGGGTGCTAAAGGGGCACGTCGCCATCGCCCGGGCGGTATTCCCGGTCGGCACGACCGGCGCCCAGATCGACGCCTTCGCGCGGGCACCGCTCTGGCAGGCGGGCCTCGACTTCGACCACGGCACCGGTCACGGCGTCGGCGCCTTCCTGTCGGTGCACGAGGGGCCGCAGCGGATCGCCAAGACCGGCACGGTGGCGCTCGAGCCCGGCATGATCCTGTCGAACGAGCCGGGCTACTACGCCCGCGGCACCTACGGCATCCGGATCGAGAATCTCGTCTTGGTCGAGGCCCGCGCGATCGCGGGCGGGGAGCGCCCGATGCTCGGCTTCGAGACGCTGACGCTCGCTCCCTACGACCGCCGGCTGATCCGGCCGGACCTGCTCGAACCCGGGGAGCGGGCCTGGATCGACGCCTATCATGCGAGGGTCCGTGAGACCCTGGCGCCCGGGCTCGACACCGCGACGCGCGACTGGCTCGAGCGGGCGACGGCGCCGCTCGAGGAGTGAGCCGGCCGCAGGGATCCCGAACGCGGTCCGTGGTAAGACCCGACGCCATGGTAAGACCGGACGCCATGGAAACGCCCGCGCCGAGCCCGACACGCCGCGCGTGAAACCGCGACCGCCCCGCGCGCGAAGGGACAGCATGATCCGCCGCCTCGCCCTCCTGATCCTGGCCGTCGCCGCGGGCCTCTCGGCCGCCGCGGCACAGGGGTTCCGCACGCCCGCGGACCTCGTGCGCGCGAGCCTCGTGGCCGAGCCCGCCGCGGTCGCCGGCGCGCAGCCCTTCACGCTGGCGGTGCGGATGCAGGTCAAGCCCGGCTGGCACGTCTACTGGCGCAACCCGGGCGATTCCGGTCTGCCCCCGGAGGTGACCTGGACCCTGCCGGCCGGCTTCAGCGCCGGCGCGATCCGGTGGCCGGCGCCGGAGCGAATCCCGATCGCGACCCTCATGAACTACGGCTACGAGGGTGAGGTCACGCTCCTCGTCCCGGTGACGCCGCCGCCGAGCCTCGACCCGGCCGACCCGGTGCGGATCCAGGCCAAGCTGACGTACCTCGTCTGCGAGACCGAGTGCGTGCCCGGCTCGGCCGATCTCGCCCTGACCCTGCCGGTCGGCAAGGCCGAGCCGGACCCGGCCAACGCCGCGCTGTTCGCGCGCGCCCGCGCTGCGCTCCCCGTGCCGGCGCTCTGGCCCCTGAGCCTGTCGAGCCAGGGCGACACCCTGCGCCTCGATTTCGCCGCGGCCGGCCTCAAGCCCGAGGCGGTCCGGAACGCCGCGTACTTCCCCTACGCCGAGACGGCGATCGACAACGCCGCCGCGCAGGTGATGAGCGTCGACGGGACCGGCCTGCACCTGACTCTCGCCCGGAGCAGCCCGACCGACCCGGTGCCCGCCGCGCTGCCCGGCGTCCTGACGGTCGAGGCGGTCGACGCCGCCGGGACCCACCGGCTCGCCTTCGCGTACGGCGACGAGCCGGTCCTCCCGGCCGCCGCGGCGCCGGCCGCGACCGCGCCGCCCGCGACCGCGCCGGCCGCCGCCGACTTCGACGCGCTGACGCTGGCGACCGCCGCGGCCTTCGCCTTCCTCGGCGGCCTGATCCTCAACCTGATGCCCTGCGTCTTCCCGGTCCTGTCGATCAAGGTGCTGAGCCTCGTGCGGCACGCGGGCGAGGGGCCGGCCCGGCTGCGGCTCCACGGCCTCGCCTACACGGCCGGCGTCCTGGCGAGCTTCCTGGCGCTCGCCGCCGCGCTGATCGGCCTGAAGAGCGGCGGGGCCGCGATCGGCTGGGGGTTCCAGCTCCAGTCGCCCGCCATCGTGGCGGGGCTCGCCTACCTGCTGTTCGCGATGGGCCTGAGCCTCTCGGGCGCGGTCCATGTCGGCGGCCGGCTCGCCGGCCTCGGCGACGGCCTCACCCGGCGCGGCGGCCTGAGCGGCTCGTTCTTCACCGGTGTGCTCGCGACCCTGGTGGCGACGCCCTGCACGGCGCCGTTCATGGGCTCGGCGGTGGGCTTCGCGCTGACCCAGAGCGCCGGCGTGGCGCTCGCCGTCTTCGCGAGCCTCGGCCTCGGCCTCGCCCTGCCCTTCCTGCTCCTGACCCTCTGGCCGCCGGCCCTGCGGGCGCTGCCGCGGCCGGGCGCCTGGATGGAGACCCTCAAGCAGGTGCTGGCCTTCCCGGTCTACGCCACCGTGGCGTGGCTGATCTGGGTGCTGGCGCAGCAGGTCGACCCGCGCGGGCTGCTGGCGGCGCTGATCGGCCTCGTCCTCGTGGGCTTCGCCGCCTGGGCCTGGGAGCACGGCCGCGCCGCCCCGCCGCGGGCCGGCCGGGTCGCGCAGGCCGCCGCGGCGCTGGCGCTGATCGCCGTCGGGGCCCTCGCCGTCACCCTGCCCCGGGACCGCGCCGCGCCGGCCGCGCAGGCCGCCGCCGACGGGATCGAGCCGTTCACGCAGGCGCGCCTCGACGCCCTGGTCGACGCGCACCGCCCCGTCTTCGTGGACATGACCGCCGCGTGGTGCATCACCTGCGCGGTCAACGAGGCGACCTCGCTCAACACGAAGGCCGTGCGGGCCGCGATGGCCGAGCGCGGCGTGACCTACATGAAGGGCGACTGGACCAACCAGAACCCCGAGATCACCCGCCTCCTGGAGAAGCACGGGCGCAGCGGCGTCCCGCTCTACCTGCTCTATACCGGGACGGGGGAGCCCCAGGTGCTGCCGCAGATCCTCACCGAGGGGACGGTCCTGGCGGCGCTGGAGGCGGTGCCGGCCGCCTCGGGCCGGAGCGCGGCGCTGGCGCGCTGAGTCCCTGGAGGCCGGGACGCGCGAATCTTCGCGGGCCCGTCCCAGCGTCTTTGCGAGCGGAGCGAAGCAACCCAGCAGCGCCGCGCGCACCGGCGTCCCGCCGCCCTGGGTCGCTTCGCTGCGCTCGCGATGACGGTGCGCCGGAGCGAAGTCCTATCCGGACGGCCCGTGAGGCCGCCTCAGGCCTCCAGCGAGAAGGTCTCGTCGAAGGCGTAGCCGGAGCCGCGGACCGTGCGGATCGGGTCGGTCTGGCGCGGGCCGTTCAGCGCCTTGCGCAGCCGCCCGACATGGACGTCGACGGTGCGCTCGTCGATGTAGACGTCGTGGCCCCACACCCCGTCGAGGAGCTGCTCGCGGGAGAAGACCCGGCCCGGCGCCAGCATCAGGAATTCCAGGAGCCGGAACTCCGTGGGGCCCAGATGCAGCTCCTCGCCGCCGCGGCGGACGCGGTGGCCGGTGCGGTCGAGTTCCAGGTCGCCGGCCGCCAGCCGGTCCGAGACGTGGGCTGGCTTGGCCCGGCGCAGGAGCGCGCGGATCCGGGCGAGCAGCTCCGGGACCGAGAACGGCTTGACGATGTAGTCGTCGGCGCCCGTGCCGAGACCGCGGACGCGGTCGCCCTCCTCGCCCCGGGCGGTGAGCATGATCACCGGCAGGCGCTCGGTCTCCCGGCGCGCCCGGATCCGGCGGCACAGCTCGATCCCCGAGAGGCCGGGCAGCATCCAGTCGAGCAGGACGAGGTCCGGGATCCGCTCCGCCAGGAGCAGCTCGGCGTCGTCGCCGCGCGCCGCCGAATCCACCAGGAAGCCCTCGGCCTCCAGGTTGTAGCGGAGCAGCGTGCTCAGGGCCTCCTCGTCCTCGACGATCAGGACTTGCATGCTCACGTTCGAAGACTCGTTCTGCGGGCGGTCCCCGGATGGTGCAGGAGGCGCCGCCCCGCCTCAACCCGCACGGAGAGTGACCCCGGCCGCGCCCACAGGAAGGCGCCGGGGTCGGCGCCTCACGGCGCCTGCACGCCGTCCACGGTCGCGTAGTTCGACGCGTCGTTCTTCGGCCGGTCACCCGCCAGCGTCTCGCCCGTGGCGAGGTAGTGGATCGTCTCGGCGATGTTGGTGGTGTGGTCACCGATGCGCTCTACGTTCTTCGCGCAGAACAGGAGATGCGTGCAGAACGAGATGTTGCGCGGATCCTCCATCATGTAGGTCAGGAGCTCGCGGAACAGGGAATTGTACAGGGCGTCGATCTCGCCGTCGCGCTCCCAGACGTCGTGGGCCGCCTGGACGTCGCGGCTCCCGTAGGCGTCGAGCACGTCCTTCAGCTGACCCTCGGCGAGGTCGCTCATGTGGCGCACGCCGAGCACGATCTTCTGGGCCGGCGCCTGGTCGGAGATCGCCACCACGCGCTTGGCGACGTTCTTGGCGAGGTCGCCGATCCGCTCCAGATCGCCGGAGACGCGGATCGCCGAGATGGTCTCGCGCAGGTCGATCGCCAGGGGCTGGCGCCGGGCGATCAGCAGCACGGCGCGCTCCTCGATGTCCCGCTGCAGCGCGTCGAGGCGCTTGTCGGCGAGGATCACCGCCTGGGCGAGCGTGTCGTCCCGGCGCACGAGGGCGTCGGTCGCCTCCGCGGTCATCTTCTCGGCGACGCCGCCCATCTCCGAGATCGAGCGACGCAGGTTCTCCAGGTCGGTGTCGTAGGAGGTGACGATATGGCCGGGCATGGCGGATCCTTCGATGGGGTCCCGGGGACGGCCCTCCGGGAGGCTTGCGGGACCCGCCGGCGCGCCGGAGACGCGAGCGGCGGTCCCGGGACCGGAGCGGCCCGGCAGACTAGCCGAAGCGGCCGGTGATGTAGTCCTGCGTGCGGCGTTCCGTCGGGTTCATGAACATCCGGTTGGTCGGACCGAACTCGACGAGCTGCCCCAGATACATGAAGGCGGTGAACTGCGAGATGCGCGCCGCCTGCTGCATGTTGTGCGTGACGATCACGATGGTGAACTCGTCGCGCAGCTGCTCGATCAGCTCCTCGATGCGGCCGGTGGAGATCGGGTCGAGGGCCGAGGTCGGCTCGTCGAACAGGATCACCTCCGGCTTCTGCGCCACCGTCCGGGCGATGCACAGGCGCTGCTGCTGGCCGCCCGACAGGCCGGTCCCGGGCTGCCGGAGCTTGTCCTTCACCTCGTCCCAGAGGGCGGCCTTGCGCAGGGATTCCTCGATCCGGCCGTCGAGCTCGGATTTCGGCAGCTTCTCGTAGAGGCGCAGGCCGAAGGCCACGTTGTCGTAGATCGACATCGGGAACGGCGTCGGCTTCTGGAACACCATGCCGATGCGCGAGCGCAGCTCGTTCAGGTCGACGGAGGGGCTGAGGATGTTCTCGCCGTCGAGCAGGATCTCGCCCTCCGCGCGCTGCTCCGGGTAGAGGCTGTAGATCCGGTTGAAGCAGCGCAGCAGGGTGGACTTGCCGCAGCCGGAAGGGCCGATCAGCGCCGTCACCTGCCGGTCGTGGAAGTTGAGGTTGACGTCCTTAAGCCCGTGGAAGCTGCCGTAGTAGAAGTTCAGGTCCTTGACGGCGATCCGCACGGGGCCGCCCTCTTCGGCGCGGTTGCGGTTCAGCTCGACCGTGGGGATCGCGGAGGCGGCGTTCATCGTCGTGTCCTCGAAAGGGGGCTCAGCGCGAGGCCTGCGGCTTGATCACGAGGCGCGCGATGATCGACAGCGCCAGGATGGTGGTGGTGATCAGGAGCGCGCCCGCCCAGGCCAGGCCCTGCCAGTTCGGGTAGGGCGAGAGGGCGAACTGGTAGATCATCACCGGCAGGTTCGCGACGCCGCCCATCAGGTTGGCCGAGAACCAGGAATTGTTGTTGAGCGCGGTGAACAGCAGCGGCGCGGTCTCGCCGGCGATGCGGGCGAGGGCCAGGATGATGCCGGTGACGATGCCGGCCGAGGCCGCCCGCCAGGTCACGCTCATGATCACCGTCGAGGGCGGCGCGCCGAGCGCCGCGCCGGCCTCCCGCAGGGTGCCGGGCACGAGGCGCAGCATGTCCTCGGTGGTGCGCACGATCACCGGCACGGCGATGATCGCCAGCGCCACGCCGCCGGCCCAGCCCGAGTAGGTGCCCATCGGCCGCACCATCAGCGTGTAGACGAACAGGCCGATCAGGATCGACGGCGCCGAGAGCAGGACGTCGTTGAGGAAGCGGATCAGGGCGGCCAGCTTCGAGCCGCGCCCGTACTCGGCCAGGAAGGTCCCGGCCATGACGCCGACCGGCGTCGCGATGAGGATGCCGATCCCGGTCAGAACGAGGCTGCCCAGGATGGCGTTGGCGATGCCGCCGCCCTCGGAGCCCGGGCCCGGGGTCGGGTTGGTGAACAGGGTCGGCGTGAAGCCGCGCACGCCCTGGACGATCAGCATCACCAGGATCGAGCCGAGGACCAGGGCGCCGACCACCGTCGCGGCGGTGCAGGCGACGCGCAGGGTCCGGTCGGCGACGCGGCGTCCCTGGCGGACGCGGCCGGGGCGGCGCTGGGCGGCCGGGGCGATCGTGCTGGAGGAAACCATCGCGCGCGCTCCTCAGGCGGACTGGACGCGGCGCGTCAGCAGCCGGGCGATGATGAGCACCACGAAGGTGATCACGAACAGGATGCAGCCCAGCGCCATCAGCGCGTTCAGCTGGAGGCCGTCCGCCTCGTTGAACTCGTTGGCGATGCGCGACGCGATGGTCGAGCTCGGGTCGAAGATCGAGGCCGAGAGCCGGTTGGCGTTGCCGACCACGAAGGTCACCGCCATCGTCTCGCCGAGCGCCCGGCCGAGGCCGAGCATGATCGCGCCGATGATCGAGACGGCCGCCTGGGGCACCAGCACGTGGCGCACGACCTCCCAGGTGGTGCAGCCGATGCCGTAGGCGCTCTCGCGCAGCACGGTCGGGATCTGGTCGAGCATGTCCCGGGCGATCGAGGCGATGAACGGCACGATCATGATCGCCAGGATGATCCCGGCGGTGAAGACGCCGACGCCCGACGGCACCCGGGCGTAGAACAGCGTGCCGACGATCGGCATGCCCTCCACGAGGTTCGAGACCGGGATCTGGATGTAGCGCGCGAAGAGCGGCGCGAACACGAACAGGCCCCACATGCCGTAGATGATGCTCGGCACGGCCGCGAGCAGCTCGATCGTCATGGCGACCGGCTTGCGGGCCCAGCCCGGGCAGAGCTGGGTGAGGTAGACCGCGATGCCCAGCGAGACGGGCACGCCGATCAGCAGGGCCAGGAAGGCGGAGGCGACGGTCCCGATCACCGCGACCAGGGCGCCGTACTGCTCGGTCCCGACGTTCCAGGCGCTGGAGGTCAGGAAGCCGAAGCCGAACTCGCGGAAGGCGGGCCAGCCGCCGTACAGGATCGAGCCGAGGATGCCGGCGAGCACGAGCAGCACCAGCAGGGCCGCGCCGTACGAGCAGGTCCGGAACAGCGTGTCGAGGCTCCGGCTCGGCGCCTTCCGCGCGGTCGCGGAACGGGTTCGGCCGAGGGCGATCGATTCGGTCAAAGCGGGCATCCGCGGTTCTCTGCGAAGGGGGGCGTGGTAGCGCGGTGCGTTCCCGGAAGCGAGGGAGGAGGTTCTCACCCCCTCCCCGCCACGCTCACATGTTGAGGACAGGCTTGCCGTCCTTGCCCTTCACGTCCCTCCACTCCTGGTGGATCAGTTCGACGACGTTGTCCGGCAGCGGGACGTAGTCGAGGTCGGTGGCGAGCGTGTCGCCGTTCTTGTAGGCCCAGTCGAAGAACTTGAGCACGGCGGCGGACTTGGCCGGGTCGGCGGCGTCCTTGTGGACCAGGATGAAGGTCGCCGCCGTGATCGGCCAGGCCGCCTCGCCCGGCTGGTTGGTCAGCGAGATGCCGAAGCCCGGGGTCGCCTTCCAGTCGGCGCTCGCCGCCGCGGCCTGGAACGCCTTGTCGTCGGGCTGCGGGTACTGGCCGGCCTTGTTCTGCAGCAGGGCGTAGGAGAGCTTGTTCTGCTTGGCGTAGGCCGACTCGACGTAGCCGATTGCGTTCGGAACCTGCTTGACGGTGGCGGTCACGCCCTCGTTGCCCTTGCCGCCCTGACCGACCGGCCAGGAGATCGTCGTGGCCGCGCCGTACTCCTTCTTCCAGGGCTCGGAGACCTGGGACAGGTAGGTGGTGAAGATGTTGGTCGTGCCCGACGCGTCGGAGCGGTAGACCGGGGTGATGTTGGCGTCGGGCAGCTTCAGCCCGTCATTGAGCTTGGCGATGCGCGGATCGCTCCACTTCGCGATCTTGCCGGCGTAGATGTCGGCCAGCACGTCGCCGGTGAGCTTCAGCTTGCCGGGCTCGATCCCGGGGATGTTCACCACCGGCACGACGCCGCCCATCACGGTCGGGAACTGGACGAGGCCGTCCTTGGCCAGCTGCTCGGGCTTCAGGGGCGCGTCGGTGGCGCCGAAATCGACCGTCTTGGCCTGGATCTGCTTGATGCCGCCGCCGGATCCGATCGACTGGTAGTTGAGGCCCGAGCCGGTCTCCTTGCGATAGGCCTCGGCCCACTTCGAGTAGACCGGGAACGGGAAGGTGGCGCCGGCGCCGGTGATATCGGCGGCGAGCGCCGCGGACGCCAGCTGAACCGTCGCGAGGCCGACGGCGAGCGCGTAAGCGAAGGGTCTCAAAGGAATCTCCGTTGCCGTCGGGCTAGAGCCTGCGCTGCCCCGCCGGCGGGCCCGTGCCCGCGGCAGAGCCCTGCGGCCGATCTTCCGAAGAGACCCAGCGCCGGCCGCCCGATGGCCGGGCGGTTACGACAAGTAGATGACACCGGGATGACACGGGGGATGACGGGGGGAGGACACGGGGGACGACACCGCGCGTCGGCCGGGCGCGGCACGGTTCCGGCCTCTCGCGCGTTCCTCTCCGCCAGGAGCGGCAGCCGGCAGCAGAAGGACGGGCGGATCGTGGGCGGCGACGAGGTGGATGCGGCGACGGAATCCGATCCGGCCTGGCTGGCCCTGCACGCCGAGCGGGAGGCCGTGGAGCGGGCGCTCGCGCTGGCGCAGGCCCGGCAGAAATTCAGCCCCGACCCGGATGCGGCCTCCGCGGCGCGCGTCGAGGAGGCGGAGCTGCTGGTGAGTCTCGACCGCGTGCTGACGCTGATTCGTGCGGCCGAGTACCGTCGCCGGCCGGGGGCGCGCCGCTGGTGAGGCCGCCGCCCCGGGTCAGACCGCCCGGCGCAGCTCCCGCTCCTTCTGGCGCAGGCGCAGGAGCAGCTCGACATGCGTGTCGGTGATCGGCTGCGTGTCGACGCTGCCCTCGTAGACCGTGCGGAGCGTGAGGCCGAGCTGGCGGGTGTCGACCGCCCGCTTCAGGGGCTGTCCCGCGGGCAGAGACCCATCGGAGTCGACGACTGACGGCTTCATGGCTCCTCCCGCCCTTCGACCGCCCAACCCTGCCGCGGTACCGGGATGACAGCATTCTCACGATGAATAGTTAACGAATTATTACCTTCAACCAACGGTTAAGGTTGACGCCGGTTCACGCGTCGGCACCCTGGAGGAGTCGCGCGGCCGCCGCCCTGGCCTCGTCGGTGACGGTGGCGCCCGCCAGCATCCGGGCGATCTCCTCGCGGCGCTCGGCGACCGGCAGGCTCGCGACCCGCGTGGCGACGCGGCCGGCCCCTTTCACGGGGGCCTTGGCGATCAGGAAATGCGTCTCCGCCCGCGCGGCGACCTGGGGCGCGTGGGTGACCGCGACCACCTGCACGGTCGCCGCCAGCCGGGCGAGCCGCATCCCGATGGCATCCGCCACCGCGCCGCCCACGCCGGTATCGATCTCGTCGAAGATGAGCGTCGGGGCCGAGCCCTTGTCGGCCAGCACGACCTTCAGCGCCAGCATGAAGCGCGACAGCTCGCCGCCCGAGGCGACCTTCATCATCGGGCCGGGCTTGGTCCCGGGATTGGTCTGGGCCCAGAACTCGACCCGGTCGGTGCCGGCCGGGTCGCGGGAATCCGGGTCCGTGGCGATCTCGGTGATGAAGCGGGCGCGCTCCAGCTTGAGCGGCGGCAGCTCGGCCTTCACGGCCGCGTCGAGCTGCTTGGCCGCCCGGCGCCGCCCGGCGCTGAGCTTCTCGGCCGCCTCGGCGTAGGCGGCCTCCGCCGTCGCGAGCGCCTGCTCCAGTCCGGCCAGAGCCGCCTCGCCGGCATCGATCGCCGCCACGTCGCCGGCGTAGCGCTCCGCCAGGGCGGCGAGGTCGTCGGCCGCGACGTCGTACTTGCGGGACGCGGCGCGCAGGGCGAAGAGCCGCTCCTCGACGCGCTCCAGGTCGCGGGGATCGAACTCCGTCTCGGCCACCGCCGCCTCGAGGACCGCGCGGGCTTCGTCGAGGGCGACCATCGCGGCGTCGAGGACGTTCACGCACGGGTCCACCAGGGCCGGCAGCTGCGCGGCGCGCCGCTCCAGCTTGCGCAGGGCGGCCGAGAGGTGCGGCACGCCGGAATGGGGGCCGCCGACGGCCTCGAGCGCCTCGTTGAGCTCGCGCGCGACCTTCTCGGATTGCTGCATGATCGTGCGGCGCTCGGCGAGCTGGGCCTCCTCACCGGCGAGCGGCGCCAGTGCGGCGAGCTCCTCCACGGCGTGGCGCAGGAAGTCGGATTCCTTGCGGGCCGCCTCCACGCGGGCGCGGTGCTCGGCGAGTTCGGTGCGGGCATGCCGCACGGTCCGCGACGCGGCGGCGACCTTCGCGAGCTGGGTCTGGAGGCCGCCGAAGGCATCGAGGATCGCCCGGTGCGAGGCGGGGTCGGCCAGCGCCCGGTCATCGTGCTGACCGTGGATCTCCACGAGGGCCGCGCCGATCGCCCGCAGGACCTGCACGCCTACCGGCTGGTCGTTGACGAAGGCGCGGGTCCGGCCGTCCGCCATCTGGGTCCGGCGCAGGATCAGGTCGCCCTCGGTGTCGATCTCGGCCTCGGCCGCGATCCGGCGCGCCGGATGGTCGAGGGGCAGATCGAACACCGCCGTGACCGCGCCCTGCGCCTCGCCGTGGCGGACGAGGCGGCCGTCGCCGCGGCCGCCGAGCGCCAGGGCGAAGGCGTCGAGCAGGATCGATTTGCCCGCGCCTGTCTCCCCGGTCAGGACGCTGAGCCCCGATCGGAAATTAAGTTCGAGCCTGTCGATCAGGACGATGTCGCGGATCGCGAGCTGCGCCAGCATGCGGCGACGGGGATTCCTCAGGATGGGACCGCAGACATAAGGCCGCCGCGGCGCGGATTCACCCCAAAAATGCGTCGCACCGCGCGGTTGATGCAACGCGCCGGGCGCCGCAATGGGAAAGGCCCGGAGCGGCGGCTCCGGGCCTCGACGTTTCGTGGGCGGTCCCCGCGCGGGCGCGGCGGCTTACTGGGCCGAGGCGGTCTTGCCCGTGACGGTCCGGTAGATCTTCGAGAGGAACGAGCTCTTCTCCTCGCGGGGCTCGAGACCGCCCTGCGCCAGCAGCGCGTGGGCGTCCTTGTACCAGGGGCTCTCCGGGAAGTTGTGGCCGAGCACCGCGGCGGCGTTCTGCGCCTCCTGGGTGATGCCGAGCGCCCAGTAGGCCTCGGTCAGGCGCTCGAGCGCCTCCTCGGCGTGCCGGGTGGTCTGATACTTGGCGACCACGTCGCGGAAGCGGTTGATCGCCGCCGGGAAATTGCGCTTCTCGAGGTAGAAGCGGCCGATCTCCATCTCCTTGCCGGCGAGCTGATCGCGGGTGATCTGGATCTTCGCCTTCGCGTCCGCGGCGTATTCGGAGGTCGGGTACTTCTGCACCAGCTCCTGCAGCGCGACGAGGGCCTTCTCGGAGCGCTCCTGATCGCGGGTGACGTCCGGGATCTGCTTATAGTTCGACATCGCCATCAGGTACTGCGCGTAGGCCGCATCCTTGCTGGCCGGATGGCGCTGCAGGTAGCGCTTCGAGGCGCTGATCGCGTCGTCGTACTTCTGGCCCTCGTAATTGGCGTATGCCGTCATCAGCAGCGCCTTCCGGGACCAATCGGAGTACTGGTACTGCTTGTCCAGGCTGTCGAACTTCTTGACCGCGCCCTCGTAGTCGCTGTCCTCGAGCTTGGCGAGGCCGTCGCTGTACAGCTTGTCGGCCGGAACGTCCGGCACGACCTCGGGCTTGTACTTCTCGGCGAAGATGCTCGTCGGGTCGAAGTCGCAGCCGCCGAGGCCCAGGCCAAGGACGGCCACGAGGGGCGCCGCGAAGGCCGCTGCCCGGCGATGACGAATGGTGACAGGCATCTGGCGCTCTTTCCCGGAACCGGCGCCGTTGCGCGCCGTCATGCCATCGCGTGGGTGGATCCGGCCCGCCCCGGGCCGTGCCCGCCGTTCACGGACCGTTAAACCGTGCCGTTCGATTCGGGCACGAAAGCGGCAAGGCTGCGGCAGTCAGGATCGGTTGCGGGCTGTGGCCCGTCGGTCACAGGGGCTACAGGTCGCCCGCGAAGGCGGCGAGGCCCAGGCCGGCGCCGAGTTCGGACAGCACGGTCTCGCGGCGCGAGCCCTGCGCCTCGACGATGGCGTAGTTCGCCCGGTCGGCGAACAGGGCCGACAGCACCCCGACATTCATCCGGTGGCCGCCGCAATAGGAGCGGTAGGCTCCCTGGATCGGCAGGCCCGCCAGGGCGAGGTCGCCGATGGCGTCGAGGATCTTGTGGCGGACGAACTCGTCTTGGAAGCGCAGGCCCTCGGGATTGACCACCGCGGTCTCGCCGACCGCCACGGTGTTCTCCAGGGAGGCACCGAGGGCGAAGCCCGCCTTCCAGTAGCGCTCCACGTCCCGCATCATCCCGAAGGTGCGGGCGCCGGCGATCTCGCGGCGGTAGGTCGCGGGCGACAGGTCCATCGCCTTCCGGGAGCGGCCGATCACCGGACTCTCGAAGTCGATCTCGACGTCGAGGCGGAAGCCGCGGTCGATCGGGCGCAGTTCCGCGAAGGATGTCCCGGTTTCGATGCGGACGTGGCGGAGGATCTTGAGCCAGCGCCGCGGCGTGTCGCAGGTGGCGATGCCGGTCTGGTCGATCGCCTGGACGAAGGGGAGCGCGGACCCGTCGAGGATCGGCATCTCGGGGCCGTCGATCTCGACCAGAGCGTTGTCGACGCCCAGCCCGTACAGGGCGGACATCAGGTGCTCGACGGTGGCGACCGCGCCGGTCTCGACGTCACCCAGGACGGTGCAGAGTTCGGTGGCGGAGACGAGGGCGTGATGCGCCTTGATCAGGCGGTCGTTGCCGTGGGTGGTGCCGGTGCGGAGGAAGGCGATGCCGTGATTGGCCGGAGCGGGTCGGATGGTGATCTCGGCGGGGTTGCCGGAGTGAACTCCGATCCCCGAGAGAGTCGCCGGCCCTTTGAGGGTCGTCTGTTTATGCGTTCGCATTCCTTAGCCCCCGGGCGCGATCATTTCCGCCACCCCGACTGGGGGTGAGGAGAAACTGACTGATCCGTCCGCTGCTTGATGCCCTAGCCCACGCGATCAGGTTGTGTCCTGCTGCGTGTCGTCTCGATCACATGGTTTCTATAGCTGCGCCGCACAGGGCAGCCAAATCACGGATTCTTACGGTCTGTTACAGACACGCTTAGCGGTTCGTAACCACAAAGCGCTGCTCCACCAAAGGCTTAAAGGTTGGTTAATGCGTGACTAACCCGCGGCCGTTCTGTGGCGCGGATGCACCATGCGCCACCGCTCGAGAGCCGCGGCGCACAGCCTCGTCGAGCCCTATTTCTCACCGCAACAACCATGAGTTGCTTTGCTGCAGCGCGAAGGGGCCGGCGGTTTCCCGCCAGCCCCGGGCCGTGCCGGAGACCCGGCCCGGTCAGTTCGCCTGACGGCGGAGGAAGGCCGGGATCTCGAGCTGATCGTCGTCCATCATCCGCGGCTGGGGCGCGGTCCGTCCCTGACCGTCGAGGTTGCCCTGGGCCGGGCGGTACTGCGGGACCGCGGGGGCGGCCGGAGCGCGCGGGGCCGGCGGCACGTGGGGCTGCGCCATGTGGGGCTGGGCCATGTGCGACTGGGCCATGTGCGACTGGGCCATATGCGGCTGCGGGGCGGCGGGCGAGGCCGGCCGGGCCGCCGGGGCGCCGTCCATGTCCTCGCGGCGGCCGCCGAAGCCCACCGTCGCGAGCCGGCGCAGCAGCGAGGTCCGCTTGGATTCCGGGGCGGCCTCCTCGGCAGCGCGGTTCGCCATGATCTGCGTCTGGGCGATCGGCGGCAGCTCGTGGATCTGCGGCATCCGCGGGGCGCGGGCGAGCGGCGTGCCCGTCGGGGCGGCCGGACGCGGCGGCACGAACGGGCCGGCCTCGACGGCGGGCGCCGCCTCGACGCGCTGCGGCGCGGGGGCCGGGACGAACGGCGCCGCGGCGCGCGCCTGGACCGGGGCGAGCACGACGTCGTCGCGGGTCATCGGCGCGGCGGCCTCGATGCGGCTGTCGATCCGCGACTCGGGGCGCATCTCGGGGGCCGCGAGCGGCGCGGGGGCCGGGGCGGGCATCGGCGCCGGGGCGACCGACTCGGTGCGGATGCTCGGCACCGGCGAGGCGGCGCGCGAGCGGGCCTCGGCGCGCAGGCGCTCGGCGACCTCGGCGATGCGCTGCTCGGTCTCGGCGATGGCCGGGTTGTTGGGCGAGTTCGCCGAGATCAGCGCCGGCTCGATGCCGGTGGCGACCACCGACACGCGGATGATGCCGTCGAGGCTCTCGTCGAAGGTGGCGCCCAGGATGATGTTGGCGTCCTGGTCGACCTCCTCGCGGATGCGGGTGGCGGCCTCGTCGAGCTCGTAGAGGGTCAGGTCGGAGCCGCCGGTGATCGAGATCAGCAGGCCGCGGGCGCCCTTCATCGAGACGTCGTCGAGCAGCGGGTTGGCGATGGCGGCCTCGGCGGCGCGGTTGGCGCGCTTCTCGCCGGACGCCTCGCCGGTGCCCATCATGGCCTTGCCCATGCCGCGCATGATCGCCCGGACGTCGGCGAAGTCGAGGTTGATGAGGCCTTCCTTCACCATCAGGTCGGTGATGCAGGCGACGCCCGAGTAGAGCACTTGGTCGGCCATCGCGAAGGCGTCCGCGAAGGTGGTCTTCTCGTTGGCGACCCGGAACAGGTTCTGGTTCGGGATCACGATCAGGGTGTCGACCGCGGCCTGCAGCTCCTGGATGCCGGACTCGGCGGTCCGCATGCGGCGCATGCCCTCGAACTGGAACGGCTTGGTCACGACGCCGACCGTCAGGATGCCCATGTCGCGGGCCGCCCGGGCGATGACCGGCGCGGCGCCGGTGCCGGTGCCGCCGCCCATGCCGGCGGTGATGAAGCACATGTGGGCGCCGGAGAGCTGGTCGCGGATCTCGTCGATCACCTCGTCGGCGGCGGCCGAGCCGACCTCCGGGTGCGATCCGGCGCCGAGGCCCTGGGTGACGCCCAGGCCCATCTGGATCACCCGCTCGGCCTTCGAGGAGGTGAGCGCCTGCGCGTCGGTGTTGGCCACGACGAACTCGCAGCCGAGGAGGCCCGACTCAATCATGTTGTTGACGGCGTTGCCGCCGGCGCCGCCGACGCCGAAGACGGTGATGCGGGGCTTCAGTTCCCGGATGTCCGGCGCCTGGAGGGTGATGGCCATGGTGTCGAGCCTCTCGCTAACTGTGCTGTCCGTGCGACGCCTGGGCGCCGGATCCCTTCGATCCCCCCGCGCGAGCGGGCGGGCGTGAAACCTAGAAGCTGTCCCGGAGCCAGCGGCCGACCCGGTTCAGGTAGTTGTCGGTCCCGGTCGCCGCGAAGGCGCCGTGCCCCCGCGGCTCGAAATGCTCGGCATGGGCGACCTGCGGGTAGACGAGCAGGCCGACCGCCGCCGAGAAGGCCGGACCCTTGGCGGCTTCCGGCAGGCCCCGGATGCCGAGGGGCCGTCCGATCCGCACCTGACCCTGGAGGACGCGGCGGGCGACCTCGGGCAGACCGACGAGCTGGCTGGCGCCGCCGGTGAGGACGACGCGCCGCCCGGCCTGGGCGGCGAAGCCCGCGTCGCGCAGGCGGTCCCGCACCAGCTCGACCACCTCCTCGACGCGCGGCTTGATGATCCGCACGAGCTGCGAGCGCGGGATGTGGGCCGGCGCCTCGCCCTCGTCCTCGCCGACGCCGTGCACGGCGATCATGTCGCGGTCGTCGGAGGGGGTGGAGAGGGCCGAGCCGTAGAGGGTCTTCAGCCGCTCGGCCGCCGCCATGCGGGTGGAGAGGCCGCGGGCGATGTCCATGGTGACGTGGTGGCCGCCGACCGCGAGGGCGTCCACGTGAACGAGGTGGCCGCCGGAGAACACGCCGACGCTGGTGGTGCCGCCGCCCATGTCGACGACGCAGACGCCCATCTCGGCCTCGTCGTCGACCAGCGCCGAGAGGCCGGCCGCGTAGGGCGTGGCGATCACCGCCTCGACGCCGAGGTGGCAGTGCTCCACCGCCAGCATGACGTTGCGGGCGGCCGCGAGCTCGCTGGTGACGACGTGCAGGTCGACGCTGAGCGCCTCGCCGATCATGCCCGACGGGTCGATGACGGCGCCCTGCCCGTCGAGGGCGTAGCCGGTGGGCAGCGCGTGCAGCACGGCCCGGCCGGGGCTGACGCCGTGGGCGCTGGCGGTCTCGAGCACCCGCTCGACGTCGCTGCCCGTGACGGTGCCCGAGCGGACGTTCACCCGCGCCTGGAAATGCTGCGAGGCGAGCCGGCCGCCCGACATGTTGACGATGACCGACTGGACCTCGACCTTGGCCATGCGTTCGGCGGCGTGGACCGCCTGACGGATCGCGCTCTCGGCCGCGGCGAGATCGACGATGGCGCCGCCCTTCAGGCCCAGGGAGCGCTGGTGGCCGATGCCGATGATGCGCGCGAGGTGCGTGCGGCCGCGGAGCGTCGTGAGCGCTTCGGCGGGCTGCAATTCGGCGATGAGGCAGACCACCTTGCTCGTGCCGATGTCGAGCACCGAGAGGGTGGTCGAGCGCCGGGCGGAGAGCGGCTTCAAGCGCGGCGTGAGGCCGTGTTGGCTGTGCATTGACGCTACCGGGCGCGGGATGCGGGACGGGCGGAGATCGACAGGAAGGGCATCAGCTGGCCGCGCCCTTCTTCTTCGCCTTCTGGGCTTCCGCGCGGGCGGCGGCGGCCTCCTCGGTCAGGCGCACCACCAGGCGGTCCGGCATGCGCAGGTCCACCGCGATGACGTCCTTCTCGAGCAGGTGGGCCTCGCGCTCGAACCGGACGAGGCGGGCGAGCGCCGCGGCCGGATCGACCTCGGGCAGGCGCACGTCGATGCCGTCGAACTTGAGGGTCCAGCGCCGGCCCGACACGTAGGTGCCGGCCTTGATCCGCTCGGCGAGCGGCCCCGCGGCGGCGATGAGGGCGAGGTATTCCGGAAGCTTGGTGTTGGCGTCCTCGCCGACCACCAGGGGCAGGCTGGCGTAGCGGTCGTCGCGCATGGCGTCGATGACGGTGCCGTCGGCGGCGATCACGCTGATCTCGCCGTTCTTCTGCCAGAGGGCCGCGGGCTCGCGCTCCACCTGGGTGATGGCGATCTCGTTGGGGTAGATCTTCCGGACCGAGGCCTGCGCGATCAGCGGCACGCGGAGCAGCCGCTCGCGCACGTCGGCGACGTCGAGGAAGGGAACCGAGGAGCGCCAGTCGATCCCGGCGGCCGCCAGGACCTCGCGCTCGTACATGCGGGAGATGCCCGAGATGGTGACGCGCTCGACGCCGAAGCCGGCGACGCGCGCGGCGATGTCGAGGGGGCGGCCCTGCTCGGCCACGAACGCGTCGTAGCGGCCGCTCGCCACGAAACCGGCGAGCGCCACGGCGGCGGCGGAGACGGAGACCGCCACGATCCCGGCGCCCCGGGGCAGGCGCTCGCTCAGGCGCTGACTCGGGCGGGCCCGACGAACCGAGAGCGACCGGGACGTGCCGCGGCCGGTGAGCCGGCCCAGGATCGCGCCGGCGAGGCGCGCGGGACCACTCCGGCCGGCGGCGTCGCCGCTCAGCGATTCAGGGAAGCGTCCTCCACCATCCATCGGACGAGCTCACCGAAACTCAGGCCCGCATGGGCCGCCATCTCCGGCACAAGGCTCGTCTGGGTCATGCCGGGTTGCGTGTTGACCTCCAGCACCACGAGCAGACCGGTTCCACCCGGTGTGTCGTCGTAGCGAAGGTCGGCACGGCTGACGCCCCGACAGCCCAGTGCTTGATGCGCCGTTAACGACAGTTCTTGGACACGCTGGTAAACATTTGGTTTAAGTTCGGCCGGGAGCACGTGCACCGAGCCCCCCGGGGCGTACTTGGCGTCGTAATCGTACCAATCGCCCGTGGCGGCCTTCACCTCGATCACTCCGAGGGCCTTGTCGCCCATCACGCCGCAGGTGAGTTCGCGGCCAGCAATGTAAGGTTCTGCAAGGACTTGCTCGCCGAACGTCCACTCCTCGGAGGCGAGGATCTGGGGCGGGTGCGAGCGGCCGTCGCGCACGATGATCACACCCACCGATGAGCCTTCCGCGATCGGTTTCACGAC
The DNA here is from genome assembly GCF_053345625.1 of Methylobacterium sp. D53M. Lineage (NCBI taxonomy): Bacteria > Pseudomonadati > Pseudomonadota > Alphaproteobacteria > Hyphomicrobiales > Methylobacteriaceae > Methylobacterium > Methylobacterium sp. D53M. The sequence continues at coordinate 134,656 of NZ_JBKFAL010000010.1, forward strand.
GTACGGTGGCGGCAGGGGGTGTGTCCTGGCGGCCTCACGACGGTTAACGATCCGGCCCTCGGGCACGTCGACGCCGGCGGCGCGCATGACGGTCTTGGCCCGCTCCTTGTTCATGGCGAGCGCCGACGCGAGGACGCCGGAATGGGTGTAGGGGATCTTGAGGATCTCCAGCAGGCCCTGGATGGTGCCGTCCTCGCCGTCCGGCCCGTGGAGCGCGTTGAAGGCCACGTCAGGCCGGAGCGCCGTCAGCACCGCGGCGATGTCGGGGCCGACATCGACCCGGGTGACCCGGTAGCCCTCCCCTTCGAGCGCGTCGGCGCAGGCCTTGCCGGAACTGAGGGAGACCTCGCGCTCGGCGGAGGTGCCGCCCAGCAGGACGGCGACGTGCTTGGACATCAGGGCACCTCGAATAGGTCGGCTTCATTTAGGATCTGAGCGCACCGGACCGTCCGGAACACCGCTCTCACGTCGTGCCGGCGGGCTGGCCGATGCGCCGGATCTCCCAGCGCAATGCGACCCCGCTGGTCTCCCGGACGCGGCGGCGGACCTCCTCGCCGAGACCCTCGATATCGGCCGCGCTCGCAGTACCGGTATTGATCAGAAAGTTGCAGTGCATCTCGCTGACCTGGGCGCCGCCCCGCCTCAATCCGCGGCAGCCGGCGGCGTCGACGAGCTGCCACGCCTTGCCGCCGTCCGGGTTGGCGAAGGTCGAGCCGCCGGTCCGCTCGCGGATCGGCTGCGCGGCCTCGCGGGCGGCGGTGACCCGCTCCATCTCGGCCTCGATGGCAACCCGGTCGCCGGGCCGTCCGCGGAAGACGGCGCGCGTGAAGATCACGTCCTCCGGGGCGTCCGAGTGCCGGTAGGAGAAGCCCATGTCGGCGTGGCTGAAGGTGCGCAGCGCGCCCCCGCGGTCGATGCCGCGGGCCTCGACCAGCACGTCGGTGGTCTCGCCACCATGCGCGCCCGCGTTCATGCGCAGCGCTCCGCCGATCGAACCCGGGATGCCGCGGTAGAAGGCGAGCCCGTCGAGCCCGGCCTCGGCCGCCGCCTTGGCGAGGCGCATGTCCGGGACCGCGGTGCCGACGGTCAGCGCGTCGCCGTCGATCGCGATGCTGCCGAAGGCCTTGCCGCCGAGGCGCACGACCACGCCCGGCACGCCGCCGTCCCGCACGATCAAGTTCGAGCCGAGCCCGATGACCGTGACCAGCACGTCCGGATCGAGAGCGGCGAGGAGGCGGGCGAGATCCTCCTCGTCGGCCGGGGTGAACAGCACCTCGGCCGGTCCGCCGACCCGGAACCAGGTGAGGTCGGCGAGCGGCTGGTCGGCGAGCAGGCGCCCGCGGAGGTCGGGCGCGGCGGCCCGGATGCGATCGTGCAGAGAGGCGGTCATCTGTGTGTCTCCCCTCGCCCCGCCCGCGGGGAGAGGGATGCGGCGATCCTGGTGTCGTCGCATCGGGGTGGCAGCGGACGCTGCGAGGCCGGGGTCCGGAGAGTCACCGCCGGGTTCATCCTCGGAGCGCAGCCCAGTGTGGACGGTCGAGGGTGCTGCCGACCCGAGAGGCCTCCCGGGGCGGGCGCGCGCACCGCGCCTACCGTCCCCGCGCGGCGAGTTCGTCCGGCAGGGCGTAGGCCCACTGGGTGATCGTGCCGGCGCCGAGGCACACCACGTAGTCGCCGGGCTTGGCGAGCTCCGCGATGATACCCGCGAGTTCCTCCGGCCGCTCCAGGGCCCGGGCGTCGCGGTGGCCGCGCGAGCGCAGGCCGGCCACGAGGCTGTCGCGGTCGAAGCCCTCGATCGGCTGCTCGCCGGCCGCGTAGACCGGCGCGACGATGACCGTGTCGGCATCGTTGAAGCAGGTGCAGAAATCGTCGAACAGCGACTGCAGGCGGGTGTAGCGGTGCGGCTGCACGATGGCGACGACGCCGTGCTCGGTCGAGGCGCGGGCGGCCTTGAGCACCGCCTTGATCTCCACCGGATGGTGTCCGTAATCGTCGAAGATCGTCGCGCCGTTCCACTCGCCGGTGCGGGTGAAGCGCCGCTTCACGCCGCCGAAGCCCGCGAGCGCCTGGCGGATCGCGTCCGGCTTCACGCCGAGCTCGTGCGCGACGGCGAGCGCCGCGGTGGCGTTGAGGGCGTTGTGCTTGCCGGGCATCGGCAGGACGAGATCCTCCATCTCCATCCGGTAGCCCGGACGGCGGTCGCGGATCATCACCCGGAAGCGGCTCTGGCCGCCGCGCAGGTCCACGTCGATCAGGCGCACGTCGGCCTGCGGGTTCTCGCCGTAGGTGATGATCCGCCGGTCCTCGATATGGCCGACGAGGTCCTGCACCACCGGGTGGTCGATGCACATCACCGCGAAGCCGTAGAACGGGATGTTGTCGATGAAGCGCCGGAACGCGTCCTTGATCGCGTCGAACGAGCCGAAATGGTCGAGATGCTCGGGATCGATGTTGGTGACGATCGCGACGTCGGCCGGCAGCTTCAGGAAGGTGCCGTCGGACTCGTCGGCCTCCACCACCATCCACTCGCCCGCCCCCATGCGGGCGTTGGTGCCGTAGGCGTTGATGATGCCGCCGTTGATCACGGTCGGGTCGAGGTTGCCGGCGTCGAGCAGGGTGGCGACGAGCGACGTGGTCGTGGTCTTACCGTGCGTGCCGGCGATCGCCACGCAGGACTTGAAGCGCATCAGCTCCGCCAGCATCTCGGCCCGTCGCACCACGGGGAGGCGTCGCTCGCGGGCGGCCTGCAACTCGGGGTTGTCGCGCCGGATCGCGGTCGAGACGACGACGAGGGCGGCCTCCTCGACGTTCTTGGCATCGTGGCCCACGAAGGTGCGCATGCCCTTCTCGGCGAGACGGCGGACATTGGCGTTGTCGGAGGCGTCCGAGCCCTGCACCGTGTAGCCGAGGTTGTGCATCACTTCGGCGATGCCGGACATGCCGATGCCGCCGATGCCGATGAAGTGGATGGGGCCGAGCTTGTCGGGCAGCTTCATGGGTCGAACCGTCTGGTGGCGGGACCGCCGGTGCGGAATCCCTCAAGAAATCAGGTGCGGGCGGCCGTCTCGACGACGACCTCGGCCAGCCGCTCGGCGGCGTCGTGGATGCCCGCGCTTCTGGCCGCATCGGCCGCCGCGGTCAATTTTGCTGGCGTCTCGAAGCAGGCGGTCAGCTCCGCGGCGAGCCGTTCGGGCGTGAAATCCGGCTGCTTCACCGCCAGCGCCGCGCCGATGGCGTCGAGAGTCGCGGCGTTGGCGGCCTGGTCCTGGTCGAGGGAGCCCGGCAGCGGCACGAGGATCGACGGGCGGCCGATCGCCGCGAGCTCGGAGACCGTCGAGGCGCCGGAGCGTGAGACCACGAGGTGGCTCGCGGCCATCCGCGCCGGCAGGTCCTTGAAGAACGGCGCCGCCTCGATTCCGGCGAGCCCCATGGCGAGATAGCGGTTCTGAACGGCCGTCAGGTCCTCGGGGCGGACCTGCTGGACGAGGTGCAGGCGGGCGCGCAGCGCGTCGGGCAGGCGGGCGATCGCCTCCGGCACGACCTCGCCCATCACGCGCGCGCCCTGGCTGCCGCCGAACACTAGGAGCCGCAGGGCGTTGCCCTCGCCGAAAGCGGGATACGGGACCTTGGCCGCCTCGATCACCGCCGGGCGGAGCGGGTTGCCGGTGTGGATCCGCGGGGCCTTGGCCTTGTCGGGCACGCCGCGCACGACCTTGAAGCCGGTGGCGATGGTGCGCGCGCCCCGCGCCAGGAAGGCGTTGGCCCGGCCCATCACGGCGTTCTGCTCGTGCAGGATCGTCGGCACGCGCAGGATCTGGCCGGCGAGCACCGGCGGCACGGTCGGGTAGCCGCCGAAGCCCACGATGGCGGCCGGGTTGATCCGGCGGATCTCCTTCGCGGCCACGCCGAAGCCCCGGCCGAGGGTCAGCACGGCGCCGGCCCGCTTCAGCGGCGAGCGGCCGGACGGCGTCGCCGACGCGATGGTGACGACCTCCGAGGCCGGGAACTCGGACGCGATGGAATCGACCCGGGCGTCGGTGGCGAGCGCCACGCGGATGCCGCGGGCCCGCAGGGCGTGGGCGAGGCTCTCGGCCGGGAACAGGTGGCCGCCGGTGCCGCCCGCGCAGAGCAGGATCGTGGGGGTGAAGACGGTCACCGCATCACCCCGGCGACGGTGGCCGGCGCGGTGCCGGGGGGCTTCTGGCTGAGCATGACGGTGCGGGGGCGCTTGCGGGTCAGGGCGACGAGGAAGCCGGTGCCGAGCGCCAGCGAGATCAGCGAGGAGCCGCCGTAGGAGACGAACGGCAGCGTCATGCCCTTGGCGGGCATCAGCTGGGTGTTCACCGCCATGTTGATGCAGGCCTGGAGGCCGAACAGCGTGGTCAGGCCGGTGATCGCCAGCCGCGAGAAGGTGTCGTCGGTGCGCCGCGCCAGCTTGAGGCCGCGCAGGACGATGAAGGCGAACAGCGCCACGAGGCAGAGGCAGACGATCACGCCGAACTCCTCGCCGGTGACCGAGAAGATGAAGTCGGTATGCGCGTCCGGCAGGTGGCGCTTGGCCACGCCCTCCCCCGGCCCGGTGCCGAACCAGCCGCCCGAGCGGAACGATTCGCGCGACCAGAAATCCTGGAAGCCGCCGCCGGAATCCCGGTCGAGGAACTTGTTGAAGCGCTCGCGGACGTGGTGGAAGAACAGGTAGGCAGCGAACACACCTCCGAGGCCCAGCACGCCGAGGACGGCCACCCAGATCAGGTGGAGGCCGGCCACGAAGAACAGCGCGCACCACACCATGGTAATCAGCATGGTCTGGCCGAAATCGGGCTGGAGCAGCAGCGGCACGATGGTGATCGGCAGGAGCAGCAGCGCCAGGATGCCGCCCGGCATGTCGCGGCGCTGGGCGCCCTCCGAGAAGGCCCAGGCGGCGACGACCACGAAGGCCGGCTTCACGAACTCCGAGGGCTGCAGGCCGAAGGAGCCGAACTGGATCCAGCGATGCGCGCCCTTGATCTCGGGCCCGAACTTGCCGGCGAGCAGGCACAGGATGACGCCCAGGATCCACGTGACGAGCGCGAGCCGCCGGATGCCGCGCAGCGACAGGAACGAGACCGCGCAGATCAGCAGGATGGTCGGCGCGAGGTACATCGCCTGCCGATTGAGGAAGTAGAAGGTCGGCAGGCCGATCCGCTCGGCCACGGGCGGGCCGCCGCCCATCAGGAAGACGAGGCCCGCGACCATCAGCGCGAACAGCGCCGCGAGCAGGCCGCGGTCCACCGTCCACCACCAGTCCGTCAGGGGGGTGCGTTCCGCGCGTGACATCATGCCGGGCAACGACTCCAGGCCGCGCGGATGCCGATCCGCGCGGGTCGGCCGGGATCCTCGGCAGGAATGGTAAACGGAGCCTTATGACCGACAGGTCGGGGCGCGCCGGGGCACGTCAGGACGCGCCGGCCACGCAGCCGGCGGCCCCTGGGATGCTGTATTAGGACCGCGCAATACTAGTAAAAAGACACTCTATGTTAATCTTCCCATTGCAACTTTCGGATGTATCGACCCGGCGGGTCGCGGTGCGCCGCGCCCGATCCGCCCAGCGGAAGCCGACGCGCCATGTTCTCTGCCCTGAACGTCCGTGAAGCGCATGCCAAGCTCGCGGCCCTCGACCGGGTTCAGGGCGTGATCGAGTTCGACCTGGCGGGGCGGATCCTGTCGGCGAACCGGAATTTCCTCGACGTCGTCGGGTACACGCTGCCGGAGATCGTCGGTCAGCACCACAGCATGTTCATGGAGCCCGCCCGGCGGGACGCGCCGGACTACCGGGCCTTCTGGGAACGCCTGCGCTCCGGCACCTTCGAGTCGGGCCAGTTCCAGCGGGTCGGCCGGGGCGGCCGGTCGATCTGGATCCAGGCCTCCTACAACCCGATGCTCGACGTCCGCGGCCGGCCCTACAAGGTGGTGAAGTTCGCCACCGACATCACGCAGCAGCGCACCGAGGAGGCCGACCGCGCCGGGCAGATCGCCGCGATCGACAAGGTGCAGGCGGTCATCGCCTTCGACCTCGACGGCACGGTGATCGCGGTGAACGACAATTTCCTCGCCGCGATGGGCTACAGCCGCGCCGAGGTGCTCGGGCAGCATCACAGCCTGTTCGTTGAGCCCGCCTACCGGGAGAGCGAGGCCTACCGGGCCTTCTGGGCGGCCCTGCGGAACGGCACCTATCAGGCGGCCCAGTTCCGGCGGATCGGCAAGGACGGGCGCGAAGTCTGGATCCAGGCCTCCTACAACCCGATCCTCGACGCCGCCGGCCGGCCCTACAAGGTGGTGAAATTCGCCACCGACATCAGCGACCAGGTCCGGCTGTTCGCCAACCTGCGGACCCTGATCGATCAGAACTTCGGCGAGATCGAGCAGGCGGTGACGCACTCGACCACGGCGGCCTCGCTGGCCTCGTCGGCGGCGGACTCGACCTCCGGGAACGTCCAGACCGTGGCGGCCGCCGCCGAGGAGCTGGCGGCCTCGGTGGCGGAGATGTCCCAGAGCATCGTGCGCTCCCAGAGCGCCACCGACACCGCCTATGCCTGCGTTCAGGACGCGGACGGCCACACCAAGCGGCTGGCCGAGACCGCCACCGCCATGACCGGCATCGTCGGCCTGATCCAGGACATCGCCGGCCAGATCAACCTGCTGGCGCTGAACGCCACCATCGAGGCCGCCCGCGCGGGCGCGGCGGGCCGCGGCTTCGCGGTCGTCGCCTCCGAGGTTAAGGCGCTGGCCGACCAGGCGGCGCGCGCCACCGGTCAGATCAACGGCGAGATCGCCAGCGTGCAGCGGGTCTCGCAGGAGGTCGTGCAGGCTCTCAGCTCGATCGGGTCCTCGGTCTCGGTGATGCGCGAGACCGTGGTGGCCACCGCGGCCGCCATCGAGGAGCAGAGTGCCGTGACCCGGGATCTGGCCGAGAGCATGCAGAGCGCCGCGGGGGCCGTCACGGAGATCACCGGCAATATCGGGGCGATCGTCCAGTCGGTGGCCAACGTCTCGCATGCGGTCGACACCACCCGCGACGCCGCCAAGGTTCTGGCGCGCTGAGGTCCTGGTGCGCTGAGGTGGCGCTGCCTCAGGGCAGCGCCTGCACCAGCTCGCGGAAGCGGTTGCCGCGGATCTCGAAGTTCCGGAACTGGTCGTAGGACGCGCAGGCCGGCGACAGGAGCACCACCGGCTCCGGTGCGCCCGAGGCGGCGGCGTTCTCGGCGGCCTTCGGGACGGCGTTCTCGAGGGTCTCGCAGCGCGTGTAGGGCACGGCGCCCTCCAGGGTCGCCGCGAAGGCGTCCGACGCCGCGCCGATCAGGTAGGCGTGCGCGACCCGCTCGAAATACGGCACCAGCGGGAAGATCCCGCCCTCCTTAGCCTTGCCGCCGAGGATCCAGTGGATGTCCCGGAAGGCGGTGAGGGCCTTCTCGGTGGAATCCGCGTTCGTCGCCTTGGAGTCGTTGACGAACAGCACGTGGCCGCGCCGCCCGACCTCCTCCATCCGGTGCGGCAGGCCCGGGAACGAGGTCAGGCCGGCCTGGATCTGCTCCGGCGACAGGTCGAGGGCCCGCGCGACGGCCACCGCCACCGCGGCGTTCTGCCAGTTGTGCGCCCCCCGGAGCGAGCCGATGCCGTTGACGTCGGCGAGGGCCGTCCCGTCCGGCTCGCGGACGATCCCGTCGCGCACCGTCAGCGCGTCGGTGCACAGCACGTCGCCGTGGGGCACGTGGACGCGCACGAGGTCGGCGCCGCGGCGGTCCGCGATGGCGCGGCTCGGGGCGTCGTCGACGCCGACCACCGCGAGGCCGGCGCCCTGGATCAGACGCTCCTTGATGGCCGCGTACTGCTCCATCGTGCCGTGCCGGTCGAGATGGTCCGGCGTGATGTTCATCAGCACGCCGACGCTCGGGTCGAGGCTCGGCGTCAGGTCGATCTGGAACGACGACATCTCGATCACGTGGACGCGGTCGGCGGCCGGGGGCTCCAGCGACAGGATCGCGGTGCCGATGTTGCCGCCCATCTGCACGTCGCGGCCCCCCTGCGCGAGCACGTGGGCGATCAGCGCCGTGGTGGTCGACTTGCCGTTGGTCCCGGTGATCGCCACGAACGGCGCCCCCGGCGCCTGCGCCCGCCGCTCCCGGCAGAATAGCTCGATGTCGCCGATGATCTCGACGCCGGCATCCCGGGCGAGCCGGACGCTCCAGTGCGGCTCGGGATGGGTCAGCGGCACGCCCGGGCTCAGCACGAAGGCGGCGAACGCGGACCAGTCGGCCGCGCGCAGGTCCCGCGTCTCGATGCCGGCCTCCCGCGCGTGGGCGAGGCTGTCGGCATTGTCGTCCCAGGCCTGCACGGCCGCGCCACCCGCCTTCAGCGCCAGCGCCGTGGCGAGCCCCGAGCCGCCGAGCCCGAACAGGGCGACGGTCTTGTCCTGGAAGACGGTGACGGGTGTCATGCGGAACTCTGGATGCGGCGACCGGACCCGGCCGACCCGAACCGGACCCTCCTCCCGGGCGCCCCGCATCGGCGACCCCGAAGGCGGGCTCCCGGGATCGCGCGGCCGACCGGAAGCCTCCTTCGAGGCTCCCCTCCGCGGCCGCGCCTCAGGACGAGGGCGAGGATCGGATCGACCTCTCAGGCCGCCCCTCTAGCACGATTTCTCAGCGCAGCTTCAGCGTCGCCAGGCCGGCCATCGCCAGGATCACCGCGATGATCCAGAAGCGGATCACGACCTGCGGCTCCTTCCAGCCCTTCTGCTCGAAATGGTGGTGGATCGGCGCCATGCGGAACACGCGCTTGCCCGTGAGCTTGAACGACGCGACCTGGATGATCACCGACATCATCTCCAGCACGAAGAGGCCGCCGACGATCGCCAGGACGATCTCGTGCTTCGTCGCCACCGCGATGGAGCCCAGCAGGCCGCCCAGCGCCAGGGAGCCGGTGTCGCCCATGAAGATCTGGGCCGGCGGCGCGTTGAACCAGAGGAAGCCGAGCCCGGCCCCGATTACCGCGCCGCAGACGACGGCGAGCTCGCCCGTGTCGCGGACGTAGTTCACCTGCAGGTAGCTAGCGGTGAACGAGTTGCCGACGAGGTACGCGATGAAGCCGAACGTGCCGCAGGCGATCATCACCGGCACGATCGCGAGGCCGTCGAGGCCGTCGGTCATGTTCACGGAATTGCCCGCCCCGACGATCACGAAGGCGCCGAACAGCGGGTAGAACCAGCCGAGGTTCAGCAGCGCGTCCTTGAACACCGGGAAGGCGAGCTGATTCTGCAGCGCGGCAGGCGAGTAGACCGCGATGGTCACGCAGGCCGCCATGGCGATCACCGCCTCGAGGGCGAGGCGGAACTTGCCCGAGAAGCCCTTGTGCGACTGCTTCGTGACCTTGAGGTAGTCGTCGTAGAAGCCGATCGCGCCGAAGCCGAGGGTGACGGTCAGCGTCACCCAGACGTAGTGGTTGCGCGGGTTGGCCCAGAGCAGGATCGCCACGACGGCGCCGGCCAGGATCATCAGGCCGCCCATGGTCGGCGTGCCGCGCTTGGTCAGCAGATGGGTCTGCGGCCCGTCCTCGCGGATCGGCTGGCCCTTGCCCTGGCGGATCCGCAGCAGCGAGATGATCCAGGGCCCGAACCAGAACACGAACAGGCCCGCCGTGAACAGCGCGCCGCCGGTGCGGAAGGTGATGTAGCGGAACACGTTGAGCGGCGTGAAGCTGCTGCTCAGATCCGAGAGAAGGTACAGCATCCGGGCGCTCGGCCCCCTTGTTCAGGCTCAGGTTTCGGGGGACGGCGCCGCACGCGCAGGCGTGCCGGTCACGGGACGGCCTGGGTCCGCCGGGTCGGATCGACCGCGTAGCGGGCTTTCAGCGCCTCGACAATCCGGCCCATGCGGCTGCCGTTCGATCCCTTCACCATGACGGCGTCGCCGGACCGCAGGGTCCGGGCGAGCGGCTCGAGCAGGTCGGCCGCGGTGTCGGCCACCGCGCCGCGGCGGCTCACCGGCAGGGCCTCGAACAGGTGGCGCATCAGCGGACCGGCCGTGAAGACGAGGTCGACCCGGGCCGCCTCGATCGCCTCTGCCAGGCCGCGATGCAGGTCGGGCGCGGCGGCGCCGAGCTCGAGCATGTCGCCCAGCACCGCGATCCGGCGGCCGCGGGGCCCGGTCTCGATCCCCGCCAGGGTCGCCAGCGCCGCGCGGACGGCGACGGGATTGGCGTTGTAGCTCTCGTCCACGAGGTAGGCGGTGCCGCCGCCGACCTCGAGGGCGGTGCGCTCGCCGCGCCCCGCCGGCGGCTTTAGCCCCCCGAGCGACAGGGCCGCGCGCGCGAGGTCGGCCCCGAGGCTGTGCACCACCGCCATGACGCCCAGGGAGTTCAGCGCCGCGTGCCGGCCGGCGGTGCCGAGCTTGTAGGTGACGGGCTGGCCCATCACCACCGCGTCGATCACCGACAGGTCGGGCCGGAGCACGATCTTCAGGGCGCGGACGTCGGCATCCGCGTGCTCGCCGAAGGTCACCACCCGGCCCGCCCGGGAGGCCTGGGCGTGGGCGGCCAGGCGGTCGAAATGCGGGGCGTCGCGGTTCAGGATGGCGACGCCGCCGGGCTGGAGCCCGGAGAAGATCTCGCCCTTCGCGTCCGCGATCGCGGCCAGCGAGGCGAAATGCTCGATATGGGCGGGCGCGATCGTGGTGATCAGCGCGATGTCCGGCCGGACCTGCGCGGTCAGCGGCACGATCTCGGCGCCGTGGTTCATGCCGATCTCGAACACGCCGTAGCGCGCGGAGCGCGGCATCCGCGTCAGGGTCAGGGGCACGCCCCAGTGGTTGTTGTAGGAGGCCGCCGAGGCGTGGGTCTCGCCCTGCTCGGACAGGACGTGGCGCAGGGCCTCCTTGGTCCCGGTCTTGCCGACCGAGCCGGTGACCGCCACGACCTGCGCGCGCGTCCGGGCCCGGGCGGCGGCTCCGAGGCGCACCATCGCTCTGAGAACCGGGTCGGCGCCCCCCTCGGGCACCGCCAGGACGGGGCCGTGGACCGCGAGCGCCTCTGCGCGCGCGGCGCTCACCACGGCGGCGCCGGCGCCGCGCCCCAGGGCGTCGGGGACGAAATCGTGGCCGTCGCGGGTGTCGCCGCGGATCGCGAAGAACAGGTCGCCGGGCTGGAGCGTGCGGGTGTCGATCGAGGCGCCGCCGATCGCGCGCCCGGCGCCGGCCAACCGGCCGCCCGTCGCGGATTCCAGCTCCTCCCGCGTCCAGAGTGCGGTCATCGTCGGTCCCCCGTCGTCCTCAGGCCGCCGCGGCGATCGCGGCGCGCAGGACCGCGTGGTCCGAGAACGGCAGCGTGCGATCTCCCACGATCTGGCCGGTTTCATGACCCTTGCCGGCCACGACCAGCACGTCGCCCGGCCCGAGCCGGTCGACGGCGCTGTGAATCGCCTCCGACCGGTCGCCGATCTCCTCGGCGCCCGGCGCCGCGTCCAGGATGGCCCGGCGGATGGCGGCCGCGTCCTCGGTGCGCGGGTTGTCGTCCGTGACGATGACGACGTCGGCGAGCCGCTGCGCGATGGCGCCCATCAGCGGCCGCTTGCCCCGGTCGCGGTCGCCGCCGCAGCCGAACACCGCGATCAGCCGGCCCGACGCGAAGGGGCGGAGCGCGGCGAGCACGCTCTCCAGGGCCTCGGGCTTGTGGGCGTAGTCGACGAGGCAGAGGCCGCCCCGCGCCTCGCCGATCCGCTCCATGCGGCCGGGGACGCCGGTGAGATGGTCGAGGGCCGCCAGGACGCCGTCGGGATCGGCCGCCCCCGCCGGGGTAGCCAGTGCGAGGCCGGCCGCCACCAGGGCATTCTCGACCTGGAACTCGCCGACGAGCGGCAGGCGCAGTTCCCGGGCCCGGCCCGCGAACAGGATCCGGGCGACCTGCGCGAACCCCTCCGTGCGGACCGCCTCGACCCGCAGGTCCCGGCCGCCCCGCCCGACCGTGCGGACCGGCCGGCCGGCGGCCTCGGCGGCGGCGATGACGCGCTCGGCGTAAGCGCCGTCGGCGTTGACGATGGCCGGGCGGCCCGGCGGCAGCAGCTCGGTGAACAACCGCAGCTTGGCCGCGAGGTACTCCTCGAGGCTCGCGTGGTAGTCGAGATGGTCCCGGCCGAGATTGGTGAAGCCGGCCGCGTCGAGGCGCACGCCGTCGAGCCGGCGCTGCTCGATCCCGTGGGAGGACGCCTCCATGGCGAGGTCGGTGACGCCGTCCGCGGCGAGTTGCGCCAGCGTCCGGTGCAGCGTCACGGGGTCCGGGGTCGTGAGGGAGCCGTACTGCGCGCCGCGGTTGGTGACGATGCCGACGGTGCCGAGGCTCGCGGAGTCGCGGCCGAGACGCGCCAGGATCTGGCGGACGAAGTCGGCCACCGAGCTCTTCCCGGCGGTGCCGGTGACCGCCACCACGGTCTCGGGCTGCGGGCCCGCGAGGCGGGCCGCCGCGAGGGCGAGCGACCGGCGCGCGTCGGCGACCGGGATCCAGGCGACCGCGTCGGGCAGGTCGGCGGGGCGAGTCCCCTCCCCGGCGACCGCGGCGGCGCCGCGCTGCGCGGCCTGCGCGGCGAAACGTCGGCCGTCGGCCTTCGTGCCGGGAACGGCGACGAACACCGTGCCGGTCGCGACCTGCCGGCTGTCGGCCGTGAGGTCCGAGACGGTCAGGTCCGCGGCGGGGCCAGCAGCCTCGGGGAAGAGGTCGGCGAGCCGCGCGCTCATCGCTGCACCCTCATCGATCCGATCTCACGGGCCGCCCAGCTGGTTGACGTGGTAGGCGTTGAGCTTGACCATCTGCGGGAACGGCCTCACCGGCGGCTCGAATTGCGGCGGCAGGCCGAGGATCGGCGCGACGCGCTCGATCACCTTGCCGGTGACCACGCCGGAATTCCAGGCCGCCGTGGCGTAGCCGCCCGATTCCGGCAGGCCCTGCGGCTCGTCCATGATCGTGACGAACAGGTACTTCGGATCGTTCATCGGCGCCGCCGCCATGAAGGTCGTGAACAGGCGGTTGTGGATGTAGCGGCCGCCGATGACCTTCTCGGCGGTGCCGGTCTTGCCGCCCACGAAGTAGTACGGGACCGCCGCCTTCTTGGCCGAGCCCTCGGCGGCGTTGAGCCGCATGATGTAGCGCATCGCCTCGGAGGTCTGGCCCGAGAGGACGTGCGTGGCCCGCGCCCGCGCCGCCTCGGGCGTCGTCTTGAGGAAGGTCGGCGTCATCAGGTCGCCGCCGTTGGCGATGGCCGCCACCGCGGCCGCGGCCTGGATCGGCGCCACCGCGATGCCGTGGCCGAACGCGATGGTGATGGTGTTGATCTCGGTCCAGCGGGACGGGACGATCGGCGCCGCGCTCTCCGGCAGCTCGGTGCGCAGCCGGTCGAGCAGGCCCATCTTCTTCAGGAAGGCCTTGTGGCCGGGGACGCCGACGCCGAGCGCCATCTTGGCGGAGCCGATGTTGGAGGAGTGGGTGAACACCTCCGGCATGGTGATGACGCGGTTCGTGCCGTGGTACTCGTGGATCTTCTGCCGGCCCCAGTTCAGCACGCCGCCCCGGGTGTCGAAGGTCGAGTTGACGTTGTACTTGCCGGAATCGAGCGCCATGGCGAGCGTCATCGCCTTGAAGGTCGAGCCCATCTCGTAGACGCCGACATTCATCCGGTTGATGCGGTCGGGCGAGAGCGCGTCCTTGGGGTCGTTCGGGTCGAAATCCGGCATGGAGACGAGCGCGATGACCTCGCCGGTCTTCACGTCGAGGATCATCGAGGCGCCGGCCTTGGCCTTGAAGTGGTCGATGCCCCAGGCCAGCTCGTCGCGCACGGCGAACTGCGCGCGCAGGTCGAGCGAGAGCTGCACCGGCTTCAGGTCGGCCTGCTTGTTGATCAGCCCGAAGCTGTTGAGGGCCTGCAGCCCGGTGGAGTCGATGTACTTCTCCATGCCGGCGATGCCGATGCCGTCGAGGTTCGTCGCGCCCAGGATGTGGGCGGCCGCGACGCCGTTCGGGTAGACCCGCTTGTGGTCGGGCAGGAAGCCGATGCCGGGGATGCCGAGCCGGTGGACCTCGGCCTGCTGCTTCGGGGTCAGCTCGCGCTTCACCCAGACGAAGCCCGCGCCCCTCTTGTCCTTGCGCTGCGTGAGCTTGGCGCGCAGCTCGGAGGCGTTGAGTTCCGGCAGGACGGCGGTGAGCAGCTCGACCGCCTCGTCCTTGTCGTAGATGTTGCCCGGCTCGGCGAAGACCGAGACCGTGCGGATGTCGGTGGCCAGGATCTCGCCGTTGCGGTCGATGATGTCGGGCCGGAAGGCGGTCGAGGACGCGGCCGCGACCCGGTGCTCCTGGCTGGGCGGCTCCCCGAAGATCGCCATCATCAGGAGCTTGGCCGAGATCGTCCCGAACACGCCGACGAAGACCAGCCCGACCATCGCGACCCGCAGGTGGGAGCGCTCGATCGCTAGCCGGAACATGCTGCGCAGGAGCGCCTTGGCGCGGTCGGCGCGCGGCTCGGGCTCGCGCGCCTCCTCCTCCAAGGGGCGCGGCGCGCCGGCGGCATGCGCCAGCGCGGCGGCTTCGAGCAGCGCCGCCTCGTGGTCCGACACGGCGGGCTCGACCGCCGGGTCTAGGGTCTCGTCGGCGTGATCGGACACGGGGGTTTACCTCGAAGCCGTCGTCGGGGTGCGGGTCGTGGTGACGGTGCGGGTGATCGAGCCGGTCGTGCGCGGCTCGATCGCGCCCTTGTCCTTGGGCGTCGCCGTGGCGGCGAGCAGACGGCCGATCTCGTCGCCGCGCTCCGGCCGGGCAGGCAGATCCGAGAGGCGCGCCAAGTGGCTGGTGCCGATCGGCTCCAGGGCGAGATGCTTGTCGACGGCCGCCTGGAGCCGGTCGGGCCGCGTCAGGAGCTGCCACTCGGCGCGCAGCACGGCGATCGCCTGCCGCTCCTTGTGCAGGGCGGTCTGGAGCTTCGAGACCTGACCGCCCTGGTAGAGCGTGTCGTACTTGATCGAGTAGGCGTAGATCGCCGAGGCGACGAGGCCGGCCACCGCCAGCAGGTTCAGGAGGCGGATCATCGGCGATGGCCTCCGCGGGCCGCGTCGGGCAGGCTCGCCAGCGCGGTCAGCGCGGCCAGCGGCTCGGGAACGTCGGATTCGGTGCGCTCCGCGGCCCGGAGCTTGGCCGAGCGCGCGCGCGGGTTGCGGGCGGTCTCGGCCTCGCCCGGCAGGACCGGGCCCTTCGTGACGGGACGGAAGCTGCGGACGGTCTCGACCGGGCCCCCGGGCAGGTGCCGGGAGCCCTGCGCGGAGCGGCCGCTGCGCGCCGCGAAGAACTGCTTGACGATGCGGTCCTCGAGCGAGTGGAACGTCACGACGGCGAGCCGGCCGCCGGGTCTGAGCACGCGCTCGGCCGCGTGCAGGGCACGGACCAGCTCGCCGAGCTCGTCGTTCACGGCGATCCGCAGGCCCTGGAAGGTCCGCGTCGCCGGGTGGATGTGGCTGCCGGGCTCGGTCCGGACCACGCCGGCGACGAGTTCGGCCAGCTGCGCGGTGGTCTCGATCCGCCCGCGGCGCCGCGCCTCGAGGATGGTCCGGGCGACCGCGCGCGAGCGCCGCTCCTCGCCGAAATGGTAGATGATGTCGGCCAGAACGGTCTCGTCGGCCTCGTTCACGAGGTCGGTGGCGCTCGGCCCGTCGCAGGCCATGCGCATGTCGAGGGGGCCGTCGCTGCGGAACGAGAAGCCCCGCTCCGGCGCGTCGAGCTGCATCGACGAGACGCCGATATCGAGGACGACCCGGTCGACCTGCGCGATGCCGGCCTCCGCGAGGAGGCTGTCGAGGTCGCCGAAGCGGCCGGAGAGGAGGCGCAGGCGCCCGCCGGACTCCGCGACGAGCGCCTGTCCGCCCGCGATGGCCGTGGGGTCACGATCGATCGCGACGACCTGCAGGGCCGGATCCGCCGCGAGGAGCGCGCGGGTGTAGCCGCCGGCACCGAACGTGCCGTCGACCGCGATCCCGCCCGCGGTGCCGAGCGCGTCGACGACTTCCGCGAGGAGGACGGGGACGTGCGGCTCGGACGGCGCCTCGGCGCCGCCGTGGCGGGGCGAACTCTCGGGGGAGGAGCGGCGCCTGCTCATGGCCGCCTCGACGCGCCGGCGCGCCGTGGCGCGCGCGGATGGGCGGATTGTCGGCGCGTCCCGGAAACCCGGGCGCGGATGCGGCTCGTGCGTCTCATGGTGCCCTGTGCCGGGCCGCGCGAGCGCGGCGCGCGTGACGGGAACGGCACCGGATGCGGAGCGCGCAAGACGCCGCGCACGGACGGGACCTGCGCGATGGCAGGGTGCGCCCGGCGATCCGATACACGCCGTTGACGGGAGGATGCCGGGTATCATGGGCCTCGGAGGATCGTCAACGCACAAGCTTGGCACTGCCGCGCGGACCGATCTGAACCCGGCAAGGTTAACCGAAGGTTTTTACCGCCGCGGAATCTTCGGCGCGCCGGCCGTCCGCGCGGGAACGCCGGCGGGGCGATAAAGCCTTGCAGGTGCAAGTCTTATCGGGAGGTGGATCAGCCGGCCTGTAAGCCGGGTTCTGTAGGGCCGGAGCGCTCGCGCGCGCCGGCGTGGCAGCCATTCCTCTGGGACGATCGTCGCCGATCGCCTCGAGCAACCAACCCGGGCGACTGGCCTGGAGAGCCGGCCTGCCCTTCTCGCGAAGGGCGCGCCGCCCCTATTCGGTCTTGCTCCCGGTGGGGTTTGCCGTGCCGTCCGCGTTGCCGCGTCCGCGGTGCGCTCTTACCGCACCCTTTCACCCTGACCCCGGACGGATCCGGGGCGGTCTGCTCTCTGTGGCACTGTCCCTGGGGTCGCCCCCGCCGGAGGTTATCCGGCACCGTCTCTCCATGGAGCCCGGACTTTCCTCCCCGAACGCTCGCGCGTCCGGAGCGGCCGCCCGGCCGGCTGATCCGCGGGCAGATGCGCCCGCGGGGCCGTCCGGGTCAAGGGCGCGGGCCCGCTACCAGGTGCCGGTGTTCTCCATCGACTTCCACGGCTCCTGCGGCTCCTTGGCGCCGCCCTTCTGGAGGATCTCGATGGAGATGCCGTCCGGCGACTTCACGAAGGCCATGTAGCCGTCGCGCGGCGGCCGGTTGATGGTGACGCCCTTCTCCTGCAATTTGGCGCAGAAGCCGTAGATGTCGTCGACCTGATAGGCGAGATGGCCGAAATTGCGCCCGCCCGAGTAGGTTTCCGGATCCCAGTTGTAGGTGAGCTCGATCAGGGGCGACTTGGTCGCTGAGGCCCGCTCGACATCGCCGGGCGCGGCGAGGAAGACGAGGGTGAAGCGGCCCTTCTCGTTCTCGACGCGGCGCACCTCCTTCAGGCCGAACGTGTCGACGTAGAAGGCGAGTGCCCGGTCGAGGTCGGCGACCCGGACCATGGTGTGCAGAAATTCCATCGGATCCTGTCCTGTTCTCTTCGAAGACGGACCGCCGGTCCGCTCCGACTGACCCGCCCCGCTAGCTAGCGGCCGGTCCGGCGGTGAGAAGGCCGTCCGATACAGACTCGGGACAATCGGGCCCGGGCGTTTGCACGGTCGGACCCCGTCGAGCCGACCGGGCGGGCGTTTCGGCAGCCCCCGACATCGTCGGCCCGGCGGCGGGCCTCGCGTCGCGTGCGTCCCGTCGGCCCCGCCGCGAACTCTCGATCCGCCGGAGGAAAGACCCTTCGGCCGAAAGTATGGGCGCGTCTTACCCAGCAAGATGTAGCCCAGCCGCGACGGATTGGTCTTACTCGGTGGGATGATGAGAGCGGTTTCGAACGTCGGGGGCCGTGATGAGGACGCGGGGATCCGAGGGCGGCAGGCATGATGCACAGATGATCGGTCTCGATGCGGCACGATTCCTAGCCGCAATGCTGGTCATGGTCTTTCATCTCGGCGCCTACGCGTGGCAGGCGCCGCTCTCGACGGCCGGGCGCGCCTTCGACTCCGCCGCAGCTTACCCCGGCCTTTTCGCCTGGACGTGGTTCGGATGGATCGGGGTCGAGTTGTTCTTCGTCATCTCGGGCTTCGTGATCGCCTACTCGGCCGAGCACGCGACCGCGCGCGCCTTCCTGCGCAGCCGCATCCTGCGCCTCGTGCCGGCGGTCTGGATCTGCGCCACGCTCACCGCCCTGGTCTCGCTCGCCATCGGCCGCATGGGGTCCGGTCGGCACGTGCTGCGGGCCTATCTCGACTGCGTCCTGTTCGTTCCGGTCGAGCCGTGGCTGGACGGCGTCTACTGGACCCTCGGCGTGGAGATCGCCTTCTACGCACTCGTCTTCGCGCTGCTGCGGCTCGGGCGATTCCGGAGCATCAGCCCGGTCTGCGCCGTGGTCGGCGGTGTGAGCACCCTCTTCTGGGTCGCGACCTTGGCCGTGCCGAACCTCCCCGCCCTGGCGGCGAACCGCGCGGCCGAGCTGACGCTCCTGCGCCACGGCTGCTTCTTCGCGCTCGGCGTCTTCCTGTGGTTGTCGCTCGTCAAGGGGCCGACGGCCGGTCGGCTCTGCGTGATCGCCGTCTGCGCCGTCGGGGCGCTCGTCGAGATCGGTGACGCGGCCGGGTCGTTCCTGTTCCAGATGGGCCGCAGCGAGGATCCGCTCCTCCCGCGCCTCGTCTTCGCGGGCTGCGTCCTGATGATCGTGGCCAGCGTGCGCGGCAACGCGTGGCTCCGCGCGCGGCTCGGCGAGCGGGGCTGCGCGCTGGCCCGACGGCTCGGACTGATGACCTACCCGCTCTACCTCCTGCACAACGTCAACGGAGCCGCCCTGATCCACCGCCTCGTCGGCGGCGGGGTTCCGCCCTACGCGGCGCTCGTGGCCGCGTGCTGCGCCATGCTCCTGCTGAGCTACGCCGTGATGCGCTGGGCCGAGCCGTTCGTCCGCGCCCGCCTGTCCGCCACGCTCGACAGGGTCGGCCTCGAGCGGCCGCTCCGCGCGGAAGGACGCCCCGCCCCCGGGCTCTGAGCCGGGCGAGGACCGCGCCACGCCGGCCGTTTCGACGGCTCCGATCGTTGCACCGCGCGCTCCGAGGGACCAGAACGGACCCGCCCCGCACCCGGAGTGAGCCGAATGCGCACCGAGACGCCGCCGCTGATCCGCCTCGAGGAATACCGGCACAGCGACTACCTGATCGATCGCGTCGACCTCGACATCCGTCTCGACCCGCACGCGACCCGCATCGACGCGACGCTGACGCTGCGGCCGAACCCGGCCGGCGTGCCGGCGGCGCCGCTCACCCTCGACGGCGACGATCTCCGGCTGGTCTCGGTCGCGCTCGACGGCGCGCCGCTGGCGCCCGACGCCTACGCGGCGACGCCGTCCGGCCTCATCCTCCGCGATCCGCCGCAGCGGCCCTTCGCGCTGCGCCTCGTCACGGAGGTGGATCCGACCGTCAACACGAAGCTGATGGGCCTCTACCGGTCGAACGGCGTCTACTGCACCCAGTGCGAGGCGGACGGCTTCCGCCGGATCACCTACTTCCTCGATCGGCCGGACGTACTGTCGGTCTACACCACGCGCATCGAGGCCGACCGGGCCGAGGCGCCGGTCCTGCTCGGCAACGGCAATCCCGTCGAGACCGGCGCGGCCGGGCCGGACCGCCACTTCGCGATCTGGCACGATCCCCACCCGAAGCCCGCCTACCTGTTCGCCCTCGTGGGCGGCCGGCTCGGGAAGGTCGAGACGCGCTTCACCACGATGGAGGGCCGCCCCGTCACCTGCGCGGTCTACGTCGAGCCCGGCAAGGAAGACCGGGCGGGCTACGCCCTCGACGCCGTCATCCGCTCCATGGCCTGGGACGAGACCGCCTTCGGCCGCGCCTACGACCTCGACGTGTTCAACGTCGTCGCGGTGTCCGACTTCAACATGGGCGCCATGGAGAACAAGGGCCTCAACATCTTCAACGACAAATACGTCCTGGCGAGTCCCGAGACCGCGACCGACGGCGACTACGCGGCGATCGAGGCGATCATCGCGCACGAGTACTTCCACAACTGGTCTGGCAATCGCGTCACGTGCCGGGACTGGTTCCAGCTCTGCCTGAAGGAGGGTCTCACGGTCTTCCGAGACCAGGAATTCTCCTCCGACATGCGCTCCCGGCCGGTGCACCGCATCGCCGAGGTGCGCTCCCTGCGGGCGCGCCAGTTCCCCGAGGATGCCGGGCCGCTGCGGCACCCGGTGCGGCCGCGGGCCTACGCGGAGATCAACAACTTCTACACGGCGACCGTCTACGACAAGGGCGCCGAGATCGTCCGGATGCTGCGGACGCTGATCGGTCCCGAGGCCTTCCGGGCCGGCATGGACCGGTACTACGCCGACAATGACGGCCGCGCCGCCACCGTCGAGGACTTCCTGGCGGCCTTCGCGGCGGTGACCGGGCGCGATCTCGGCGCCTTCGCCCGCTGGTACGAGCGTCCCGGCACGCCCCGCCTCGCCGTCGCGGCCGCGTACGATCCGGCCGCCGCCCGCTACACCCTCCGGTTCGCCCAGAGCCTGCCCGGCGGCGGCGGGGAGTCCGACGGGCCGCCCCTGGTGATCCCCGTGGCCCTCGGGCTGGTCGGGGCGTCCGGGCCGCTGACGGCGGCGACCTGCCCGGACGTGCGGGACGGCGTCTACGTGCTCGACCGCCCCGAGGCCGAGATCGTGTTCGACGCGGTCGCCGAGGAGCCGGTCCCCTCGCTCCTGCGCGACTTCTCCGCCCCGGTGCGGCTCGACCTCGCCCTGACCGACGCGCAGCGGATGCGGCTCCTCGCGCAGGACAGCGACCCGTTCAACCGCTGGCAGGCCGCGCAGGACGTCGCTTTGCGGCTGATCCTCGAGCCAGACGCCGATCGGACGGAGGCGTTCGCCGCGGCACTCGGCCAGTTCCTCGAAGACGAGGCCCTGGCCGACCCGGCCTTCGCGGCCCTGGTCCTGGCGCTGCCGAGCGAGGGCGAGGCCGCCGACGCGGTGCCGGCCGACGTGGATCCCGACGCGATCCACCGGGCGCGATTCAACCTGCGGGCGCGTCTGGGCCAGGCCCTGCGGCCGCGGCTCGAATCGATCGACGCGGCGCTCGCGCCGGTGGCCGGTGCGCCCTACAGCCCCGACGCCGCCTCGGCGGGGCGCCGGTCGCTCCGCAACGCGGCCCTCGACCTGATCGCCGCCGGCGATCCCCGGGAGGGGGCCGCCCGCGCCGCCGCGCAGCTGGCCGAGGCGACCAACATGACCGACCGGCTCGCGGCCCTCGGCACGCTGGCGCTGATCCCGGGAGAGACCCGCGAGGCCGCCTTCGCGGAGTTCGCGGCCCGCTACGCCGACGAGCCACTGGTCCTCGACAAGTGGTTCGCCCTCCAGGCCCAGATCCCCGAGCCCGGCACCCTCGACCGGATCGCGCGGCTGCAGGAACACCCGGCCTTCACCATGACCAACCCGAACCGCGTGCGGGCGCTGATCGGGAGCTTCGCGTTCGGCAACCCGACCCAGTTCGCCCGGCGGGACGGGGCGGGATTCGCCCGCGTGACCGAGACGGTCGCGGCGCTCGATTCGACCAACCCACAGGTGGCCGCACGGCTCCTCACGGCCTTCGGATCCTGGCGCCGGCTGGAAAAATCACGCGGCGCCAAAGCGGTCGAAATGCTGAATGGGATCAAGGCGATCCCGGGGCTTTCCCGGGACACCGCCGACATCCTCGCGCGCACCCTCGGAGGCGGCTAACCGTCTGAACCTGCGGTAGAAATCGATTCTCGGGCTCCCAGGCAACACCTGGGTTCCGTCAAGCCCTTATGGTAAAAAATCCGTGGACAAACTGCCCCCCGAAGTGATTGTATTCAGTCAGATTCGGGGGGCCTTCGGGGGCCGGGTGCCCACACCGGATCACAGTTCCCACGGGCGAGGTTCGGCCATGCCGGAGGCGGCTTCCGCTTCCTTCTCCGCGCGTGCGGATTCGAGTCTCACGATCTCGTGGCCCATGCGGAGCCGGGATCCGCGGCTCGGCCAGGCCGAGCGCTGGCTGCGCTACGCCGTGCCGGGAACGCTCGCGGTGTTCCTGGCCTGCCTCGTCGGGCTCGCCACCCTCCATATCCAGGGCCAGCGTGCCGAGATCCTGGCGGGCGCGAAGGCCGAGGTCGAAGGCTTCGCCCGTCTGGCCGCGCGGGCGGTGGATCCGGCCGGCACCGTGGCGGAGGACCTGCGCGCCCTGATGCCCGAGAGCGAGCGGCATCCCGGCCGCCGCCTGCTGGTGGTCCGCCCCGACACCCGCATCGTCGCCGCCCATCCGCCGCTGCCGGCCGACCGCACGACCCTCTCGGCGGTGCTCGGCGAGAGCGAGCCGCTCTCCGGCCTCGGCGAGCGCGCCGGCGCGATGGCCCTCGAGCTTCCCGGCGGCGAGAGCGTGCTCGCCGCGGTGCACAGCCTGCCCGGCGGCGCGGGACAGGTGGCGGTGCTCCAGCCCATCGAGCCGCTGCTGCGCGGCTGGAGCGCCCGGACCCGCGACCAGATCGTCCTGATCGCCGCCGCCGCGATCGTGATCGTCGGAGTCGGACTGGCCTACGGCCTGCAGACCCGCCAGGCCGCCCGCGCCGACCGGGCCCGCGAGCAGATCCGCGGCCGCCTGGAGACCGCCCTGCGCCGGGGCGCCTGCGGGTTGTGGGACTGGGACATCGCGCGCGGCCGGATCTACTGGTCCGATTCGATGTACACGCTGCTCGGCTACAGGCGGCAGCACGAGTACCTCTCGTTCGGGGACGTCAACGGCCTGGTCCATCCCGACGACGGCGACCTGTACAGCCTCGCCCGGGGGCTCGCGGCCAACCAGACGCATATCGATCACGCCTTCCGCATGCGCGGCGCCGACGGGTCCTACGTCTGGCTGCGCGCCCGCGCGGAGGTCGTGGCCGACGCCGCCGACGGCGGCCGCCACCTCGTCGGCATCGCCAACGACATCAGCGAGCAGCGGGCCCTGGAGGAGACCAACGCCGCGGCCGACATGCGCCTGCGCGACGCCGTCGAGGCGATCTCGGAAGCCTTCGTGCTCTGGGATACCGGCAACCGCCTGGTCCTGTGCAATTCGAAATTCCGCCACCTCCACGCCCTGAGCCCCGAGGATGCGCAGGCGGGCCGGAGCTACACGGACGTGATGGGACGCGGCGTGCTGCCCCAGGTCCGGCGGGAATCGCCCGAGGCCGGGATGGCGCTGACCGACATGGCCGCCCGCACCTTCGAGGCGGAACTCGCCGACGGCCGCTGGCTGCAGATCAGCGAGCGGCGCACGAAGGACGGGGGCTACGTGTCGGTCGGGACCGACATCACCAGCCTGAAGCGCAACCAGGAGCAGCTCCTCGCCTCCGAGCGCGAGCTGATCGAGACCGTCAAGGACCTCAAACGGTCCCGCCGCACCCTCGAACTCCAGACCCAGCAGCTCGCGGACCTCGCCGAGCGCTACCTCGACCAGAAGGCGGCCGCCGAGGCGGCCAACCAGGCCAAGGCCGAGTTCCTGGCCAATATGAGCCACGAGCTGCGCACGCCGCTCAACGCCATCATCGGCTTCGCCGACGTGATGGAGAACGCGGTTCTCGGGCCGCTCGGCACCCCGCGCTACACCGAGTATTGCCGCGACATCCGCGAGAGCGGTTCACACCTGCTGTCCATGATCGACGACATCCTCGACATGGCCCGGCTCGAGGCCCGGCGCGTGCGCCTGAGCCCCAGGGCGATCTCCGCCGAGACCGCGATCAGCGCGGCCCTCGCGCCCGTCGAGGCGGCCGCCCGCGAGAAGGCGATCACCGTCAGCGTCGACGTCGTGCCCGGCCTCGAGCTGCTGGCCGATCCGCAGGCGATCCGGCAGATCCTCGCCAACCTCGTGCAGAACGCCGTGAAGTTCACGCCCGCCGGCGGCCGCGTCGCCGTCCGGGGCCGCCGCGCCGGCGCGTGCACCCACCTCTATATCGAGGACAACGGCATCGGCATCCCGACTTCCGACCTCGCCCGCCTCGGCCGGCCCTTCACGCAGGTCGAGCGGCAGATGACCCGGTGCCACAAGGGTTCGGGCCTGGGCCTCGCCATCACCCGCTCGATGGTCGAGCTCCACGGCGGCTCGCTCCGGATCCGCTCCGAGGAGACGGTGGGCACCATCGTGCTCGTCCGCCTGCCGGCCACGCCGGCCGAGCGCGAGGCCAACTTTCCGGCCGGCTCGGCCCCTTCCGCGACGGCCGATTCCACGATTGTCAGGCGCGAGGCGCCGCGGGCGGGCCGTTCCGCCGCCTGAGCGGGACCGTTCACGGACGCGGATCGAGCCCGCCGCGGCGTGCGAGGCGGCCCTGTTCCGCGTGCCAGCGCGCGTCCGCGACGGCGCGTGCCAGGCGCCGGATGCGCCAGCGCCGGTACAGCGACAGGACCGGGTTGCCGCCGAGACCGGCCTGATGCCGGCTCAGGCGTCGCAGCAGGTCCGGCAGCTGCGCCGAGGCCGCCTCGCCCGTGGCGATGTCGATGGCCCGCATTTCCGCCCGGAGCCCCGCCTTCCAGTCGTCCATGACGCCCGCCTCCGCGATCATCGCCCGCCCCCGCGGCCGGCCGGAATTCCCAACAGCCCGCCCGCCGTCTCGCCCGCGGCATGAGTACACGCCGGAAAACCCTCCGTTCCGGATCCGGGTTTGCCCCGCAGGTGGTCCGCCCGGCGGACCGGACTGGAGGATACGGCCGATGCGATCCAGGACAACGTACCGCTGCACGCTGGCGCTCCTGCTCGGGCTCGCCGCCGGGCCCGCGCTCGCCCAGAGCACGGGCTACGTCACGGGTTTCCCGGGCAAGGATCCCGCGGGCGACGAGGAGATCGGCTGGGGGCCGGCCTACCGGCCCGAGACGAGCTTCGCGCAGCCCGGCACGCCGCCGACCCCCGGCGCGATCGCCGGCCGCGCCTATCGTGCCCGGACCGGGCACGGCGTCTACGATCGGGTGCAGGGCGACGGTCTGTACCGGGGCCGGTAGTCCCGCTCACGCCCGATGCGCGACGGCGGCGATGATCGGGCCAGAGCCGAGCGAGGCGCGATACCCCTCTCCCGTGCTGGAGAGGGGCACGGCGCGGATGTCTCGACCGGGATCAGCGGCTCCGTCCACGCTCTCGAACCCGACCGGGACCGGCCCTAGCGCCGCCGCAGGGCCCGCTTCGCGGCCGCGCGCGCGTCCCGCTCGAACCGGGCGAGCCGGAGGCGCCGCTCCAGCGAGATGACCTGTCGACCGGGCGGGACCGCGATGATCTCGGCGACCGGAACCCGGTCGCGGTAGAGACCTTCCAGCGCCGATCCTTCCAGCGTCGCCGAGTCGAGCCGGTCGGCGAAGCCGGTCTCGTGGCAGGCCCGCACGATCTCGGCCTCGAGCAGCAGGCCCGGGGCGTGGCCGCGCAGATCCTCGTCGTAGGCGGTCTTCAGCAGGGTCGCGGTGCCGCCGCTGACCAGGGCGAGGCTGACGGCGACAGGCCGGCCGTCGAGGGTCAGCGCGTCGGCCCGGACGGCGACCGGGCCCGGAACCGCGGTGAACAGCGCCTCGGCCAGCGCGGCGCTCTCGGGCCGGCAGGCCATGGCGGTGCCGGCCTGCCCCTTCCAGCCGGCGCGCTCCAGGTCGAGGAAGGCCGCGACGAGGCGGGCGAGATCCGATCCGCCCGTGGCGCACGCGTGGGCGACGGTTCCGGTCTCCGACAGGCGGCGCGCCCGGCGGCGCAGATCCTTGAAGCGCGCCCGGCCGGGATGGTCGGCGAGGAACGCCGCGTGGTCGGCGCGCCGGTCCATGACCGGGCGGTCGAAGCCCGCCACCGTGCCGATGGCCCAGCCGCGCGCGCGCATCGCCGCGAGCATCTCCGGCACGGCGCCCTCCCCGGTCGGCAGCAGCGGCCAGCGCCAGGGGCATCCGCCGGAGGCGGCCTCGAGGCCGGCCACCAGGGCCAGCGCGTGCGCGGCCCGGTCCGGACCGTCGGCGACCAGGGGAGCCGTGGCGGTCACGTAAGGCGAGAGGAAGGGCCGCAGGACCCGGCCGCCGAGGCCCGTCAGGTCCCGGGCCTCACGGTACGGGAGCAGCCCGACGAGACGGTCGCCCGCGCGGACCGTGACGTAGCGGAGGGCCGCCGGCAGCAGCCCGGCGGTCCGATGGGCCTCGATGACGTGCCGGGAGAAGTGCGGGTGCGCCGCGGCGCCCGCCGCGACCAGCGCGTCCCAGGCCTCCGGCTCCGGCGCGTCGCCGAGGGTGACGACGGCTCCGGACGGCGCGCGGAGGGGGCTCGCCGGGATCATCGGACCGCTCCGGCGGCCCAGACCGGGGTCGGCAACCCGTGGATCCGCCCCGCGGCGCGCGCGAGCAGGGCGGCCCGGCCCACGCTCGCCACCGCGACCGCCACGGCCGCGCCGAGCGTCCCGAGCGCCGGGACCAGGGCGAGGCACAGGCCGGCGGCGGCGAGGAGACTCCCCGCCGTGATGCCGGCACAGAGCCGCTCCCCGCCCAGCATGGTCAGCAGATCCTCGCCCGGGCCGAACAGGCTCGCCCCGACGCTGCCGGCGATCAGGATGCACAGGATCGGAACGCTGTCGCCGAGACCCGGCCCGAACATGGCCAGCAGCAGGGGGCTGACGGCCAAGATCGCGCCGCCGACCACGAGCGTCGCGGCCGCCGTGAGGCGGCCCTGGCGCCGGACCAGCTCGGCGAGGAGGAAGCGGTTGGCCTGCGCATGGGCGGCGCTGTAGCGCTGGAGCGTCGCCGCGCTGACCGCGTAGTGCACGAACACCACGAATTGCTGGATGCGGGTCGCCGCGAAGTAGATCCCGACCTCGGCCGGGCTCACCAGGGCGCCGAGCACGATCACGTCGACGAAGGTGAAGCCGGCATTGGCGAGGTCGATCGCGGCGATCGGCAGGCCCGTGCCGAGCCACGTGCGCCACCGGTAGCGGTGCGGCCCGGCCGGCAGCTCCCGCCGGAGCCGCGCGGCGAGGAGGGCGGCCTGCAGGGCGGTCGCGACCGCGGCGGCGACCAGCATGCAGGCCATCGCGACCTCGGCCCGGGGCGGCGCGCCGAGCAGGATCGCCGCGACCATGCAGGCCATCATCAGGGTCTGGCGCAGCAGGTAGGGCGGCGCGATGGCGAGCCCGACCCAGTTCTGGCTGCGCGCCACGCCCTCGAGGTAGTCCTGGAGCGCGAAGAGCGGCATCACGCAGAGCGCGACCAGGATCGGTGCCCAGTAGGCGGGGGCGAACAGGTCCGGCTCGAGCACGAGCAGCGCCGCGCCGAGGCAGGCGACGGCGAGCGCCGCTCCGCCGGTCACGAGGGCGCCGGCCCGGATGTAGCCGCGCGCGAGGTCGAGGTCGCCCTGCGCCTGGTCGCCCGGCACGAACCGGCAGGCGCCCTGCGAGAGGCCGAGGGTCAGGGTGTGGCCCAGCATCGCGGTCCAGACCCAGACCGACGCGAAGATCCCGTAGGCGTCCCAGCCCATCAGCCGCGCCGCGAGCACCTGGGCGCCGTAGGCGAAGCCGGCCGACCCCACGCGGATCGCGAAGACCGTCAGGGCCGCCCGCTGCGGGCCGCTGCGCAGCGCCCGGAGGTGCCGGAGCGCGAGGACAGGGAGGGCCGTGGCTGACACTACGCGCTCCGCGCCGGTCCCGAACTCGGCGGGAGGCCGATCTCTGGCCGTCCGGTCTAGCCCGGGGCGCGTTGCGGCTCGGTTAAGGGCGGCTGGGCCGGGGCCGCCTTGGGCTCCTTGGGCGCCTCGGTCCGCATCAGCGAGGTGGCGATCGTCAGCGCCACGTGCTCGGCCATGCAGCGCAGGCCGAGGTCGTTGAGCCGGAACTGGCGGCCGAGCATGTGACCCTCGCCCTTGTCGCTGCGGCGCGACAGGTACTGCAGGGCCTCGTAGCGCCGGACCAGCGGCACGCCCTGCTGGGTCGCGACGCTCCGGACGGCCTCGACGATCCGGTTGTAGTCGACGTCGGCCGCCATGCTGGCCGTGTAGATCGGGTCGACCAGCACCACGTCGATCCCGTGGGACCGCATCCAGCCCACGGCCTCGGCCAGCGCGCTCGCGAAGGCGTCCACGTCGACGCGGGCGATGGCGTCGTGGGTGCCGACCTGCCAGACGACGAGGTCGGGCTCGGCCTCGGCCACCATGGTGCGCAGGCGCTCGGCGGCCCCGGAGGCGATCTCGCCCGGCAGGCCGCGGTGGTCGATCACGACGTCGACCTTCGGCAGGGCGTGTTCCAGGGCGGCCTCGAGCTTGGCCGGGTAGGAGGCCGAGGCGCCCGGCGCCGCGCTGCCGCCGATCGCCAGGATCTTGAGCGGTCGGTTCTCCGCCAGCGCCGCCTTGACGGCGCCGAGCTGGGCGACGCTGTAGAGCTGCGCCCCCGGGACCCGGCATTCCTGCGACAGGGCCGGATCGTCCGCCACGGGGCCGGCGGCCTGCTCGGCCGCGGCCGCGCCGCCGGCGGGGCCCGACAGCAGGAGCACGGCCAGCGCCGCGGCGAGCCGGGCCCGCGTCATGCGCGGGGTCGCGACGATCTGCTGCGGCTGCGCCATTCGACGAACCATGCCGTAAACCCCAGCCCGACGAGGCCCGAGCCGGCGACCAGCATATCGATCAGCGCGCCGCCGCCCGTCTGGAAACGCACGAGCTGTCCGATCAGGCTCAGGATCGAGCCCATCGAGAACACAGCCAGTGAATTCCGGCCCATCTGACTCAGATAACCGACGACGCGGCCGATTCGGGGGGCGAGCACCGCGTAAAGCGGTGCAAACGCTAACAATACCCCCAGGAAATGAACCAGTCGCGCCGGGGTCAGGTAAGTCTTCTCGAACGTGAACAGCAGGCGCGGCTCCGGAACGAGCATCGGATCCGGGCGGATCTCCGTCACGGCGAGCACGATCCCGAGCACAACGATCACGACGCCCGCCGGGATCAGGCGCCGCGACCAGCGGCGCAGGGCGTCGGAGCGGAGGTTCCAGCCCTGCAGGACGAAGCCCAGGACGAGCAGGAGCTGCCAGCAGAGCGGATCGAAGAACCAGTCGCCCTCGCCCGGCCAGGACGGGACGTTCCACCCGAAGACGAGGCTCGCCAGATAGACGCTCACGGACAGTCCCAGGGCCCCGAGCAGGCTGAACCGGCCGACCAGGACGAAGACGGGCGCGATGCCGATCAGCAGCACGTAGAGCGGCAGGATGTTGAAGTAGCCGAGCTGGTAGGTCAGCAGCGCCATCCCGCAGACCGACTGGATCGGGTCCGCGAAGAAGCCGCCGGCATTGTGCCACTCGAGGATCAGCGGGTTGTCGAGCAGCAGCGCCGCCCCCGCGATGATCGCGAGCGCCAGCAGCATCACGGTCAGCTGCGCCCGGTAGACCTCGACGGTGCGGGCGAGGAGCCGCACCACGCTCCGGCCCGGCGGCTCCGGATGGCCGTCGCGCCCGCGGGTGGCGATCCCGATCGACCAGCCCGCCAGGAACACGAACAGCTCGGCCGCGTCCGAGATGCCGTACTGCGAGAAGGTGTAGCGCTCGAAGGTGTTGCCCGGGATGTGGTTGATGAAGATCGTGATCAGGGCGAAGCCGCGCCAGAAGTCGATCGCGTTGGGGTCCCGCATCGTCGCGGCGGCTCCGAGTTTCGACGCATCAGGATGGTGGCGGCGGGAACGCGGCCCCTGATACGGCGCCGCATCGCTTCTGCAAAGGCGAACAAAGGTGGGGATCGCGCGGCCCGATCGAACCGGACGGTCACACCCGCGTTATGGCCCGGCACGGAGTTCCGCACCCATGACCCGCCCCCTCACCGCCCTCGGCCTCGCGATCCTCCTGCCGGTCCTGGCAACCGGCCCCGCGCTGGCTCAGGCCCAGACCGGCACCGGCGGCGGCCCCGCCTCCACGGCGACCGCCCCCAACACCTCGTCGGTCGGCCGCGTCATGCCGCCGAGCCGCGGCGGCGGTGCCGAGACGCCGAACGACCGGCGCGTGCGGACGCCGCGCGAGGCGAAGAACGACAAGCTCATGCGCGGCATCTGCATCGGCTGCGCCCCCCGATAAGGGGGGCGGCGACGGGGCGGCGTCCCCGCGCCGCCGGCGGCGCTACTTGCCGCGGCGCAGGCGCAGGTCGTCCTCGCTCTCGCGGGAGAGGCGCAGCAGGTTCTGCCCGTAGGCGGTCTTGGCGAACATCTCGCCGCGGGCCACGAGCTGGTCGCGGGTGATGAACTTCTGCAGGTAGGCGATCTCCTCCAGACACGCCACCTGCAGGCCCTGCCGGTTCTGCAGGGTGCGGACGAACTCGCTCGCCTCCAGCAGGCTGTCGTGGGTGCCGGTATCCAGCCACGCGTAGCCGCGCGACATGCGCTCCACGTGCAGCTGGCCGCGCTGCAGGTAGGCCTCGTTGACGCTGGTGATCTCCAGCTCGCCCCGGGCCGAGGGCTTCACGTCGGCGGCGATGTCGAGCACCTGGTTGTCGTAGAAGTACAGGCCGGTCACCGCCCAGGTCGATTCCGGGTTCTGCGGCTTCTCGACGATCTTCGTCGGCCGCCCCGACTTGTCGAGGTTGACGACGCCGTAGGCCTGGGGGTTGTCGACGTGGTAGGCGAAGACGGTCGCGCCCTGCTTGCGGCTCGACGCGCGCTCCAGGAGCTCGCCCATGCCGGCGCCGAAGAACAGGTTGTCGCCGAGGATCAGCGCCACGTCGTCGTCGCCGACGAAGTCGCGCCCGATCACGAAGGCCTGGGCGAGGCCCTCCGGTCGCGGCTGCAGGGCGTAGGAGAACTTGAGGCCGAACTGCTCGCCGGTGCCGAACAGGCGCTTGTAGTTGTCGAGGTGCTCCGGCGACGAGATGATCAGGATCTCGCGGATGCCGGCGAGCATCAGCACCGAGACCGGGTAGTAGATCATCGGCTTGTCGTAGACCGGCAGGAGCTGCTTGTTGATCGACAGCGTGGCCGGGTGCAGGCGCGTGCCGGATCCGCCGGCCAGAACGATGCCCTTCATGGCTTGGAAACTCCCTCTGAGACCGGCCCGACGAGCCGGTCCAGGATGTCGTCGAGCGCCGCCTGCCAGGGCCGCGGCGCGATGCCGTAGGCCTCGTTGAGGCTGTCGGTGGACAGGCGCGAATTGGCCGGCCGCCGGGCCGGTGTCGGGTAGGCGGAGGTCGGGATGCCCTTGACCGGCACGGAGCGCCCGCCGCGCCGGGCCGAGCCCGCCACGATCGCCTCGGCGAAGCCGCACCACGTGGTGTCGCCCCGGTTCACGCAGTGGAACGTGCCGGTCGGCGCCTCCGGATCCGCGGCCATGGCCTGCGCGATCGTCGCGAGGGCCGCGGCGAGGTCGGCGGCCGAGGTCGGGCAGCCGTGCTGATCGTTCACCACGGTCAGGGCGTCGCGCTCGGCCGAGAGCCGCAGCATCGTCTTGACGAAGTTGCCCCGGTGCGGGCTCACCACCCAGGCTGTCCGCACGATGGCGTGGCGCGGGTTGCCGGTGCGCACCGCCAGCTCGCCGGCGGCCTTGCTGGCACCGTAGACGCTCTGCGGGTCGATCGGCGCGTCGGGCGCGTAGGCCCCGTCGGGCTTGGTCCCGGCGAAGACGTAGTCGGTCGAGACGTGCACCAGCGGGATTCGCTTGGCGGCGGTCGCGGCCGCCAGGATCGCCGGGGCCAGCGCGTTGAGGCGCCACGCCGCGACGACGTCGGACTCGGCCTTGTCGACGGCCGTGTAGGCGGCGGTGTTGATCACCGCCCGGTAGTCGCGGGCGGCGAGCGCCGCCGCGACGGCGTCCGCGTCGGTGATGTCGAGATCCGCGCGGCCCGGCGCGTGGACGGTGACGCCGTCCGGCCAAGTCAGGGCCTGCAACTCGGTGCCGACCTGGCCGGCGCCGCCGAGGACGAGGACGTCCATCAGCCGTTGAGCCCCAGGCGCTCGCCCTTGTAGCGGCCCTCGCGGATCGGGCGCCACCAGCCCTCGTTGCCGAGGTACCACGCCACGGTCTCCTCCAGCGCCTGCTCAAAGGTCTTCTGCGGGCGCCAGCCGAGCTCGGTCTCGGCCTTGGTGCAGTCGATCGCGTAGCGCCGGTCATGGCCCGGGCGGTCGGCCACGAAGCTGATCAGCTGCTCGTGCGGCGCGCCCTGCGGGCGCAGCCGGTCGAAGGCGGCGCACAGCGCCTTGACCACCGCGAGGTTGTTGCGCACCGCGCGGCCGCCGAGCAGGTAGGTCTCGCCGATCCGGCCGCGCTCCAGCACGGCCACGAGGCCCTTGGCGTGGTCCTCCACGTGGATCCAGTCGCGCTCGTTCAGGCCGTCGCCGTAGACGGGCAGCTTCTTGCCCTCGAGGGCGTTGAGGATCATCAGCGGGATCAGCTTCTCGGGGAAGTGACGCGGCCCGTAATTGTTCGAGCAGTTGGTCACCAGGACCGGCAGCCCGTAGGTCTCGTGCCACGCGCGGGCGAGGTGGTCGGAGGCGGCCTTCGAGGCCGAGTAGGGCGAGCGCGGATCGTAGCGGCTCTCCTCCGTGAAGAACGCGTCCGGCGGCAGCGAGCCGTAGACCTCGTCGGTCGAGACGTGGAGGAAGCGGAAGGTCTTCCTCTCGGCCTCCGGCAGCGTCTCGTAATGGCCGCGGGCGCCGTCCAGCATGGTCTGCGTGCCGATCACGTTGGTGCGCACGAAGGCGCCCGGGTCGGTGATCGAGCGGTCGACGTGGCTCTCGGCGGCCAGGTGCATCACCGCCTCGGGCTTGAAGTCCGCGTAGGCCTTCTGCACGGCAACGCGGTCGCAGATATCGGCCTCGACCAGGCGATGGCGCGGGTTGTCGGCGAGCGGCGCCAGCGAGACCGGGTTGGCCGCGTAGGTCATCGCGTCGAGGGTGCAGACGTCGTGGCCGAGATCGTTGACGAGGTGCAGCACCAGCGCCGAGCCGATGAAGCCGCAGCCTCCGGTCACCAGGATGCGCATGGCGGATTACCTCTTCGGATCGATCGAGAACTGAGAAAGCCGGGGCAGCCTAAGACCGGCCGTCGTGACAAAATTGCGGCCGGGCCGCGCTCTTCAGAAGACGCGGCCGAGATCGGCGAGCTTCGGCGCCCGGCGATCCTTGTCGGACAGGATCGCCGCCTCGCCGGAGACCGGCCACGGGATCCCGATCGCCGGATCGTTCCAGAACAGCGCCCGGTCGTGCTCGGGGCTGTAGTAGTCGTCGACCTTGTAGGCGACCATGACGTCGGGGGTCAGGGTGCAGAAGCCGTGCGCGAAGCCGTGCGGGATGTAGAGCTGCTCGCCGTTCTCGGCGTCGAGCGTGACGGCGACGTACTTCCCGTAGGTCGGCGAGTCGCTGCGGATGTCGACCGCGACGTCGAGGATCGCGCCCTGCAGCACGCGGATCAGCTTGGCCTGCGCGCGGGGGGCGATCTGGAAGTGCAGGCCGCGGACCGTCCCCTGCGGGGCCGAGAAGGACTGGTTGTCCTGCACGAACGGCGTGGTGATGCCAGCCCGCGCCAGGGTGTCGGCCCGGAAGGTCTCCGAGAACCAGCCCCGCGCGTCGCCGAAGCGCTTCAGGACGATGCGCTTCACGTCCGGGATCTCGGTCTCGATGACGTCCATGCCAGCGCCCTTCTTGCGGATCCCGTCGCGAGGTCCAGCGGACGTCTCCGCGTCGGTCGTTCCGGGTCGCGCGCCCGCCTCGCCGACCACAACCTCGGTGATGCACCGCGACTTCCGGTCATTCGCCGTCCGTGTCAAGGCGTGCGGGCTGCGGTGGCGTGCACGAGGGGAGCCGATGACGGGCGGAGCCGGACCCGCGGTGGGCGGCCTGCTGCGTGCCCAGCTGGCCGATCCGGCCTGCACGTGGAGCCTCGGCGGCTACGGAGCCGCCGCCGTGTTCGCGCGGGAACCCGACGAGCCGGCACGGCCCCTCGAGGACGACGCGATCGGGCTCCGCACGGCCCGCGGCGCGCTCGCGGTCCGGGCGCATCCGGATCTCAGGCCGTTCGCCTACGAGACCGGCTTCGCCGACGGCTGGAGCCAGACGGTCGCGCTCTGCCTTCCCGAGGCCGCCTGCGCGATGGGCCGGCGCACCGTTCTGACCGAACTGGGTCCCGACGAGGCGGCAATCCGGCCGGAGGACCGCGCCGCGCGCCTGTTCGATCTCGACCTCGGTCTGCGCGCCGCGGATGCCTGCATCCGGACCGCCGACCCCGCGCGGATCGCCCGCTTGCGGGCGCTGGCGGGCCGTCCGCTCCTCGCCGCCGGCGCCGCGGCGATGCCGTCCGCTGTCATCTCGGGCCTGGACCAGATCGTCATCACCCGCATCGGTCGTGTCGAGGTCTTCGCGTCGGAGGCCGATCGGGCGGCCGCGGGGCCCGGGCCGCGGTGCCACCTGCTGCCGCAACTCCTGCGACTCGCACGCACGCACGCGGCCACCGCGCCGATCCCGCCGGGTTGGATACCCTGCGGGACGCTGCATCCAGCCCATCCCGCGCGGGACGGGGCCGGGCGACCGGTCCCGTTCGATGCCGGGCGCCAAGCCGCGTTCGGACGCGTCCTCGACCGATGGGGCGATCCCGCGTTAGTGGCCCTGCGCCGCGCTGTGCTGGACGGCCAGGATCCCGATCCGCCGCGCGCGGGCGGACGGTTCGCGCGCTCGGCGATCCGCGCGGCGCGCGCTCAGCGGGGGGCTATCGTCAGGTAGTGCCGTCCCCGATCGCGTCCTGACGGTTCGGAGAGACGGCGATCCCGGTCGAGACAACCGCGCCGTAACCCCCTCTCCCGTGCGGGAGAGGGTCGGGGTGAGGGACGAGAAGCTTCAGGATCAGGCGCGCTCTCGGGTTGCCGACAGGCCGCGACTCGTCCGGATGGCCCTGATCCCTCACCCTGTCCCTCTCCCGCACGGGAGAGGGGACCGGCGCCTCGTGCGGCACCGGCTTGGCGATCACTTCGTCCGAACCCAATCCCGGGACCAAATCCAGGCCTCTCAGGGAATGCCGATCATCTTGTGGGTCTGCAGAGAGAGCCGCCAGCGGGCGTCCCGGCGGCAATAGGCGATCGCCGCCTCGGTGCTGGCGACCCGGTCGGGGCCGTCCATGGGCTGGAGGAAGCGGTGCTGGAAGGCGAGATCCACGAAGGCCGCGGGATCGTTGTCCGCCTGCGGGTAGACGAGCTTCAGCTCGTGGCCTGAGACCTGTGCGAGAGCGTTGCTCCCCTTGGGGCTGACACAGATCCAATCGATCCCCGGGGGCGCCGGCAGCGTGCCGTTGGTCTCGATGGCGATCTCGAACCCGGCCGCGTGGACGGCCTCGATCAGCGGCGTGTCGAGCTGGAGCAGCGGCTCGCCGCCGGTGAAGACAACGTAGCGGTTCGCGGTGCCGCCCGCCCAGGTGGCGGCGATCGCGTCGGCGAGGGAGGCCGCGTCCGCGAAGCGCCCGCCGCCCTCCCCGTCCATCCCGACGAAATCGGTGTCGCAGAACCGGCAGGCCGCGGCGGCGCGATCGGCCTCGCGCCCAGACCAGAGGTTGCATCCGGCGAACCGGCAGAACACGGCGGCACGGCCCGCCTGCGCGCCCTCGCCCTGGAGCGTGTGGAAGATCTCCTTGACCGCGTAAGCCACAACCGTCCCAGTCACCGTCGCGCGCGATCCGGCTTGCGCGCCCGGTCTGCACATAAGCCGTGCCGCCCGCGCGGGCCACCGACAACCGCGCCGTGCAGACCCGCGATGTGATCTCGCCTTGCTCTTGCCACGGTAGGCTCGTTCATGCCGAGATGCAGTCCGGCGACCGCCTTCGGCCGACCGGGCTGCGCCGCTCTCCGGCTGGCCGGCCGGAAATCCGACGCCCCCAGGGCGTCGATCCAGGCGATCCTCTGACGAGTCGGGCTCGAATGTCCTCTTCTCTCTACCGACGCCTCACCGTCGGGCTTGCGGCGCTGACGGGTCTGCTCGGGGCGGGTCTCGTCGGGATCGGCGCCGCGAACGCCGTGACGGTGCCGATCCTCGTGGCCGACGTGGATTCCGGCAAGGTCATCTACGCGCAGGCGCCGACCGATCCCTGGTACCCGGCCTCGATCACGAAGCTGATGACGACCTACGTCGCTCTGGACCTCGTCCGGCAGGGCAAGGTCTCGCTCGACTCGATGATCACCATCTCGGCCGCTGCCGCCGCGGAGCCGCCGTCGAAGATGGGCTTCAAGCCGGGCACGCAGCTCACCCTCGACAACGCCCTGAAGATCATCATGGTCAAGTCGGCGAACGACGTCGCCTACGCGATCGGCGAGTCGCTCGGGGGATCCGTCGAGAACTTCGCCGCGCTGATGAACGAGACCGCGCAGCGGATCGGCATGCACGACAGCCGCTGGTTCAACCCGAACGGCCTGCCCGACCCGCGCCAGTGGACCTCCGCCCGCGACATGGCGGTCCTCGCCCGGGCGCTGATCCGCGACTTCCCGGATTCCCACGACCTGTTCTCGATCTCGGCGATCCAGTTCGGCCGCGCCGTGATGGCGAACCACAACGGGCTGCTCGGGCGCTATCCCGGCACGGACGGGATGAAGACCGGCTTCATCTGCTCGGGCGGCTTCAACGTCGTGGCGACCGCCACGCGCAACGGCCGGCGGATCGTCACCATCGTGATGGGGCAGCCGACCCCGCGCGAGCGCGACGTGAAGACCGCCGACCTGTTCGACTACGCCTTCGGCCAGAGCGCCGGCTGGACCAGCCCGACCCTCGACGCGCTGCCGGCCTCCGCGATCCCGGCGCCGCCGGACATGCGTCCCTTCGTGTGCGGCGGCAAGAAGCCCCCGGCCATCGAGGACGGTCCCGGCGCGCTGAGCGCCCCCGGTTCGGCCGCGCAGCTGATCGGCGGCTCGGCGGCGAACTCGCCGGCGCTGGCGCTCGCCGCGTTCTCCAACCCGGCCCTCCGGGCGCGGTCCCTGCCGCCGCGGGCGCCGCTCCAGCCGATCGCCGTCTGGGTCGGTCGCAACCCGGCCGAGGGCCAGCAGATCCTCGAGGCGCAGGAGGCCGAGCAGAAGGCCGCCGCCGCCAACACCCGCGCCGCCAAGCTCGAGGCCGCCAAGGCCAAGCGCGCGGCGGCCCTCGAGGCGGCCAAGCAGGCGCGCGCGGCGCGCCTGGAGCGGGCCGAGGCCGCGAAGGCGGCCGCCAAATCCGCTCCCAAGGTCGCCGCGAAGCCGGGCCACGGCGTGCCGCGGAACGCCAGCGCCTACACGTCGGACGTCACGCCCGGGATGCCGGAGGCCAAGCCCGGGAAGGGCCTGACCAAGCCGGCTCCGAAGGCGGCCGCCCACAAGGCGGCGCCCGCCAAGGCCGATACGACGTCCCACAAGGCGGCGGCCAAGGCCCCGGCCAGGAAGCCGGCCGCCAAGAAGGCGGCGGCCGACGAGTAGGTCCGCGCGGGTGTCCGTGCGGCCGCCGCGTTGCCGCGGAGGTCGCCACACCCCACTTCGTCGCCCATGTCGCCGCCTCTGTCAGAGTCTTCCGCCCCCGCTCCGGACCCGCGCCGCCCGGAGCCCATCCCGCTGACCGTGCTCACCGGCTTCCTCGGAGCCGGGAAGACCACCCTGCTGAACCGGCTGCTGCGCGATCCCGCGCTCGCCGACACGGTGGTGATCGTCAACGAGTTCGGCGAGATCGGCCTGGACCACCTGCTGATCGAGACCGTCGACGAGGACATGATCCTGCTCGGCGCCGGCTGCCTGTGCTGCACGGTGCGGGGCGACCTGATCGCCACCCTCGAGGATCTGCTGCGCAAGCGCGACAACGGCCGGATCCGGCCGTTCCGCCGGGTCGTGATCGAGACGACGGGCCTCGCCGATCCGGCGCCGATCCTGCACGCGCTGATCTACCATCCCTATCTGGTGCTGCGGTACCGTCTCCAGGCCGTGGTGACGGTGGTGGACGCGGCTACCGGCGCCGCGACCCTCGACGCCCATCCGGAAGCCCTGCGGCAGGCCGCGGTCGCCGACCGGATCGTGCTGACCAAGGCCGACCTCGCGGGCGACCTCTCGGGGATCCGCGCGCGCCTCGCGGCGCTCAACCCGGCCGCCCCGATCGTCGCGCCCGACGCCCCCGCGGACACGCTCCTCGGCGGCCTGTTCGGCCTCGACGGCAAGACCGCCGACGTGCGCGCGTGGCTCGGCGACGCGGCCCTGGAGCAGGCGCATCACCGCCACGCCGACGTGAACCACCACGACGCGTCGATCCGGGCGATCTGCCTGACCAGCGCGGCGCCCGTGCCGCGCCCCGCCTTCGAGATGTTCATGGATCTCCTGCGCTCCGGCCACGGGCCGAAGCTGCTCCGGCTCAAGGGCCTCGTCGCCCTCGCCGACGATCCCGAGCGTCCCCTCGTCGTCCACGGCGTCCAGCACGTGTTCCACGCGCCGGTCACCCTCCCGGCCTGGCCGGATCCCGACCACACCTCGCGCCTCGTCCTGATCCTGCGCGACCTCGATCCGGCCTTCGTGCGCCAGCTCTGGGACGCCTTCCTCGGCCGCCCCCGGGTCGACGCGCCGGATGCCGCCGCCCTCTTCGACAATCCCCTGGCGATCCCCGGCCCCTGACGCCGGCGGTCGGCACCGTCCTTGAAGCCCTCGACGCGAAGGGCGCCCCGGAGGCGCCGGATCGTCCCGGATCGGGACGGGTCGTCGAGAGGCAGGACACGCGGATGGCGCGACGCTTCACCGTGATACAGGGCGGGCTCACCGAGCGGCCGGACCGCGCGGCGGATCCGGAAGCCGGAGCCGGTGCCGAGGACGGCGCCGAGGACGGCGCCGAGACCGGGACCTGGCGGGTCGATCTGCGGCGACCCGGTGCCGTCGACGCGGCCTCCGTCGCCGCGTGGCGGGCCATGCTCGTGCGCAACGCGGTGACCGACCCGCTGCGCGACCCGGACCACCTCCTCCCGCTCGCCCAGCACTGCCCGGCCGGTCGTCCCGTGGCCGTCGCCCTCGCCTGGAGCCGGGACGCGCGCGACGGCCACGAGACCCTGCGCGGCGTGGTCCCGCTGGCGATGCCGCATCCGGTCTGGGGCCGCCGCGCCCGGCCCTGGCAGCCCGCCGAGCCCGACGCGGCCGCCCTCGTGGAGCGCGCGGCCGCGGAGGCCGTCGACCGGGCGCTGCGGGAGCGGCTCGGGGCGCTGCGCCGCCCGCTCCGACTCGTCGGCCAGTCCGCACCCGCCCCGGATCCGGAGCCGCGGCGCCCCGTCCTGGCGGCCAGCCGCCCGGCGCGTTCCCGGCCGATCCCGGCCGGGAAACTGCTCGGCGTGCGTCCCGAGGGCTGGGAGCCCGCGGAGACCGAGATGCTCGCCGTCACCGAGCCGGAAGCGGTCCGCGACGCCGTCGAGACCTTCCTCGCCCTCGACGCCCGCACGGCCGCGCGGCCGATCATCGCCGACCCGGCCGAGGCGTCGCTGGTGCGTGTGGTCACCCGGCTGTTCGCCCGCCGCGGCGCGCTGCGGGTCGAGTTCCGCCGTCGGGCCGGCGCGGTGGTCGCCGGGACGCTCCACCTGTGCGCCGGCGCCAACGCGGTGCCCTGGCGCCGCGCCCGGGCCTGAGTGGCCGGTGAGCGGTCAATCCGCCGCGTCCGGGGCGCCTGTCGACGGGGGCGGCGAACCCTAGCTGGCCGACATGACCCGCGACCTGCCCCACGGCGTTCGACCCGCTCCGCGCCGGAAGGCGGCCGCACGGACGGTGCCGCGCTCGCGCGGGGCGGGCGAGGCCGACCGGGTGGCCGCCATCCTCGCGCGCCTCGCCGAGCGGGACCCGGATCCGAAGGCCGGATTCGACCGCACCGACCCGTTCCGCCTGCTCGTGACCGTGCTGCTCTCGGCCCAGTCCACCGGCCCGACCGTCTCGCGGATCGCGGACGCGCTGTTCGCCGAGGCCCGCGATCCCGCCGCCATGGCGGCCCTGGGGGAGGCCCGGATCACCGAGATCGTCCGGCCGGTCGGGCTCGGGCCCTCCAAGGCGCGCAACATCGTCAGGCTGTCGGCGGTCCTGCTCGCGGAGCACGGCGGCGCCGTCCCGCGCAGCGCCGCGGAGATGCGCCGCCTGCCGGGGATCGGCCGGAAGAGCGCCGAGGTCACGGCGAACTTCGCCTTCCACGAGCCGGTGATCGCGGTCGACACCCACATCTTCCGGATCGCGAACCGGATCCCCCTCGCCCCGGGCGCGACGGTCGACGCGGTGGCCGACGGCCTCGCCCGAATCGTGCCGGACGCGTTCAAGGACAACGCCCATGTCTGGCTGTTCCGGCACGGGCGCGACACCTGCACGGCCCGGAAGCCCGCCTGCCCCCGGTGCCCGGTCTCCGACCTGTGCGCGTGGCCGGGCAAGGCGACGGCCTAGACGCTACTCGTCCTCGCCGAAGCGGTTGGCCAGCAGGGCCTCGATGGCGTCGAGGCAGCCCTCCGCGTCCGGGCCGACGGCGGTGACGGCGATGCGTGTGCCCATGGCGGCGCCGAGCGTCAGCAGGCCCATGATCGAGCGCCCGCCGACCGTCTCGCCGGCCCGGGTGACCGTCACGGCGGCGTCGTAGCGCTCCACGGTCTGCACGAACTTCGCGGAGGCGCGGGCGTGGAGGCCCCGCCTGTTGATGATCGGGAGCTTGCGGATAAGGCCGCCCTCCGGAACCGGCGGATCGTCATCGGTCTCGAAAAGCTCGTCCATCGCCCGTGGTGTTTCCCGCCCGATCGGCGGCCCTGGCGGCCGCTCGTCCCGAACCTAAACCATTGACCGGGCGTGTCGATCCCGCAGCCCCGCGGGCGCGGTGGAACGGGCGGCTGTGTGACCGTGCCGGCTACCACTCGTACTCGGCGCCGACGCCGAGGCTGGTGCGGCCGTCGGTCCCGGCCTCGCCCTTCAGCTTGATCCGGCGGGTGACGTCGAAGTCGACCCCGACGGCGGTGTCGGCGGGCTTCGCCCCGGCCTTCACGCCGACGCTGACCCGATCCGAGATGTAGCGCGAGGCGCCGATCGCCGGCCCGCCGCTCGCGCCGGTGGAGACGTCGAGGCTGTCGAGGCCGAGGCTCTTGCGCGCCTGCTCGAACACGTCCGGACCGGCGGCGCCACCCGAGAGCTGGGCGACGGCCTGGGCGAGCTGCAGCGCCTGGAACGGCGACAGGCCGGCCGACGCCTTCTTGAAGAGGATCCGCGACAGGATCTCGTCCTGCGGCAGGACCGGATCCGAGGTCAGGGAGAATTGCGGCGCGTCCGCGAAGCCCGAGACCGCGATGCGGGCGGTCACGTCGGTAGCCTTGGTCTCGGCGACGAAATCGAGCTCCGGCGTGGTCAGGCTGCCGGCGAAGGTCAGCCGGCCGCGGCTGAAATCCAGGCGCTGGCCGACGAGCTCGAACTGTCCGCGCCGTAGGGAGAACGCGCCGTTGGCGTTGGGCGACGCCGAGGTGCCGGTCACGCGCAGCGCACCGCCGAGTTCCGCGTCGATGCCGCGCCCGCGCACGAAGATGCGGCTCGGCGCGTCGATCGTCACGTCGAGGGTGGCGTCGAACGGGACGGCCGGCTTCCCGCCCCGTCGCCCGGACCGGGTCGCGGCCTTCCGCTCCGCCCGCTGCGCCAGACGCGCCTTCAGGGCCGGCGGCGTGTTGACGTGGCGGACGCCCGGCAGCGGCCGGATGGTGGCCGGCAGCCGGTCCGGAACCGCGACGTCGATCGACACGACGTTCACCCGGCCGGCGATCCGCGGCGTCCGCGCCAGCGGCCCCGCCAGCGTGATGTCGACGCTCGACACGGCCGTCATCAGCGGGCTGGAGACGAGTTCGGCCTTGTCGGCGACGACGTGGAAATTGCCCGGGAAGTCGGGCGCGAGGGAGACGCGGCCGGTGACGGAGACCTGACCGCCGTTGCGGGCGGTCGCGGTCAGGCGCTCGACCACGACGCTGTCGCCGCGGCCGGTGACGCGACCCTCGATCCCGGTGAAGCGGAGCCCGTTCAGCGGATCGGTGAAGCTCCCGCCGCTCAGCACCGCCGCGCCCTGGGCCCGCGGCGCCGCGAGCGTGCCGGTGACGCCGCCGTCGACGGCGATCTTGCCGGTGACGCTCTGGCCGCCGACGCTCAGGAGGGAATTGGCGAGGGCGGCGTCGAGCGTCCCGCGCGCGCGCAGGTCCAGCGGACCCCCGGCCTCCACGGGCAGCGACCCGGAGACCGTCAGGGCGACGCCGCGCCCGGCCGTGACCCGCCCGTCCAGGCTCGCCTGCCCGTCCGACAGCGTGCCCTTGGCGGTCGCGTCGATCGCCGGCAAGCCGGCCTGCCGCGTCTGCGGGGCAACGAGCTTGGCGACGCTGACCGCGTAGCGCCCCTCCGGCCGCGTCGCGGGGCCGCGGAGATCCGCCTCCCCGTCCAGGGTCCCCGAGAGGGCGAGGCTCGGTGCGGCGATCCGGGCGAGCGACAGGGGCAGCGACCGGATCGCCACCTTGAGGTCGAGATCCCGCCCGGCGCGGCCCGCGACCGTGACGCGGCCGGAGCCCGCCGCGATCGACAGGCCGTCGATCACCGCGCCGCCGTCCCGGAGGGTGATCGCCGCCGGCCCGGTGAGGGCGAAGCGGTCGTTGCCGCGGGCCGCCGACAGGCGCTGGATCTCGATCCGCGTGTCCGCGGCCGGGACGACCCGCGCGGCACCGTCGAGCGTGAAGCCGCGCGCCCGGGCGGTGAGGTTCACGTCGCTGAAGGCGGGCGTGCCGTTCGCGAGGAGCCGGATCGTGTCGACCTGCTGGCCGGCGGCCACGAGCCGGTCGGCCTCGACGCGCCCGTCGAGGACCGGGTGGGCGCGCAGGTCGCGTCCCGAGAGGTCCGCGTCGAGCCGCGCGAGGGCGGTCTCGCCGTAGCGGAGACCGGCCCCGGTGGCGCGGACGGTCACGTCCTGGCGCCCGCCGTCGCGGGCGAGGGTCAGTGCGGCGTCGAGGCGGCCCGCGACCGGTTCCGGGACCAGGGGCGCGATGTCCGTCAGGTCGCCGGCCCGCACGGTGAGCGCGCCGGCCGACAGCCACGTGTCGGCCGCGACCGTCGCCTGGCCGGCGACGGAGACCGAGCCGAGATCGAGGCCGAGCCGGTCGAGGACCCAGTCCCCGCCGGCGCGCGCGAGGTGCGCGCCGCCGGTCAGCGGCTTGCCGCCGACATCGCCGCCGAGCCGGACCGTGCCGTCCGGCGCGAGGAGCGCGTCCCGCAGGACCGCCTCGACGCGCAGGTCCCGGATCGGCTTGCCGGCCGCGGTGGCGGAGGGCGCCGTCAGGGTCGCGGTCACGTCCGGATGCTCGAGGGATCCGGTCAGGCGCGCGTCAACGCCCGCCCTGCCGGTGAGGCGCCCGTCGAGATCCGCGAGGCTCTTGAGGTCGATCCTGCCGGTGACGTCCGCGCGGGTCGCCGTCGCCTCGCCCTGCAGGGTCGCGGTGACGCCGGAGCCTTCCAGGCGCAGATGGTCGAAGCCGTACCCGTCGAAGGTCTGGGAGACGCGCCCCTGGAGGCTCGGCGCGCGGCCGAGGGTGCGGTCGGCCGCCCGGATCCCGGTGACGACGCCGCTCGTCGTCACGGCGAGGTCGGCGGCGACGGCCTTGCGCGCCGGGTCGCCGCTGAGCCGCGCCTTGGCGTCGAGGCTGCCCGCGAGACCCTGGCCCGCGAGGCCCGAGAAGACGGAGAGGTCCGGCAGCGCCGCGTCCACGGTGCCGGTCAGGGTGTTCTGGCCGACCCGGCCGGCATAGGCGGCCCGCGCCGTGTCGGAATCGAGGTTGAGCGC
This sequence comes from Methylobacterium sp. D53M, assembly GCF_053345625.1. Lineage (NCBI taxonomy): Bacteria > Pseudomonadati > Pseudomonadota > Alphaproteobacteria > Hyphomicrobiales > Methylobacteriaceae > Methylobacterium > Methylobacterium sp. D53M. The sequence goes on from NZ_JBKFAL010000010.1 coordinate 178,411, forward strand.
CGCGATATCGAGAACGCCGTCGGCGCCGGCCGAGGCCCGGAGCGTCACGGTGGCCCGGCTGCCGATCGCCCGGCGCAGGGCCGGGTCGGCGAGCTTCAGCCCGTCGACCCGGCCGTCCGCCGCGATGGCGAAACGCTGCGCCGACGGCTCGCCCTGCGGGTCGATGCCGAGGCTGGCCTCGATCCGGTCCAGGCTGGAATCGCGGCTGCGCAGGGCGGCCGCGTCGAGACGGCCCCGGACGGTGGGCGCCCCCAGCGGTCCCTTGAGGCTGCCGTCGAAGACGAGCTTGCCGATCTCGGCCTCGCCGGCCCGGGTGACGTCGCCCTCCGTCGGCAGGGCGCGCGCCTGCAACGTCAGGTCGGCGACCCGGTCGCGGGTGAGGCTGCCGCCGGCCGTCAGGCGCGCCGTGCGGGAGGTCAGCTCCAGCCGGTCGATCCGGAAGGCGCCGCTATCCGCGAAGGCGAGGCCGCCGTCGAGCTTGGTGGTGCCGGCGAAGACCGCCGCCGCCGGACCGGGCATCAGCCCCTCGATCCGGGCCGCGAGGTCGAGGGCGAGGCGCCGCTCGGCCCCGATGCGGGAGATCTTCGCCCCGCCCCTAGCGCCGATGTCGGGACCGGCCGTGAAGTCGAGCTTGGCCCCCCAGGCATCCAGTGTCCCGGTCCCGTCGAGCGCGAAGTCGATCGGCGGGGTGCCGGGCAGGTTGGCGGCCTTCGAGAGCAGGCCGCCCGCCGGCTCGACCAGGTTCGCCTTGAGTTCCAGCCGCTCGCCGTTCGGCACGAACAGCAGCGACAGCAGGAAGCGGCCCGGCGCGTCGAGGCGCTGCGCCCTCGCCTGCAGGTCGAGCCCCTCGCTGGCGGCGCCGAGCTTCGCCCGGCCCTCCGCCGACAGCCGCGCCGGCTGCCCGGCCACCGCCTCGCCCAGTGTCAGCTCGGCCAGCTTGAAGCCCTTGATCTCGACCTTGACCGGCAGGTCCGGCAGGAGCCGCCCGTCGGGCTTGGCCTCGGGCGGCGGCGGTCCGGGGATCGGGCGGCGCAGCACGTCGAGATGCCCGATCTCGAGGCTGTCGACCTCCAGCCGTCCCGACAGGAGGGCCAGCCGCCGCCAGACGATGCGGGCCCGGTCGAGCTTCAGCCAGACGCCGTCGCGGTCGCTGATCGCCACGTCCCGGATGGTCGCGTCCGAGGACAGGGCGCCGTCGATGGCGCCGATCGCCACCCGCGACGAGGGCGTCGACAGGGCGCGGGACAGGAGGCCGCCGAGGACGGACTTGTCGCCCTCGTCGGCGCGCGTCGCCGCGAGGGTCCAGGGCAGCAGGGCGAGGCAGACCAGGACGAGCGCCAGGCTCCACTGGCCGGGACGGGCGGTCGGACGCGCGGTGCGCGGCGTGAGTCCGGTTCGGAACACCATTCAGAACGCCTGCCCCAGGCTGAGATACAGGACGGCGGGACGCACGTGTCCGCCCTTGTAGGGGTCGAGCGGGAAGGCGACGTCCGCGCGGATCGGCCCGATGCCGGTGTAGTAGCGCAGGCCGATGCCCACGGATTTGCGGATCTTCTCGTCGAAATCCGGCGTCGCCGAGGCGAAGGCGGTGCCCGCGTCGAAGAACGGCACCACGCCGATCGTGTCGGTGACCTTGATGCGTGCCTCGAGCGAGGCCTCCAGCAGGCTGCGGCCGCCGATCGGCAGGTTGAAGGGACCGATCGGCCCGAGGGTCCGGTACGGGTAGCCCCGCACCGAGCCGCCGCCGCCCGCGAAGAACCTGAAATTGTCGGGGATCTCCCCAAGCGGCGCCCCCGAGACCGAGCCGAAGCCGACGCGGCCGGCGAGGATCACGCGGGCCTCGTCGTCGAGGGCGTAGTAGGTGGAGCCCTGCGCCTTGGCCACGACGATGCCGGGCGAGGAGATCGCGCCGGGATAGACCGCCAGCGACGCGATGGCCCGGACGCCCCGGGTCGGGTCGAGGAGGCTGTCGGTGGAATCGTAGGTGACCGAGGCTGGCACGCCGATCAGCCGGTAATTGACCGTGCCGAGGGCGTCCTTCGACCGGCCCGCCTGCGCGTCGAGCCCGATCTGCGCCGAGAACGTGTCCGAGAACCGGTGCCGGATCGCCCCCGAGACGCCGCCGCCATCCACGAGGTAGCTCTGCTGCACCTCGCGGGTGACGAAGGCGTTCGCGAGAAAGTCGTTGCGCGTCCCCCAAAGGGCCGGCTGGACGTAGGTCGCAGAGAGGCGGCCGCCGAGGCCGTTCGTGCCGATCCCCGCGAGCTTGCGCTGGTTGGCGAACGGGTCGTTGCCGAGACCCAGATAGTAGAGGTCGGCATCCACCCGGAAGGACTCGCCGCCACCGAACAGGTTGCGGTTGGCGTAGTAGGCCCGCACGCCCGGCCCGTCGACGGTGGAGTAGCGCGCCGAGACGCCCACGAGGTTGCGCTCGCGCTCGGTGACCGCGACGAACAGCGGCAGGTTCCCGTCGGCGTCGAGGGTCGTGCCCTCGCGGACCCGCACGCCGCCGATCCCCTCGATCCGCGCCACCGACCGGCGGATCGCCGCCACCGCCTGGGGCGAGTACGGGTCGCCCGGCTCGGCGTAGATGAAGGAGCGGATGGTGGCCGGGTCGATGCCCGGCGCACCGCTGACCGTGACCGGGCCGAGTCCGGCCACCGGGCCCGGCGCCACCGTGAAGGTCACGTCCATGACGTGGGCGGCATCGTCCACCACGGGGTCGCGCGCGACCACCTTGGCGAAGGGATGGCCCTGCGCGCGGAACTGGTCGACGATCTGCGCTTCCCGCGCCAGCACCGTCGCCGAGCGCGCGGGCACGTCGTCGTCGACGCGGGTGACCCGCGCGGGTAGCGCGGAGTCCGGGAACGGATTGCCCGCCAGATCGCGCACGGTGATCCGGCGCAACTGGTAGAGGGGCCCGAGATCGACCGCGATCCGCACCGGGACGAGGCCGCGGTTGCGCCACGCCTCCGCGGCACCGACCGCCGACGCCGCCTGGCCCGGCACCGGCGCGCCGTCGATCCGGATCGTGACCGTTCCCTGATAGTAGCCGTAGCCCGACAGGACGTCGGCGAGCTTGGCGCGGTCGGTCTCGGCCCGGCGCAGCAGGCCCTCGCCGTCGGGCGGGGGCTCCTGCCGCAGGCGATAGAGGGTGGACGTGTCCTGCAGGGCTCGCAGTACGTCGGAATCGTCCGTGCCGGTGATCCGCAGCGTGTACGGAAGCGCCGTGGCGCTCGGTGGCGGCGGCTCCGGCTCGCTGCCGAACAGGCCGAACAGGTCGAAGGCGCGCGCGGGTTGGCTCCCCGCGGCGACCAGCAGGGCCAGGGCCAGGGCGGCCAGCCTCGGCGGCGATGCGCGACGCATCACCGGTCGGCCTGGACGATGAGAGGGAGCGGAGACGCGCAAACCGCGCTCTTCAGCTCCGATCGAGGTCGGCCGTGCCGCCTGCCTGTGAGATCATTGCCGCTCCCCCCTTACGCCGTATCACGACGTACCCCACCGCATCTTAAGGCCAGGTGCCCGCGAGGCCAACACCGCCAAGGTCGCGGCCCGGGGACCGCGCCCGGGAACCGGTTCGGCCGCTCGCGATGAGGCTGGTCGACGACGGGCTTCGACGCGCGTGATGCAGACGGCACAGACCGCAAACCCGGGGCGGCGCGGTGCTCGGACTCCCCTCCCCTCGCGGAGGGCAGGCCTGGTCGCGGAGCGTGTCCGCGTCACGAGCGCTTCAATGCGACAGACAGCCATAAACACAGAACCCGCCGCGCTGTTAAGCGCGGCGGGTTCTGTGTGTCGGATTTGGTTGCGGGGACAGG
>NZ_JBKFAL010000090.1:0-692 GCF_053345625.1 Methylobacterium sp. D53M
GCCGGCAACCCCGACCTCGCCGCCGCCGGCGTCGACCCGGTCGACCACTACATGGCCTCCGGCTGGCGCGAGGGCCGCGAGCCGGCGCCGCACTTCGACACCCTGGCCTACTGCCTCAGCCGCGGGATCACCTTCGCCACCCGGAACCCGCTGGTCCACTACGTCCTCCACGGCGGACCGGCCCGCCCCGACCCGGAGGCCGCGCTCGCGCTGCGGATCGAGACGCTCGCCCCCTACTTCGACGCCGCCCATTACCGGCAGCGCCTGCCCGGACCGCAGGCCGAGGCGCTGGCCGATGCCTCGGACACGGCGCTGCTGCGCCACTACGTGGCGGAGGGCTGGCGGGCGCGGATCGGCCCGCGGCCGGACTTCGACCCGGCCGGCTACGTGCAGGCGCGGGCCGGCAGCCGGGCGGTCGCGGACGACCCGTTCTTCCGCTACGTCGCCGAGACCCGGCTGACGGGGGCCGAGCCGTTCGCGGAGCCGCACCGGCTGAACCTGCCGGCGGTGGACGCGGACTGGTACCGGGCGACCTACCCGGACGTGGGCGGGCGCGAGCCGTTCCTGCACTTCGCCGAGGCGGGCTGGCGGGAGCTGCGCGATCCCGGCCCGGGGCGCTCGACGCTGGCGGCGCTGCTGCGGGTCTGCGGGCTGCGGCCGGCGCGGGCGCCGGTCGAGGACACGGGCTGGCT
>NZ_JBKFAL010000091.1:0-634 GCF_053345625.1 Methylobacterium sp. D53M
CGAGGATGGAATCGCCGCCGCGCTCGAAGAAGGTGTCGGACCGGGCGACGGCGTCGGGGCCGGGCAGGCCGAGCACCGCGGCCCAGAGATCGGCGAGGCGCCGCTCGGTCGCCGTGCGCGGCGGGTCGGCGTCCCGGGCGGGCGCGTCCGCGTCGGGCTCGGGCAGGGCGCGGGCGTCGAGCTTGCCGCTCGTCGAGAGCGGCAGGGCGCCGAGCAGGACGATCGCGGCCGGCACCAGGGCCTCGGGCAGGTCGCGGGCCAGGGCGCGGCGCAGCTCCTGCGGGTCGGGGTGCGCGCCCGGCGCGGGCACCGCGTAGGCCACGAGCCGCGCGGGGCCGTCGGGTCTGCGGCGGGCGAGGACAGCGGTCTGGGCGATGCCGGGCTGCGCGCGCAGGGCGGCGGCGACCTCGCCGGGCTCGACGCGCTGTCCGCGGATCTTGACCTGCTCGTCGGCGCGTCCGCGGTAGTCGAGGGCGCCGTCGGGGCGGCGTGCGGCGCGGTCTCCGGTGCGGTAGAGGCGCGCGCCGGGCCTTCCGAACGGGTCGGGCACGAAGCGCTCGGCGGTCAGGCCGGGGCGTCCGAGATAGCCGCGGGCGAGGCCGGTGCCGCCGATGTAGAGCTCGCCCACCACCCC
>NZ_JBKFAL010000011.1:0-177165 GCF_053345625.1 Methylobacterium sp. D53M
CCGCCCGTCGACGCGGCGCCCGCCCGCGTCCCGCCGCCGGCCGCGTCGGGTCCCACGTCGGGTCCCGCGTCGGGTCAGGGCCCGGCGCCCCGGTCGACGGCAGGGCGGCGGACGAACGAGCTGCGGCTCGGCGAGCGCTGGAAGCGGCGCCTGCCGCACTTCATGCGCTGATCCCGCGCCGACGGCCCGGCCGCGCCCTCGCGGCCGGCCGCGTCAGGTGAAGAACGGCCTGAAGTTCTCGAGCCATCCGCGCAGCCAGGCCTCGCAGCCCTGCCGGGCGCCCTCGGCGTCCTGGCCGTGCCCCCAGATGTCCTCGGCCAGCGGGCTCCACCAGGTCCAGAACCGGCTCGATCCGTCGTAGGCACAGATCCCCACGACGACCGTCCCGACCCGGCCGACGAAGCGCGGGAGCGGCACGCCGGCGGTCTCGTTCTGCGTCCAGGTGATCAGGGTCCGGGGCATGCCGTGAGAACGGTGGCCGCCCCGGGATGTTCACGGGCCCGGATGTTCGAGATGTTCGACCGGACGGATCCGCCCGGCGCGTCGGGGACCTAGGCCGCCCACCGCTCCGGCACCGGTCCCGCGGCCAGCCGCGAGTTGCGGTAGCGCGCGTCGTCGGTGACCTCGCGCTCGACCCAGGGAGGGAGCACCACCGGCTGGTCCTCGCGCTCCAGTTCGATCTCGGCCAGGATCAGGCCCGCGAGGTTCCCGCCGAACACGTCGACGTCCCAGACCGCCCCGGCATGCGCGACCCGGTAGCGGGTCTTCTCGAGCCGCCGGCCGGGCGGCACGGTGGCGAGGAGCGCCGCGCCGTCCTCCGGCGCGATGGCGAACTCGATCTCGTCCCGGCTGGCGCCGCGGCGCGGGCTCTTCCACGTGATCAGCGCGCGCTCACCGGCCCGGCGGATCCGGATCGTGTTGGCCGCGTCGGTGAAGAGGTATCCCTGAACCAGGGGCGTCCCCGCCCGGCACAGCGCCAGAACCGACGGGTTCGCGATGAACTTGCGCTCGATCTCGACAGCCATGCCGCGCCTCGTGGACGTTTGACGCGTCAGCCTTCGCCGACAAGCCGGCCCGCGACAAGCCGCCTGGAGGGGATGAGCACAGCGTTACAGGCATGGCTCGGTGCCAATGCGCGCGGGCTGCAATGGGATCGTGTTAAACTTATGTAAAAGCGTGAGGAGGCCGTCGATTGCAGAAGCATCATCAGAAATCCCGCCCTTCTCCGTCCGCGAGGTCAGCGCTGAAGACGGCATCCAAGCGGCCGAACTTGAAGAAGCTGCTCCGCAAGGCGCAGGTCAAACCGCTCAAGCAGGTGGCGGCCCTGCCGTTCCGCGTCGGCGCCGACGGCCGGATCGAAGTCCTGCTGATCACCTCGCGGGATACGGGACGCTGGATCATCCCGAAGGGCTGGCCGATGACCGGCCGGAAGGCCCATCAGGCCGCCGCGCGGGAGGCCTACGAGGAGGCGGGGCTCGAGGGGCAGATCGCCGCGAACCCGGTCGGACGGTACCATTACCAGAAGCGCTTCGACCACGGCCGCGCCTTCCCCTGCATGGTCCGCGTCTACCCGCTGCGGGTCGAGGCCCAGCACGAGCGCTGGCCGGAACAGGCCCAGCGCACCCTGCAATGGTTCGCGCCCGAGGAGGCGGCGCGCCTCGTCCACGAGGACGAGCTCCAGGAACTCCTGACGGATTTCGCGGCGCGGCCGATCGAGATCCGCGGCGACGGGCGCGGCTGACGGGCGCCGCGACGGGCACGGGCGGGCGGACCGCCGCCGCGCCCGAACATTCAACTCCTGATCTGCGGCCTGACCGGCGCCCGGCGGCGCCCGGAAGAGCCTCGTCCGCATCGCGGACCGGACCCGTGTCCGGTCGAAATGCAACTTCTGATTAGTATCCGCGGGTTAAGGTTCCCGCCGTCGCAGATGGGCGGGGCACCTCGATGTATCGCGCGTTCGCTTGCCTGACCGAGGAACATACCGGCTGGGTGGTCGCCCTGGCCGCCTGCGTGTGCTGGATCTCCTGCGCGGTGGCCCTCAAGCTCGAGCAGCGCGTCCAGGTCCGCGCCGACGGGCACGGGCCGGTCTGGCTCCTGGCCTCGGGCTTCTCGATCGGGGCCGGGATCTGGAGCACCCACTTCATCGGCATGCTGGGCTACGATCCCGGCGTGGTGCTGGGCTACGAGCCGCGCACGACCCTGCTCTCGCTGATCGTCGCGATCGCGGCCGCCACCGTGGCCTTCCTGTTCGCCCGGGCCACGCCGTCGCGCTGGGCCGGGGCGGGGGCGGGCCTCGTGCTCGGGATCGGCATCGCCTGCATGCACTTCCTCGGCATCGCCGGCGTGCGGCTGCCGGGACACTTCACCTGGGACCCCGCCATGGCCGCCACGGCGATCGCGGCGGGCTGCGGACTCGCGGCCGCCGGCATGGCCATCCATGTCGGCAGCGCGGGCGCGCGGGCCCGGCTCGCGGCCGCGACCGTCCTGACCCTCGCCATCGCGATCCTGCACTTCCTCGCCATGGCCGCCGCCCGCGTGGTGCCGGACCCGGCCCTGGCGGTCCCGCGGCTCGGCCTCGCCCGAGGCGTCCTGGCCGGCGGCATCGCCGGCGTGATGGCGGTGATCCTGGCCTTCGCGGCGCTGACGCTGATGCTGGACCACCTGCGCCGGATCAACGTCGCCCTGGCCCGGCAGGGCCGCATGCTGCGGGAGAAGACCCTGCTGCTCGACGCCACCCTCGACAGCATGGACCAGGGCCTCATCATGGTCGACGCCGGCGGCGTGGTCCGGGTCTGCAACGAGCGGGCGCTGGCACTCCTCGACCTGCCCCGGGCGATGATGCAGGCGCGGCCGAGCTACCGGGCTGTGCTGCGCCACGAGGCGAGCCGCCGCGAGCGCCGGCGCCCGGACCGCTCGATCCGGACCTGGATCGAGCGCGGCGAGGCCGGGCAGACGCAGGTTCACGAGCGGGCGCGGCCGAACGGCCTCGTGCTCGAGATCCGCACCGTGCCCCTGGCGGATGGCGGCTTCGTGCGGACCTTCACCGACATCACCAAGCGGAAGGCCGCGGAGGCCGAGGTGGCGCGCCTCGCCCGCCACGACGTCCTCACCGGCCTGCCGAACCGGGCGCTGTTCCACGAGACCCTCGCGCGCAGCCTCGTCGACATCGTCCAGCGCGGCGGCGCCTGCGCGGTCCTGTACCTCGACCTCGACGGCTTCAAGAGCGTGAACGACAGCCTCGGCCACCAGGCCGGGGACGAGCTCCTCCGGCGCGTGTCGACCGGCCTGCGGGGCATCGCGGGGGACGGAGCGGTGGCCCGGCTCGGGGGCGACGAGTTCGCCGTGCTCTCGGCCGGCGGCGCGGCCGAGGCCGAAGTTCTGGCCGAGCGCCTCATCGCGCTGTTCCACAGCCCGTTCAGCGTGGGCGGGCACCGGGTCGGCGTCGGCCTGAGCGTCGGCATCGCGCTGGCCCCCGAGCACGGGACGGATGCCGAGCCGCTGTACCGCCGCGCCGACCTCGCCCTCTACCGGGCCAAGGCCGAGGGCCGCGGCACGTACCGGATCTTCACCCCCGCCATGGACGAGGAGGCCGAGGAGCGGCGGGTGCTCGAGCGCGACCTGCGCCAGGCCCTCGACGACAACACCCTGAGCCTGCACTACCAGCCGCAGGTGGAGGGCCACACGGGGGCGCTCGTCGGATTCGAGGCGCTCCTGCGCTGGACCCACCCGGTCCGCGGCAGCGTGTCGCCCAACGTGTTCGTGCCCCTGGCCGAGGAGACCGGCCTGATCGTGGCGCTCGGCGACTGGGTGCTGCGCGAGGCCTGCCGCGAGGCGGCCCAGTGGGCACAGCCCCTGAAGGTCGCCGTCAACCTCTCGCCCCGCCAGTTCCAGAAGCCCGGCCTGCCCGAGACCGTCCTGGCGATCCTGGCCGAGACCGGTCTCTCGCCGGACCGCCTGGAGCTGGAGGTCACCGAGAGCATCATCATCAACGACATGGCGCGGGCCGTGGGCATCCTCCGCCGCCTGAAGAGCTACGGCATCCGGATCAGCATGGACGATTTCGGGACCGGCTACGCGTCGCTCGCGACCCTCCAGGCCTTCCCGTTCGACAAGCTGAAGATCGACCGCTCCTTCGTGGCGCAGCTCGGAACCGGGCCGCAGGCCGCCGTGATCGTCCGGGCCGTGCTCAGCCTCGGCCGCAGCCTCGGCATGGGCGTCGTCGCGGAGGGCGTCGAGACCCACGCGCAGATGAAGTTCCTGACCGAGGAGGCCTGCGGCGAGATGCAGGGCTTCCTGTTCGGCAGGCCGCGCCCGATCACCGACTACGCCGCCGCGGTCGGCGGTCCCGCCGGCCCCGCCGAGGAGTCCGCCCGGGCCGAGCCGGGCCTCGCCGCGGTCGGCTGAGCGGGATCGCCGATCCGCCGCCGGGAACCCGCCCGATCGCTCCGACGTTGGCCCCGCAGATTGGATCACTTCTAAGGTCCAAGCTCTCGTCCCCCGCCGGGACGGCCCCCGGGCCGCCGGCCTCACAGGAGCCCGACCATGAACGCCAAGTGCGAGACCTGCCGGTTCTTCGACGAGCACAAGGGCAACGGCGCCGTCGCGCAGAACGATGCCGGCCTGTGCCGCTTCAACCCGCCGGTCAGCCAGCCCGCGCCCGAGTCCAAGGGCCTCTGGCCGGTGGTCGCCGCCCAGGACTGGTGCGGCCACTACACCGCCGAGATGACCGCGGCCGAGTAGGCGCGTCCGCCACGCGACGATCGGGGCCGGCCTTCGGGTCGGCCCTTTCGTTTGGGCGGGTCCCGGCGCGGCCCGCCGCAACTTTCGCGTCCCCGGCCGCGCCGCCCCCCTGACCATCGCGGGAGCGGGCTCTACCTTGGAGTCGATCCAGGGTGCCGCCGCTTTGCGGGATGTCTTGCCGGGATGTCTTGCCGGGATGTCTTGCCGGGATGTCTTGCCGGGATGTTTCGCCGGGATGTTCCGCCCGCGGGCCCCGGCGACCGGAAGCCCGTCCGCGCCTTCGTGATCTGAACCGGAGAGAGACTTGATGGTGAGCGCCGAAACCGTGCCCCAGGACCCGGGCGCCAGACCTGCGCGGACCGACGCACCGGTCCTCGCCGCCGTCACGTTCACGGTGAACGGCGAGCGGCGCACGCTCGAACTCGACACCCGCACCAGCCTGCTCGACGCCGCGCGCGAGCACCTGCACCTGACCGGGTCCAAGAAGGGCTGCGATCACGGCCAGTGCGGCGCCTGCACGATGATCGTCGACGGGCGGCGCATCAACGCCTGCCTGACGCTGGCGATCATGCACCAGGGCGCCGAGATCGTGACCGTCGAGGGCCTGGGGCAGCCCGACAGCCTGCACCCGATGCAGGCGGCCTTCGTCAAGCACGACGGCTACCAGTGCGGCTACTGCACGCCGGGCCAGATCTGCTCGGGCGTGGCCGTCCTGGAGGAGATCAGGGCCGGCATCCCGAGCCACGTCACGGCGGATCTCGGCGCGGCGCCGCAGGTGACCGAGACCGAGATCCGCGAGCGGATGAGCGGCAACCTCTGCCGCTGCGGCGCCTATTCCAACATCGTCGAGGCGATCACCGAAGTCGCCGGGAGCCGCGCATGAAGTCCTTCACGTACGAGCGCCCGGGCACGCCCGCCGCGGCCGCCGCCGCCGTCGCCGCCACGCCCGACGCCAAGTTCATCGCCGGCGGCACCAACCTGCTCGACCTGATGAAGCTGCAGATCGAGACCCCGCGCCACCTCGTCGACGTGAACGGGCTCGGCCTCGACGCGGTCGAGCCGACCGAGGAGGGCGGCCTGCGCATCGGCGCCCTGGTGCGCAACACCGATCTCGCGGCCCATCCGCGGGTGCGCGCGGATTACGGGGTCCTCGCCCGCGCGCTGCTCGCCGGCGCCTCCGGCCAGCTGCGCAACAAGGCGACCACCGCCGGCAACCTGCTGCAGCGGACCCGCTGCCCGTACTTCTACGACACCGCCCAGCCCTGCAATAAGCGCCAGCCGGGCTCCGGCTGTTCGGCGCTCGACGGCGTGAGCCGCCAGCTGGCGGTGATCGGTGCCAGCGAGGCCTGCATCGCCACGCATCCGGGCGACATGGCGGTGGCCATGCGCGTCCTCGACGCCACCGTGGAGACGATCGACGCGGGGGGCGCCGCGCGGAAGATCCCGATCGCCGAGTTCCACCGCCTGCCGGGCGACGACCCGTCGCGCGACACGAACCTCGAGCCCGGCGAGCTCATCACCGCGGTGACGCTGCCGAAGCCCGTTCCCGGCACGCACATCTACCGCAAGGTCCGCGACCGCGCCTCCTACGCCTACGCGCTGGTCTCGGTGGCGGCGATCCTGGGCAAGGACGGCTCCGGCCACGTCGCCTTCGGGGGCGTCGCCCACAAGCCCTGGCGGGTCGAGGCGGCCGAGGCCGATCTCCCGAAGGGCGCCCGGGCCGTGACCGACCGGGTCTTCGCCGACGCCGAGCCCACCCACGAGAACGCCTACAAGCTGAAGCTCGCCGAGCGGACCCTCGGCGCCGCGCTCAACCAAGCGAGGGCCTGAGCCATGAAGTTCGACACCGCCGCGGGCCCGAACCCGATCGACCGCCTCAAGGTCGTCGGCCTGCCCACCGACCGCATCGACGGCAAGTACAAGACCACCGGCACCGCGCCCTACGCGTACGAGCGCCACGACGCGGCCCCCGACGCCGCCTACGGCTACGTGCTGGGCTCCGCCATCGCCAAGGGCCGGGTGCGCAGCATCGACACGGCCTCGGCCCGGCAGGCGCCCGGCGTCATCGGGATCGTCACCACCCTCGACACGCCGCGGATCGAGCGCGGCGTGATGAACGTCGCCTACCTGTTCGGCGGCGACGTGATCCAGCACTACCATCAGGCGATCGCCGTCGTGGTGGCCGAGACCTTCGAGCAGGCCCGGGCGGCCGCCTTCCTGGTGACGGTCGATTACGCCCCCGAGGCCGGTGCGTTCGACCTCGCCGCCGCGGCGAAGACCGCCGAGCCGGTCCCAGCCGACAGCGGCGAGGGCAGCGGCGGCAACGGCGAGGAGCGGACCGGCGACTTCGAGGGCGCCTTCGCGCAGGCCCCCGTGACGCTCGACGCGACCTACACGACGTCCGACGAGAGCCACGCCATGATGGAGCCGCACGCCACGACGGCGGCCTGGGACGGCGACCGGGTCACGCTCTGGACCGCCAACCAGATGATCGGCTGGGGCCACGGCAGCCTCGCCAAGATGCTCGGCCTGCCGAAGGACAAGGTCCGGCTCGACGCGCCCTACGTCGGCGGCGGCTTCGGCGGCAAGCTGTTCGTGCGCGCCGACGCGGTGCTGGCGGCGCTCGCCGCGAAGGCCACCGGGCGACCGGTCAAGGTGGCGCTGACCCGCCCGCTGATCGCCAACAACACCACGCACCGCCCGGCCACGATCCAGCGGGTCCGGATCGGCGCCCAGCGGGACGGCACCATCACGGCGATCGCGCACGAGAGCGTCTCGGGCAACCTGCCGGAGGGCGATCCCGAGACGGCCGTGAACCAGACCAAGTACCTCTACGCGGGGGCGAACCGCCTGACCGCCATGAAGCTCGCCCGGCTCGACCTGCCCGAGGGCAACGCCATGCGCGCCCCCGGCGAGGCCCCGGGCCTCGCGGTGCTGGAGGTCGCCATGGACGAGATGGCCGAGAAGCTCGGCCTCGACCCGGTGGAGTTCCGCATCCGCAACGACACGCAGGTCGTCCCGACCCAGCCGGACCTGCGCTACTCCCACCGCGACCTCGTCGGCTGCCTCAAGCTCGGCGCCGAGCGGTTCGGCTGGGCCAGGCGCAACCCGAAGCCCGGACAGGTCCGGGAGGGGCAGTGGCTCGTCGGGCACGGCATGGCGGCGGCGTTCCGCGACAACATGGTGCTGAAGTCGGGCGCCCGGGTGCGGCTCTCCGCCGACGGCACGGTCACGGTCGAGACCGACATGACCGATATCGGCACCGGCAGCTACACGATCATCGCGCAGACCGCCGCCGAGATGATGGGCGTGCCCCTCGACCGGGTCGTGGCGCGGCTCGGCGACTCGGATTTCCCGGTCTCGTCGGGATCGGGCGGCCAGTTCGGCGCCAACTCGTCGACCGCGGGCGTCTACGCGGCCTGCGTGAAGCTGCGGGAGGCGGTCGCGCAGAAGCTCGGCTTCAACGCCACCGACGCGGTGTTCGAGGACGGAGAGGTCCGCGCCGGCAACCGCGCCATCCCGCTCGCCCGGGCCGCCGCCGATGGCGAGCTCGTGGCCGAGGACGCGATCGAGTTCGGTGAGTTCTCGAAGACCCAGCAGGTCTCGACCTTCGGCGCCCACTTCGTCGAGGTCGCGGTGGATGCCTATACGGCGGAGGTCCGGGTGCGGCGGATGCTGGCGGTCTGCGCGGCGGGCCGCATCCTCAACCCGAAATCCGCCCGCAGCCAGGTGATCGGCGGGATGGTCATGGGCACCGGGGCGGCCCTGATGGAGGAACTGGCCGTCGATACCAAGCGCGGCTTCTTCGCCAACCACGACCTCGCCGGCTACGAGGTGCCGGTCCACGCCGACATCCCGCACCAGGAGGTGATCTTCCTCGACGAGGTCGACCCGATGTCCTCGCCCATGAAGGCCAAGGGCGTGGGCGAGCTCGGCATCTCGGGGGTCGGCGCCGCGGTCGCGAACGCGATCTACAACGCCACCGGCATCCGCGTGCGCGACTACCCGATCACCCTCGACAAGCTCCTCGACCGCATGCCGGACGCGGCCTGACCGGGGCGCGGGGACGTCCTGCCGGGCGTCCCCTACGGGTCCACGACGTGGAAGCTGGCCCGGGCCCGCATCACGAGGCGACCGTCCTCGTCGTAGGCGCGGGCGGTGAAGTCGTTCACCCCGGTCTCCTCGCCCTCGTCGTGCAGGAGCGCCGTCAGGGTCCGGCGCAGCAGGTCCCGCAGGGCGGCCCGGTCCGGGAGGACCGTGCCCTCGTCGTCCCGGACGGCGACGTGGTCGGCGGTGTCGATGAAGTAGCGCGGCATGGGTGTCTCCAGGATCGGGATGACCGGGACGGGAGCGCCCGCAAGCCTCGCCGGCGGCCGATCAGGGATACAGATCGGGTCGGCGGCCGCACTCATCTGGGTTTGAAAGACCGGGCCAATCTCTTGGCCGCCAAGGACCGATGACGCGAAACAGAACGGGGACCGTGGATCCCACGGCCCCTCGCATCATCGTCCCGTGGACGGGATCAGTACTTCCGGATGATCGGCTCCGGCGCCATCGGGACCGGATCCGCCCCGAACCGGTAGGTCAGGCCGGCGTAGATCGAGAGCGGCTGCGCCAGGGTGGTGGTCCGCGGGTCGTTGATCGACAGGTTGCCGGCGACCGCGCCCGTCTCGGCGAAGGTGCCGAACGTGGCGTAGCGGTTGTTGGTCAGGTTGGTGATCAGCCCGAAGATCTCCAGGTTCTTGCTGACCTGATACTTCGTCGTCAGGTTCATCACATAGTAAGCTGGCAGCTTGCGGTTGAGGTTCGATTCGTCACCCCGGTAGTAGGACGACGAGAAGGCCGAGACGTTGAGGCCGAAGCGCCAGTTCGGGGTGATGCTGTACTCGAAGCCCGCCTTGATCTGGTGATCGGGGATCAGCGGGATCTTGTCGCCCGGCCGGACGCGGATGCCGCCGTTCGGGATCACGTCGCCGCCCACGGCGCCGCCGGCCGCGCCGGTGCTCGCCAGGGGGTTGTTGGGCGACGAGAGGGTCGCGTTGAACTGGAAGGTCGCGTCGACCAGGGCGTAGTTGGCGTAGACTAGCAGGTCGGGCGTGACCGCGTACTCGGCGCCGACCTCGATGCCCTGGCGCCGGGTCGCCGGGACGTTGATGTAGTAGGCGCGGGCGGCGTTGCCCGCGACGGCGACCTGGTAGAGGTCGTTGCTCAGGTCGGTGCGGTAGACGCCGGCCTTGTAGGTGAGGGCGCCGCCCGACAGGAAGGCCGGGATCACGCCGCGGAAACCGGCCTCGTAGGTCCGGCCGGTGACCTGCTTGAGCGGCGGATCGGCCACGAGCGAGTTCGGCAGCAGGCACGGCTGGGTCGGGCTGGAGCAGGACAGCTCCAGCGGGGTCGGGGCGCGGTTCGATTCCGAGTAGCCGCCGTAGAGGTTCAGCGCCGGGTCGAACTGGTAGGTCAGGCCCGCGAGCGGGTTGACCTTGGTGTACTCGTGCACGCCGGTGACGTCCGGCGAGAACCCGGTCTGGTCCCGGGTCTGGATGCGGGCGTAGTTGAGCCGGAAGCCGCCGGTCAGCGACAGCCGGTCGGTCACGTCCAGCGTGTCGGTGGCGTAGAGGCCGAGATACAGGGTCGAGCCGCTGACGTTGCCCGGCGCGAGGCCGATCGCCCCCAGCGTGCGGATGTCCGGCGTGCCGAGGCCCGGGATCGTGCCGTAGTACGGGTTGTTCGGATCGACGGTGATCGACAGGTTCGGGTTGATCACGCCCAGCTGGCTCGCCGACTTGAACGAGAAATTCGAGGCGTCGACGCTGCCGCCGACCACGAAGGCGTTGTTCAGGCCGAAGATCCGGTCGCGGTTGGCGGCCTGGAGCGAGCCGCCGTAGGATTCGGCCTCCGTCCGGGTCGTGTCGATCGTGCCGTACGGGATGTTCCGGACGAACGGGATCGTCTGGTTGTTCAGGCCGAGGATCGCGAACTGGTTGGCGTAGGCCCGGCGCGCCGCCACCTGGCTGGTGGGCGGCGCGTTCACGTTGAACGCGTCGTCCTGGTAGCAGAGCGAGCCCCGGAAGCTGCTGCGGCTGCTGCAGTTCTCGAAGTTGCCCTGGTTGCCGTCGACGTAGAACTCGCTGAAGCGCCGGTAATAGGCGTTGCCGGCGAGGTCCCAGGTCGGCGAGAGGTCGACCCGGCCGGTCAGCTGGAGCGTGCCCACCTGCGTCGTCTGGGTCTGCGGGTAGGTGAAGATCGCCCGCGGGTCGAGATGGGTGAAGTCCACCGGCGTGGCGGCGGCGGCGCCGTAGAAGCTGCGGGCGGCGAGCCCGATCAGGTGGAACTCCGAATCCTGCGAGCGGTAGCCGAGATCCGCGTAGAGGCGGCCGATCGTGCTCGGGTTCTGGTAGCGCCAGCCGCGGTCGTTCAGGCCGTCGCCGGTGAAGTAGAAGCTCCAGGGGCCGGAGATCTTGCCGTACTCGAGGTAGCCGGCGGTGCGCGCGTCCGAGCCGCCCCAGGCCGAGATCTCGGTGCCCTGCCAGGTGAAGCCGTTCTTCATCTGGATGTTGACCGCGCCGCCGATGGCGTTGAGGCCGAAGACCGGGTTGCCGGTGACCACGTCGATGCGCTGGATCGCCTGCGGCGGGATCAGGTCGAAATTGACGACGTCGCCGAAGGCCTCGTTGATGCGCACGCCGTTCTGGTAGACGGCGAGCCCCTGCGGCACGCCCTGCACCGACGAGGCCGTGAAGCCGCGGTAGCTGAGATCGACCCGGTTCGAATTGCCCTGCGAGTCGTTGAGGTTCACCCCGGGCGTGCGCCGCGCCAGCGTGGCGATCACGTTGTCGGAGCCCTGATCGACCTCGATCTGCCGCGCGGTGACGGTCTCGACGGTGCTGGGGATCTTGTTGAGCGGCTGCTCGGAGCCGCGCAGCCGCACCCCGCCGGCCGGGGCCGGCAAGGTCGGCGCGGCCTGGGCGAGCGTATCGAGATTCTGGGCGCCGCTGGAATTGCCGCCGCCCGCACCCACCGGCGACGTCGAGACGACGCTGATCTCGCCGAGGGTGACGGATTGTTGAGCCTGCGCGACACCCGGCAACAGAGCCACGGACGCGATCAAGCTGCCTCGCAGGGCCCGCATATCTTCCCCCAACCTGGATTCGAAGGCACGCGCCGCTTCGCGTCGGCTGCGTGCGCCTCACTGATCTCGGGTCGGGCCGCGACCTCAATTCACATTCTGTTTAATCCCTGCCGGGGACGACTTGCGGGCTCGAATGATCGGCCCTGTGGCGCAAAGACAACAAAAGAGGAAGATCGCGGCAAGTCTTCGGGATTATTATGAAGGACATCGCGGGATAATTGCGCAATCGGGCCGGTCCTCCGGGGCGGCGTCCGAGGCCGCCCACTGGGTCGTCAGGACCGGTCCCGGCTCTCACGGCGGCGGCAGGCGGACGGCGACCTCGTTCCGGCGCAGGAACGGAATCGCGAAGGGCGGGTCGTAGCCCATGACGAAGGGCGCACCCGCCGGTGCGCGGCCGGCCGCCGCCAGGACGGCGGCGAGGATGCCCGCCTGCGCGGCCCGCGCCTCCGGGGTGAGGCGGCCGGAGAAGCGCAGGGCCGCGACCCGCTCGGCCGGGACCTCGACCAGCCGGACCCCCGGCTCGGTCGGGGCCGGCGCCCCGGCCGCCGCCACCGCGCGGGGCAGGAAGAACCGCATCGTGCCGGTGCCGTCCCGCTCCACCGGGACGGTCATGGCGATGTGCTGGGCGATGCGCTGGCCGCCGCTCTCGACCGGCGCCGTCATGGCGATGCGGTCCCCGGCCCGGTTGGCGCCGGTGATGTAGCGGAACAGCCGCCCGAAGGCGTCGCCGTCGCCCTGGCCGCGCGCGTCGGTCTCGACCGCGAGGCGCGGCGCGTAGGACCGGATCTCGACCCCGCGGTCGAGGCGCTCGACGACCGCGTAGGCGGGCTGCTCGTAGAGCGCCCGCACGCCGAAGATCCCGAGCACCGCCTCCGCCAGGGTGACGAGCGCGTACATGACCCTGTCCATGGGACCTCCGGGGGCGGGCGCGGCGTCTCCCGCGCGCGCGGAACCTCCCGCGGGAACATGGCGCCGGGACCGCCCGTCGCCGCCCGGCTGCGGCGTCAGGTCTCTGTCAGGTCTCCGCTGGTCCCGGCAGCGCCCCGCCGCGTCAGGGCTGCCCGCCCGGCTGCCCGCCCCTCGGCCGCCTCCGCCGCGCGCCGACGACCTTGCGCAGCACGCGCGAGACCTGGTCGGCGGAGTAGGGCTTGGGCAGCAGCTCGAACTCGCGGATCCCCTCCTGGACGAGGGCGTGGCTGTAGCCGGAGGCCAGAACCACCGGCAGGTGCGGCATCCGCTGCCGGAGGAGCCGGGCCAGCGCGATCCCGCCCATGCCGGGCATGACCACGTCGGAGAACACGGCGTCGAAGGCCGCGCCGTCGGCCCCGAGCTGATCCAGCGCCTCCTCGGCGTTGGTCGCCCAGGTCGTCGCGTAGCCGAGATCCTCCAGGATCTGCGTGGCGAAGCGGCCGACCTCGATGTTGTCCTCCACCACCAGAACCCGCTGCCCCGCGCCGCCGGGGTCGAGGGCGGCGGCCTCCGCGGCGGCGGCGCAGGACGCCTCGGGCTCGACCTGCGGCAGGTAGAGCGTGAAGGTGGCGCCGCGGCCGGGCGCGCTCTCGACCGCGACGTCGCCGCCGGACTGCTTGGCGAAGCCGAAGACCTGGGACAGGCCGAGTCCGGTGCCCTTGCCCACCTCCTTGGTGGTGAAGAACGGCTCGAACACCCGCGCCAGCACGTCCGGCGCGATGCCGGTGCCGGTGTCGACGAGGTCGATCGCCGCGAACGGGCCGGGCGCGCCGGCATGGCCGCGGATCGGCGGCAGCGCCGCGCCGCAGCGCAGGCGCAGGGTCAGCGTTCCGGCGCCGTCCATGGCGTCCCGGGCGTTCACCGCCATGTTGACCAGCGCGGTCTCGAACTGGCTGAGATCGACCCGGATGAAGCAGGGCCGCTCCGGCAGCTCGGTCACGACCGCGATGCGGGCGCCCGTGACCGTGTCGAGGAGGTCGGCCACACCGCGCAGCCGCGCGCCGACGTCGAGGATCTCGGGCTTCAGCGCCTGTCGCCGCGCGAAGGCGAGGAGCTGGCCGGTGAGCTTCGCCGCGCGGTCCACCGTCTCCGAGACGGCGTTGAGGTAGCGGGACCGGCGCTCCTCCGCCAGGTCCGGCCGGCGGAGGAAGTCGACCGACGAGCGGATGATCGTCAGGAGGTTGTTGAAGTCGTGGGCGACGCCGCCGGTGAGCTGGCCCACCGCCTCCAACTTCTGCGACTGCCGCAGCGCCTCCTCGGCGTGCCGGAGCGCCTCGGCCTGGGCCTTCTCGGCGGTGACGTCGCGGCCGTAGGCGTAGACCTGCGCGCCCTCGACGGAGGTGCGCCACGAGATCAGCCGCAGGGTGCCGTCCCTGTGCCGGTAGCGGTTCTCGAAATCGGTCAGGTCGCGCGCCGCGGCGGCCGCTTCGAGCGCCTCCTGGGTCGCGCCCGCATCCTCGGGCCAGATGAAGTCCAGGAAGCTGCGCCCCACCACCGCGGCGGGCTCGTGCCCCAGAATCGTCTGCCAGGCCGGATTGACCGCGCGGAAGATGCCGTCGGCCCCGACCACGGCCAGCAGGTCGCGCGAGTTGCGCCAGACCCGGTCGTGCTCGGCCGTGCGCTCGGCCACGCGCTGCTCCAGGGTCAGGTTGAAGCGCACGAGCTCGGCCATGAGCCGCTTCTGGTCGTCGATGTCGGTGCTGGTGCCGACCCAGCGGGTGACCGCGCCGTCGGCGCCCAGGACCGGCTGCGCCCGGGCCAGGAACCAGCGATACGCGCCGTCGGCGCGGCGCAGGCGGTACTCGGACTGGTAGTCGGCCCGCGACCGGACGGCCGCCCGCCATTCCTCGTCGACCCGGTCCTGATCGTCGGGATGAATGATCCCCCGCCAGCCCGCGCCGTCGAGGGTGCCGGGCTCCCGGCCCGCGTAGGCGTAGACGCGCGCGTTGAACCAGTTCGCCGCCCCGGCCGCGTCGGTCGCCCAGACGAAGTTCGGCAGCACCTGCGACAGGACCCGGAACTGCGCCTCGCTGGCGCGCAGGGCTTCCTCGGCCTGCTTGCGGGCGGTGATGTCGATCGCCGTGCCGATCACCCGCACGCAGCGCGCGCCCTCGAAGATCCCGCGCCCCTTGGCGGCGACCCAGCGCACGACGCCGTCCTCCTTGCCGACGGTGCGGTACTCCACGTCGTAGACGGCGCGCCGCGCGGGATCGAGGGCGGAGGCGTAGGCCGCGCTCGTGGCCGCCCGGTCCTCGGGATGCAGGCCGGCGTAGTAATCGGCCATCGTGACCGGCACGTCGGCCGAGATGCCGAACATCGCCTTGACCCGCGCGGGCCAGAACAGGGTGTCGGCGACGACGTCGACGTCCCAGAGGCCGATCTCGGCCGCCTCGGTCGCGAGCCGCAGGCGCCGCTCGCTCTCCCGCAGCTGCTCCTCGGTCCGGCGGCGCACCGTGTCGTCGAGATGCAGCCCGTCCCAGACCAGCGTGTCGCCGACGCGGCGGGGGGCCGAGATGATGCGCGTCCAGACGTGGGTGCCGTCCGGCCGGCGCATGGGCGCCGCGACGTCGAAATGCGCGAGGTCGCGGATCGCGGCGGCCTCCGCCTCGGCGACCGCGGCGCGGTATTCCGGCAGGATCAGGTCGTAGGCGACCGCCGGGTCGGCGAGCACGTCCCCGGCCGCCAGGCCGGTCATGCGCTCGAAGCCCTGCGACACGTAGAGGAAGCGCCGGTCGGCGCCGTCGGGGGCCATGGCGAGCTGGTAGACGTAGCCGCCCGGGAGGTGGTCGGCGAGGGCCCGGATCCGGGCCTCCGCCTCGCGCAGGCGCGCCTCGGCCTGGACGCGGCCGGTCGTCTCCGTGCAGGCGCAGTGCAGGCCGGCGACCCGGCCCGCCTCGTCGCGCACCGGCGCGTACGAGACGGTGAACCAGGTCGGCTCGTCGTAGCCGTGCCGGTTCATGGTCAGCGGCATGTTCTCGGACCACGTCGCCGCGCCGGCGAGCGCCCGGTCGATCAGGGGGCCGATCTCCGGCCAGATCTCCTTCCAGACGTCGCGGAAGCGCGCGCCGAGCGCCGCGGGATGCCTGTCGCCCAGGATCTCCGCGTAGGCGTCGTTGTAGAGGAAGACGAGGTCGGGCCCGAACGCCACGAACATCGGGAACCGCGATCCCAGGATCAGGCTCAGGGTCGCCCGCAGGCAGGGCGCCCAGCTGTCCGGCGGGCCGAGCGGCGAGCCGGACCAGTCGTGGGCGCGGATCCGGGCGCCCATCGCACCGCCCTCCGCGAGGAAGGCCGGGGGCGCGGTCCCGACGGTCTCAGGCATCGGACCAGGCGCGTGACTCGGACATGGGGCGAGGAACCGGCGGGACAGGACAGCGCCATCGGTGCCCCAGCGGGCGGGTTCGCGCAACCGCGTCGGCGCGCACGCGCCGCCCGGGACGCCGTGCGGGGCCCGCACGCCGTGTGGAGAACGCCCGGGAGAGCCCCAGGGACGCCAGCGGGACGCCAGCGCGACGTCCCTCAGGCGCTCCTGTCGCGGCCCGAGATCAGCCGGAGCTGCGCCGGCGGGCGCGCCGCCAGGGCGGCGGCGACCTTGCCCTCGAGTTCCCCGACGCGGAACGGCTTCAGCACGATCGCGTCGGCGCCGACGGCGCCGGCCTCGGTCAGGGCGGTGGTGTCGGCGAAGCCGGTGACGAACAGGACCGGCAGCGCCGGCCAGCGCTTCCGCACCTCCAGGGCCGTCTCGGCCCCGTTCATGCCCGGCATGGCGAAGTCCATCACGACGAGGTCGACGCCCGGATCCGCCTCCAGGGCGGCCAGGGCCTGGAGGCCCGAGGCCGCCTCGCGCACCGCGTAGCCGGCCTCGATCAGGCGGGTCGTCGTCACCTCGCGCACCTCGGCGTCGTCGTCGACCACGAGGAGCCGGGGGCCGCTCCCGGGCGGGTGCGTCCGCGCGGCCTCGGCCGCGGCCGGCAGGCGGGGCAAGGCGCCCTCGGGCTCGGCGGCCCGGGGCAGGTAGACCTTGATCGAGGTGCCCTCGCCCGCGACCGTGTCGATCCGGATGCCGCCGCCGGACTGCTTGACGAAGCCGTAGACCTGGGCGAGCCCGAGACCCGACCCCTTGCCGACCTCCTTGGTGGTGAAGAACGGCTCGAACACCCGGGCCAGCACGTCCGGCGTCATCCCGGTACCGGTGTCGCTCACCGCCACCATGACGTAGGCGCCGGGCGCCGGCTGCTCAGGCCGGGTCGGCGCCCCGGCGACGCTGACATTGGCGGTCTCGATGGCGAGCCGGCCGCCCACCGCCATCGCGTCGCGGGCGTTGATGGCGAGGTTCAGGATCACCAGCTCGATCTGGGTGGCGTCGACCAGGGCGGGCCACAGGTCGGGCTGGAGGGTCGTCTCGATCCGGACCGCGCCGCCGATCGAGCTCTGCAGCAAGTCGCGCATCGAGGCGACCGTCTGGTTGAGGCTGACCGGCGTCGGCTCCAGGCGCTGGCGCCGGGAGAAGGCGAGGAGCTGCGCGGTGAGCCGGGCGCCGCGCTCGGCGGCCCCGCGCATCATGGCGAGGCGGCGCTTCGAGCGCGCGTCGGAGACGGCCTTCTCCAGGAACTCGATGTTGCCGGCGATCACCGTCAGCAGGTTGTTGAAGTCGTGCGCGACGCCGCTCGTGAGCTGGCCGACCGCGTCCAGGCGCTGGGCGAGCCGCAGGGCGTCCTCCGCCCGCTCCCGCTCGACGATCTGGGCCTGGAGGGCCTCGTTGGCCGTGGCGAGCTCCCGGGTCCGCTCGGCGATGCGCACCTCCAGCGTCTCGTTGAGCGCCTGCAGGGCGGCCTCGGCCTCGCGCTTGTCGGCGCGGGCCCGCGCCTCGGCGAGCGCCCGGACGATCGTGCGCGGCATGCGGTCGAGGCGCTGCTTGACGACGTAGTCGGTGGCGCCGTTCTTCAGGGCCTCGACCGCGACGTCCTCGCCGAGCGTGCCCGAGCAGAAGATGAAGGGCGTGTCGGGGCACTGCGCCCGGGCGATGCCGAGGGCGCTCACGCCGTCGAAGGTCGGCAGGACGTAGTCCGCCAGGATCAGGTCGTGCCGGCCGGCGACCGCCGCGCGGGCGAAGGCGTCGCGGGTCATCACCCGCTCGATCGCGACCGGGTGCCCGAGGGTCTCCAGCTCGGCCTCGATCAGCTCGGCGTCGAGGTCGCTGTCCTCCAGGTGGAGGATGCGCAGCGGGCCCGCGGAAGGTCCGATCACGCGTTCGATGGCCAGCCTCCCCGGTACGGCGGCGGCTCGTTGAGGAGGGCCCAGAACACGCCGATCTCCTTGATCGCCGCGAAGAACTCCTCGAAGGCGACCGGCTTCACCACGAAGGCGTTCACCCCGAGATCGTAGGAGCGCACGAGGTCGGTCTCCTCGCGGGACGAGGTCAGCATCACCACCGGCACCTGGCGGGTGACCGGGTCGCCCTTGATCTTGGCGAGCACCTCCAGGCCGTCGACCTTCGGCAGCTTCAGGTCGAGCAGGACCACCGCGGGGTCCTGGGCCTGCCGCTTCTCGTGCGCGCCCCGCCGGTAGATGAAGTCGAGGGCCTCGGCGCCGTCGCGGCAGATGACGATCTCGTTGGCGAGCTGGCTCGATTCGAGGGCCGCCAGCGTCAGCTCGATGTCGTTCGGGTTGTCCTCGACCAGGAGGATGGGCTTCAGTCCCGCCATCAGTGGGCCTCCTCCCGGATGGGCAGGGTGAAGTAGAAGGTGGCGCCCGCGCCGAGCCTGCCCTCGGCCCAGGTCCGCCCGCCGTGGCGCTCGACGATGCGGCGGACATTGGCGAGGCCGATGCCCGTGCCCTCGAACTCCTCGACCCGGTGCAGCCGCTGGAAGACGCCGAACAGCTTGTCGACGTAGGCCATGTCGAACCCGGCGCCGTTGTCGCGCACGTAGTAGACCGCCTCGCCCTCCCGGGGCGGGAGGCTGCCCATCGCGATCACCGCGTCGGGGGTGCCGCGGGTGTACTTCACGGCGTTCGACAGCAGGTTCTCGATGACGAGCCGCAGCATCACCGGGTCGGCATAGGCGCGGCCCAGGGGCGCGATCTCCCAGCGGAGGGTCCGGTCGGGGGTGACGTCGCGCAGGACCTTCCGGCGGACCTCCTCGACCAGGGCGTTCATGTCGCCCCAGACCTTGTTGAGGGCGTGCCGGCCCATCTGCGAGAAGCTCAGGAGGCTGTCGACCAGGGTGCCGGCCGAGAAGGCCGCCTCGATGATCGTCTCCACGTAGTGCCGGCCCTTGTCGGACAGCTGGGCGCCCTCGCGGGTCTTGAGCAGGTTCGCGTAGCCGACGATGTGGCGGAACGGCGCGCGCAGGTCGTGGCTGACCGAGTACGAGAACGCCTCCAGCTCCTTGTTCGAGCGCTGCAGCTCCTCGCTCATGGCGGCGAGCTCCTCGGCCCGGCGGAGCACGATGCCGAGCACCGAGGCGCGCAGGTCCTCGGCGGCCTCCACCTCCGGGTCGGACCAGGGCAGGGAGCGGCCCTGCACGGTCTCCTTCCAGATCTCGAACGACTTGCGCGGGTGCAGCCGGTCCGGGCCGCCCTCCGGGTCGGGCCGGACGGCCTTCACGGGGTTGCCGCCCCACTTCACGGTCCGCACGACCTCGGGCCTGAACCAGAGGATGTAGCTCGCGTACTTCTTCGAGACCGAGATCGCCAGGAGGCCGCTCGCCCGGTCGGAGAAGGCGGCGGCGGCCGGGAACGCCTCCGACAGGGCCTCGGAGACGAAGACCTCCTCGGCATCCTCGCGCTCGGACAGCCACCGATAGAGGGCGCGGACCTCGCGCTCGGTCGGCGTCGCCCCGAGCAGCCGGCAGCGGTCCGCCGTGACCACCGCGGCGCCGGTCGCGTCCACCAGGGCCAGGACGTCGTCGGGGTGGTTGAGCAGGCCGTCGACGAAGCTGTCCTCCTCGGCCATGAACGCGAGGAGGCGCGCCTGCACGGCGCCCAGCGCCAGCCGCTTCTCGGACTGGGCGCCGCGCTCGCGGGCCGAGAGCTGCAGGGCGAAGATCTGGGTGAGCACGTCGCAGGCATTGCGCGCCTGGAGGGGCACGCGCCTGGGCGCGCGGTTGTGGCAGGAGATCAGGCCCCAGAGGGCGCCGTCGACGAGGATCGACACCGACATGGACGCCATCGTGCCCATGTTGCGCATGTACTCGACATGGACCGGCGAGACCGAGCGCAGCACCGACTGGCTGAGGTCCAGCGGCTTGCCGGAGGGCGTGGTGGCCGGCCGGATCGGCACGGGGACGTAGCCGGCATCCGGGATGATGCGCAACCGGTTCCGGCGGTAGAGCTCGCGCGCCTGGGCGGGGATGTCGGAGGCGGGGAAGCGCAGGTCGAGGTAGGAGGGCAGGACGCCGTTGCCGGCCTCCGCCAGCACCGTGCCGTGCCAGTCGCGGTCGAACCGGTAGACCAGGGCCCGGTCGAGGCCGGTGATCTGGCGGATGTCCTCGGCGACGAACTGGCAGAGATCCTCGACGGTGCGGGCGGTCTGCAG
This sequence comes from Methylobacterium sp. D53M, assembly GCF_053345625.1. Taxonomy (NCBI): domain Bacteria; kingdom Pseudomonadati; phylum Pseudomonadota; class Alphaproteobacteria; order Hyphomicrobiales; family Methylobacteriaceae; genus Methylobacterium; species Methylobacterium sp. D53M. The sequence goes on from NZ_JBKFAL010000011.1 coordinate 20,376, forward strand.
GCGCTCGACGAAGGCCCGCAGGCGCGGCGTGAGCACGTCGACGCCGATCTCGGCCGCGGCCGCGTCGATCTCCTCCAGCTCCAGCACGACGAGTTCGTCGACCCGGTGGGCCGCGACCTCGTAGGCCTGGCGCCCGCCGCCGGTCTCCAGCGTCACGGTCCGGAGATAGAGGGCGCCGTCCTGGGGCTCCGCCGCCTCCAGGTGGTGGCGGACGACGGCCGCGAGGTCGGGCAGGGCCGCGTCGAGGACGGTGCCGACGGAGGCCGCCGCGGGGGCGTTGGCGCTCGCCTGGACGATGGTGAGGGACCGGGCCTCGAGGCCGAGCAGGAACCCGTGCGGCTGGACGCTGCCGACGATGTGGATGGGCTCGCGATCGCACGCGGTCAGGTCGAGACGCTGGGCCGCGCCGCTTCGAAGGTTCAAGCCGGGATTCGCCCCCTCACCGGGTCGGCCACAAAATTTAACGCCTGTTAACAGCCGGACCGGGCGGCTCCTATAGGCTTAAAGCACTGGTAAGGACGGCGCGCCCCGTCCGCCCCCCGTCCCCGCGCGCGGTCGCCGCCGGGCTCAGAGGGCCGGAGCCGTTTCATCCGCTCCCCGCGCGCGACGCCAGGTCGCACGGCGGGGCTCCGGCGGTCCCGCGGGGGCGCCGAGCCTTCTGAAGGCGTGGTGGACGCCCGGAACCCGCTCCGGCGGTCCGGTAACCGGCAGCGAGGGACGCCGCGCCGTCAGCCGCGACCCAGCGCGTAGAATTCCGGGTTGGGCCGCATGTTGCTGACGTTCGCCAGCCGGTTCGACAGGCCGAAGAAGGCCGCGATGGCGGCGATGTCCCAGGCATCCGCGTCGTCGAAGCCGTGGGCCCTGAGCGCCGCGAACGCGGCCTCCCCGACCTGGTGCGCGGACTGGCTGACCAGCATGGCGAAGTCGAGCATCGCCTTCTGCCGGTCGGTGATGTCGGCCTTGCGGTAGTTGATCGCCACTTGGTCGGCGATCAGCGGGTCCTTGGCGCGGATCCGGAGGATCGCCCCGTGGGCGATCACGCAGTACTGGCACTGGTTGATGGCCGAGGTCGCCACCACGATCATCTCGCGCTCGGCCTTGGTCAGGTTGCCCGGCCTGTCCATGAGCGCGTCGTGGTAGGCGAAGAACGCCCGGAACTCGTCCGGACGGTGGGCGAGCACCAGGAACACGTTCGGGATGAAGCCGGACTTCTCCTGCACCGCCTCGATCCGCGCGCGGATGTCGTCCGGCAGCGTCTCCAGGCGGGGGATCGGGAAGCGGCCGATCGGGGCGTCTTCGGCTGGCACGGGGCGCTCCTCGCAGATCGTCGCGGATCGAGCCGGCGCCCGGGGCCGCCGGCCATCCCGGGCAGCCGATAGACCGAACGGTCGCGGCGGCGCAATCGCGCGCGGCCGCCGACGGCGGTGTCTTCTCACAGCCTCGACCTGACGCCTCGACCTGGCGCCTCGACCTGACATGGCCCTCTCGGTCGGCCTCAACTCTGCCCGAAAGCTTCCATTCGGTCCGTCCGAGATTCGGTGGTGCGCGTGCGGGCGCGCCGCGGGGAGGATGGTGTGCCGCGACCGATGACGCCTTCGCCGAAGCGCTCACCGCCCTGGGGCGGCGGATCGAGGCCCGTCTCCCACCGGGACCGACGGTTGCCGAGCCCGCTCCGCGACTGAGCCGGAGGCGTGACCGGATCGTCCGAAACCCGCCCGCCGATCGCTGACCGGCGACGCGCCGGTTCTCACCCCGCCCCGCACCGACGGATCCAACCCGCGAGCCCGACAGCCGTGCGAATCCCATCCACGACCCGCATCCCGCGCCTGACCCTGCTCCTGCCGGTGATCCTGTCGGCGGCCCTGTCGACGGCTCTGTCGTCGGCCCTGCCGCGTCCGGCCCGGGCCGACGACAGCGTCGCGACCCTCGCGACCGGCGGTCTGGTCCTGGAGAAGACGGACCGGATCGCCCTCGTCTCCGAGGACCTCTTCCTGTCCGAGAAGGCGGTGCGGATCGTCTACCGCTTCCGCAACCTGACCGACCGGGACGTCGAGACGACGATCGCGTTCCCGATGCCCGACATCTCCGGGGGTCCCGACGCGATGCTGAGCATCGCCGACCCGAAGCACGACAACTTCCTCCGCTTCACCACCGAGGTCGACGGCCGGCCGGTCGACTCGCAGGTCGAGCAGCGCGCCTTCGTCACGCCGGCCGGCAAGCCGGAGGTCGAGGTGACCGGGCGGCTGCGGAGCCTCGGCATCCCCCTCGTCCCGACGGTCGAGGCGACCGAGGCCGCGCTGGCCGCCCTCGGCGCGGATCAGCGCCGCGGCCTCGTGGCGGACGGCCTCCTGGAGCCCCAGGACATGGGCAAGGGCACGACGAGCCTGTTCCCGGTCTGGACCCTGCGGTCGAAGTTCTGGCGCCGGCAGGTCTTCCCGGCGGGCCGCGACGTCGTCGTCCGGCAGAGCTACGTCCCGGGCGTCGGCGGCCTCTCCAGCCTGTCGTTCGGGACCCCGACCGAGGGCGCCGACGAGAAGGCCGAGTACGCGCGGAAATACTGCACGGACGCGGCCTTCCTGAAGGCGGCCCAGGGGCTCGCGCGCAGGATCGAGGCTGCGGGCGGGCAGGGGGTGCAGGCCTTCGAGCAGTACCTGTCCTACGTGATCACCTCCGGCGGCAACTGGGCCGGACCGATCGGCACGTTCAAGCTGACCGTGGACAAGGGCGATCCGACGACGCTCGTGTCGTTCTGCGCCACCGGACTCCGCAAGACCGGCCCGACGACCTTCGAGAGCGTCGTGACGGATTACGTGCCCCGGCGCGACATCGACATCCTGATGCTCAAGACCACGACGGGCCGATGAGCGGCGGCGCGCCATCCTGCCCGGATCCGGAAGGCCCGACGGCCGATCGCGTCCAGACCGCCACAGGAGGATATCCGTGCGTAGCCAAGCCCGTCCGGCGCGCCTGAGCCCGCGATCGATCCCCCGATCGATCCTCCGAACAGGCCTCGTCGGCGCAGTCTGTGCGCTCGGCACCGTCGGCGCCCGGGCGGCGTCGGATTGCGCCGGGATCCGGGACAGGGTCGAGACGCTGATCTGTGCCGACCCCGCCCTAACGCGGCTGGACGAGGAACTCAGGCGCCTGTTCGACCGGATCGTGGGCGAGACGCGCGGGGTCGACGGCGAGACCGGCCAGGCGATCGACACCTTCGGCGAGGACCACGCGCGCTGGCGCGCGCGGGTCCGCGATGCCTGCCCGGACACGGCCTGCCTGACGCGGGCCTACACCGCGCGGATCGCGCAGGTCCGGCGCGACTGGAGCCGGGCGCTGCCGGACACGCCGGCGCTGCGCCACGTGGTCAACGCCCGTTTCGGCTTCTCCGTCGACGTGCCCGCCGACCTCGTCGCGGAGCCGCCGCCGGACAACGGCGACGGGCAGGCCTTCCGCTCGGCCGACGGCCACCTGCACCTGACGGTGTCGGGCCTGAACGACGTGCTCGACCAGGATCTCGACGCCGTCGTGGCCGCGGACCGGAAGACCTGCCTGCGGCAGCCGCCGGAATACGCGGCGCGCAAGCCCGGCTGGATCGTGCTCTCCTGCACGACGGCGGCCGGGATTCTGTATCGGAAGACCCTGCTGGCGGGCGGCCGCGGCGGCGCCTTCGTCACCCTGCGCGTCCGCTACCCCGCGGCCGAGCAGGCGCGCTGGCAGGCGGCCGTCACCGCGGCCGCGACCTCGCTGCGGCTGACGGAACCGGGCCGGAGCGCCCGCTGACGGGGGCCCGGACACCCCAGGACGCCCCCGGTCAGCGCGAGAAGGTCGTGGCCGTCTGCGCGGTCGACACCATCATGTTGTAGTCGTTCACGATCCAGGTCACGTCGCGCCCGGCGCCGCGCCGGGCGTCGCCCCTGGCCTTGGCGAGCTTGTCGTCGAACTCGCGCAGCTTGCCCAGGAGCGCGCGGGGCCGGCTCTCGAACACGTGGAAGGAGTTCGGGTTGGCGGCGCTGTACCCGTCCATGTCCTTCACGGCGACGGCGTAGCGCCCGAGCGCGGCGTCGAAGGCCGCCATGTCGACGACCGGCTTGGCGTCGGTGGGCAGCAGGTCCATGACCTTGCGGCAGGCGGTCATCACGTTCGCGACGTGCCAGCGCGCCTTGCGGCCCTCCCGCGCCTCGATGGCGGCGAGTTCCAGCGCGTCGCTCTTCTCCTTCTCGACCCGCAGCGCGGCGTCGACCTTGGCGCGCGCCGCCAGGAAGGCCGGCCCCGCGACGGCGAGCTTGGCGTGGAGCGCCTTGCCCTGCTCCATCTTGTCCGCGCGGTAATCCTGCCGCTCGTAGTAGCCCTCCGCCTCGGTGACCGTCGGGGCGAGCGCCTGATAGGCGGCGATGTAGGTCTTCACGGCGCCGTCGAGGTCCGGCATCGCGGGCGGCTGCGCCGTCGCGGCCTCCGCCTTCGCGATCTCGCCGCGCACGTCGTAGAGCCCGTAGAGGCCGTAGATGATCCGCTCGCGGCCGGTCGGACCGGTCTTCATGTTGACCCAGCTCTGATAGCGGCCGAGCGATTCCTGCGCCCGCAGGGTCCGGTTGAGGAGCCCGACATAGGCGTTGAGCTTGCGGATCGTCTCCTGAGCCGGATCGCTCTCGGGCTTGGTCGCCGGCCCCGCCGGTGCCGGGGCAGGGGCCTGCGCGGGGGCCTGCGCGGGGGCCTGCGCGGGGGCCTGCGCACGGGCCGGGGCGGCGGCGAGCAGCGCCGTCAGCATCAACCAAGTCGTCGTTCTCAGGCTCGTCGCTCTCATGGGCGCTGGGGATCCTCCAGATGGTTCTGCCCCTGTAGCCGGCGTTCCGCGCGAAGACCAGACGCGGGATCGGGTCGATCGCGCCCAATAAATCTCTCGGGATCGACAGCGGCGCGTCTATCGGGGCGTTCGACGATCACATCCCCGATCATCGTCGCGGGGACGATGATCTCGCGGGGCGTCGGAGCGCGAGGCCGGGAAGTCCATCGCGGGTGCCCGGAGCGTCTTCCCGGGCCTGCGGCGCGATCCGCCTCGTCCCGCGGCGGCGGATCGGGTAGAGGATCGGCCGATGCTCGACGGCCATCCCCGCATCCTGGCTGACCTGCGCGCCCGGCTGGCCGAGCCGCACCAGGTCTATCACGGCCAGGCGCATATCGACGCGCTGCTGGAGGCGTTCCGCGCCCGCCGCGGGACGGTCCGGGATCCCGACGCGGTGGAACTGGCGATCTGGTTCCACGACGCCGTCTACCGGCCGGGCGCCGCGGACAACGAGCGCCGCAGCGCCGCGCTCCTGCGGGCGCTGCCGGAGGGCGCGGTCCCGGCGCCCACGCTGGCGGCGGCCGAGACGATGATCCTGGCGACCGAGCGGCACGCCGTCCCGGACGGTCTCCCGGCCGCGCTCGCCGCGGACGTCGCGCTCTTCCTCGACCTAGACATGGCGATCCTGGGGGCGGCGCCCGCCGCCTACGACGGCTACGCCGCCGGCGTGGCGCGGGAATTCGTCCCGGTCGTGGGCGCGGCCGCCTACCGGCAGGGGCGCGCGGCCTTCCTGCGGGGGGCCCTCGCATCCGGCCGGCCGCTGTTCGTCACCGCCCGGGCCCGGGCGGAGCTGGAGGGGCCGGCGCGGTCGAACATGCGGCGGGAGCTCGCGGCGCTGGGCCGGTGAGCCGCGGCGGCGCGGGACTGGGTCACGGGTCGATGAGGTGCGGCACGAAGCGGGCCCGGTCGGTGGTGATGAGGCCGTCCGACTCGCGCAGGCACAGGCCGGCGGGCCGGTCGCCGACCATCCAGCTGCCGACCAGCGCGCGGCGGCCCGCGAAATCGGGCAGCTCCGCCAGGGCCTGCCGCACGTAGCCCTCGCCGCCGTAGGGCCCCTCGTCGCGCGCCGCGACGGCGCCGTCGCGCACGATCAGCACGTTGGCGCCCTCGCGCCCGTAGAGGGGCTTCTTCACGAAGCTCCGGCCCAGCGCGGCCTTGGCCGGGTCCGCCTCGAAATAGGTCGGCAGCAGGTTGGGATGGCCCGGCGCCATCGCCCAGAGATGGGCCAGCAGCCCCTTGTTGGAGAGCACCGCCTTCCAGGGCGGCTCCAGGAACCGGGTCGTGGCCGCGCCGACCGCGCGGCCGAACGGGTCGGCGAACATCCACTCCCACGGGTAGAGCTTGAACAGGCAGCCGATCGGGGCGCCGGCCGCGTCCACGAAGCGCCCGTCCGCGTCGAGCCCGATCGCCTCGACCGGCAGGAAGGGGGCGGGGCGGCCGGCCTGGAGCGCGCAGTCCTGGAGATAGGCCAGCGTGCCGCGATCCTCCGGCGCGTCGGGGAAGCCCGCGAAGGCGACGCCCTCCGGGGGCGCCACGGCGGCGAGGCGCGCCACCAGCGCCTCGTGCAGGGTGTTGAACTGGTCGGCGCCGGCGGGGAGGCGCCCCCGCGCCAGCCCGTCCTCCAGCCAGAGCCACTGGAAGACCGCGCTCTCGTAGAGGGCGGTGGGCGTGTCGGCGTTGTACTCGAGGAGCTTGGCCGGCCCGTCGCCCCCGTAGCTGAAGTCAAAGCGCCCGTAGAGGCTGGGATCGCGCCGGTCCCAGCTCGCCCGGATCGCGTCCCAGGCGTGCTCGGGGATCCGCAGCGAGGCGAGGATCACCGCGTCCCGGACCGCCCGGTCCACGAAGGCGAGGCAGAGGTCGTGCAGCGCGGCGCTCGGCGCCTCGATGGCGTCCTCGATCTCCGCGAGGCTGAAGGCGTAGTAGGCGCTCTCGTCCCAGTAGGGGGCGCCGTCGAACGTGTGGAAGGTGAAGCCGGCCCGCGCGGCGTGCTGGCGCCAGTCGGGCCGCTCCGGGACCGGCACGCGGCGCATCAGCCGCCCCCGGATCCGCCCCCGAACCCGCCGGCGCGGCCGCTCGAGCCTCCGGAGAACGCCGTCGCACGCCCGGTGCCGCCGAAGCCGCCGCGGCTGATCGTGCGCGGGGTCGCGCTCGTGGTGCGGGCGACCGAGGCGGGGACGTGGACCCGCGAGGCGCCGCCCGCGTAGGCGACCCGCCCGCCCGCACCGGTGCAGTAGCCGCCGCCGTGCCCGGCCGTCGCGGCCCCGGCCTCGTCGCGCTCCTCCTCGGGCGCGTGCGGGTAGAGCGGCTGGACCGGCAGGTCCTGCGCGTCCGTGCGCCCCATCATGAAGGCGGCCATCACCGGCAGGTAGCGGCCGCGCGCGGCCTCCGTGACCTGCGCGCCCGGGGTGCAGCCGCCGGTCCCGTGGTGGCGCTGGCAATCGGCCTCGGTCTCGTAGCGCGGCGCCGTCGCCGCGTAGGTCTCCTGCGCGCTCTTGTAGGCGGCGATGCAGGCCTCGGCGCCGCGCAGCTGCTGGGCGATGCAGGCGCCGAGCGTCCCGTAGACGAGCGCCTCCTCCTCCCGCTGGGACGGGTCGAGGCCGCCGAGCGTCAGCGCGGCCGCGCCGGCACCGGCGACCAGGACCAGCGACACGGCGGCCGAGCGCTTGGAGCGGCGGGTGGCGGCGAAGCCGGTCCCGGGCCCGCCGGCGGCGTCGCCGGAGGCTGCGTCGGGACGTGGCGCGGTCTCCGTCACCAGCGCCTCAATAGGTCATCGAGGCGGCGTTCACGACGCCGCCCGCCAGCGAGGCCGCGCCGAGGAGGATCGCGGCGGCGGCGCGGTCCTCCTCGATGCGCCGTGACAGGTCCGGCACCGCGAGGCGCACGAGCCAGTAGATCGCGATCTGGATCACCAGGGCGATCAGCCCCCAGATCAGGCAGTCGAGCAGCGACCGCGCGTTGTAGATCGCCACCGCCAGCGGCAGGGTGAAGCCGACCAGGCTCCCGCCCAGCGCGACGGCGGCCGCCGTCACGTCCCGGCGGATCAGCGCGAGCTCGTTGTGCGCGGTGGCGAGGGTGTAGATCAGCAGGTAGAGGCCGATCAGCCCGGTCGCGGTGCCGAGATAGAGCAGGAAATCGGGCAGTCCGGAGACCAGGGTCACGCAAGACCCGCCGTCTCGCCGGCCCCGATCGTCGCGCGCGCCGCCATCGGACAGGTCTTCCGGTCGAATCGCCCGACGCGTGAGGCGAATGTCGGGGCTGATTGCTGCGCGCGGGACCGATTCACACGCGCGAATCCACGCAATTTCCCGCGCGGTGTCAAGCTTGTCGGGGATTTCAGGGGGTTAGACTGGCGGCAATACGCGCAGGATCCGTCTCGAAGGGCCCGCCTCGGAGGACCGGCCGTTACCAGACCAGCCGCTCGATCACCGCGTCCGGATGCACCGCCTGCCGGCCGAGCCAGTCCGCCACGTCGCCCAGGCGGTGATGCGCGGCCGTGACGCCGAGTTCCTCCGCGTGGATGCCGCGGGCCACCAGCAGGCTGGCGATGCCGAAGCCGCGGGCGCCGGCGATGTCGGTGCGGATCGCGTCGCCGATCGCCAGGACCCGCGCCGGGTCCACCGGGGCCCCGGTGAGCGCTGCCCCCTTGGCGAGCGCCGCCTCGTAGACCGGGCGGTGCGGCTTGCCGGCGTAGACCACGGGGCCGCCGATCTCCGCGTAGGCCGCCGCGAGCAGGCCCGCGCAGGGGATCAGGCGGTTGCCGCTCTCCACGACGAGGTCGGGATTGGCGCAGATCATCGTCAGCCCGCGGGCCGCCAGGCGCTCCAGCTCTGGCCGGTAATCGTCGGGGGTCTCGCTGCGGTCGTCGAACAGGCCGGTGCAGACGACGAGGTCGGCCTCCGTCTCCGGGACGAGGCTGAGGTCGAGCCCCTGGAAGATTCCGAGGTCGCGCTCCGGCCCGAGATGCCGGATCCGGGCACCCGGGCGCGCGGCGATCAGGTCGTGGGTGAGGTCGCCCGAGGTCAGGATCGCGTCGTAGGCCTCCCGCGGCACGCCGAACCGGTCGAGGATGCGGCCGACGCCGTCGCCGGGCCGGGGCGCGTTCGAGACGAGGACGACCCGGCGCGGCCGCGCGCCCGGGAGGCCGCGGAAGCGGATCAGCGCCTCGCCGGCGGCCGTGTGGGCCTTCTGGCCGTCGTGCAGCACGCCCCAGACGTCGCAGAGGATCAGGTCGTACCGGTCGGCGACCTCGGCGAGGCCCTGGAGGGTCGGGATCGGCGCGGGGGTGGTGCTCATGGGAGGTCCTGGATGCAAAAGGTCCGGGACCTTTTGTGGAGGCGGGGCAGCGCCCTGCGATACAGCAGGGCCGCGCCCTGACAACCCGCCAGCGCGCGCGGCCCTCCGGAAACCCCTTACGGGCGCCCCGCCGGTCCCAGCCGGTGCTCGGCGAAGAAGTCGAGCATCGCCCGGGACGCGTCGGGCCCCTCGGGATCCGTGTAGCTGCCGTCGGGGCGGCCCCCGGACCAGGCGTGGCCGGCGCCGCGCACCCGCCAATCCTCGACCACGACCCGGCCCGCCTCGTCCCGGTAGCGGGTGCGGGTGAAGGGGTGGCCGCGGCCCTCGAAGGTCTCCGACCGCGGCGTCAGCCCGGCGACCTTGGCCTGGGCGAGCACCTGATCGGCGTTGCGCACGCTCACGGTACCGTCGTCCTCGCCGTGGAAGATGATCGTCGGGACGCGGGTGGCGGGCGCGGGCGTACCGAAGGATGTCGGGGTGCCGAGACCGGGGGCGCCGACCTGCATGGCCATCAGCGCCGAGCCGAGGTCCCGGGCGCAGCCGGCCGCGAGGCCCGAATGCACGCCGACGGCGGCGTAGAGATCCGGGTAGGCGCGAGCGATGTTGAGGGCGGCGGCGCCGCCGGCCGACAGGCCGGCGATGTAGACCCGGGCCGGGTCGATCGGGTGCTCCGCCATGATCGCGCGGGTGAGGCCCGCGATGATCGCCGGCTCGCCCGCGCCGCGGCCCTGGTCCCGGGGCTCGTACCAGTTCCAGCAGCGCTGGGCGTGGGCCTGGCGGCTCTGGGCCGGGTAGGCCACGAACACGCCGGCGCGCTCGGCGAGGGTGTTCATGCCGGTGCCGGCGGCGAAATCGTCCGGGTTCTGCGTGCAGCCGTGCAGCATCACGATCAGCGGCGCCGCCCGGTCCGGGTGGCTCGGGATGAACAGCTTGTACTCGCGGGTGCCGGCGGGCTCGGCATGGGTCAGGGACACGAAGCGGCCCCCGGTCCCGCCCGCCCGGTCGGCGGGCGGCGGGGCCGGCGACCGGAGCGGGTTGCCCAGGCCCTTCAGCACCGGCGCGAGCCCGCGCACGACCTGCCCCACCACCTCGCGCATCCGCGTCCCGGACTCCGCCGCGGGACTGCGCGTCTCGGCGGCCGGCGCGTCGCGGCGCGCGGGAGGCTGCGGCGCGGCCGGCGGATCGGCGGGCGGAGCCTTCTGCCCCCCGAGGCTGCGCTGGATGAGGGCGGTCGCCTCCTCGAGCCGGCCGAGGCCGGTCAGGCGGGTGGCCTCGATCATGTCGGCGAAGGGTGACGGGCCGGTCTTGTCGTCGCGCTGTCCGTCGCGACTGCCGAAATCCTCGGTCATGCGTGCGCGCCTCACTGCCTCAGCATCTCCGTCACGGCCGGATCCGGCGCGCCCGTGCCTCCCCCGAGGGAGTGCACCGTCACCGCGCGGGCCAGCCTCCGTCACCCCGCGAGAGGCTCCGTCGACGGCGTTTTGTGCATTGCAATAAACACCCCTGTGCGATGCGGCAACAGCCGGCGGCGCGCGGCAGGCGTGCGGATCGGAGAGCGGGACGGACCGGCGATCAGGCCGGATCGTCCGCCCCGATATACTCGGCCCAGATCGCGGCAGGACCGAGGCTCGCGCGGAAGCTGTCGTGCCGGGCACGCTCTGCATCCGTGAGGCGAGACCGGTAGGGGCGGGGCGCCGCCGGAGCCGCCGACGCCAGGGCCGCCGATCCGGCCACGGGGGCGGCCGTCGCGGCCTCCAGGAGGCCGAGGCTGGTCTGCTTGCCGCCGAGCAGCTCGACGTAGACCTCGGCCAGGATCTGCGCGTCGAGGAGTGCCCCGTGCTTGGTGCGCCGGGTGTTGTCGATGCCGTAGCGGCTGCAGAGGGCGTCCAGGTTGTTGGCCGCGCCCGGGTGCTTGCGCCGGGCCATCGGCAGGGTGTCGACGACGTCCTCCAGCTGGATCGGCGGCGGGGCGTTCGCGCCGAGCCGGGCGTATTCCATGTTGAGGAAGCCGACGTCGAAGGGCGCGTTGTGGATCACGAGCCGCCCGTCGGCCAGGAAGGCCAGCAACTCGCCGGCGATCTCGGCGAAGAGCGGCTTGTCGGCGAGGAACGCGTCGGACAGGCCGTGGACGTTGAAGGCGCCCTCGGAGACCGGCCGCTGCGGATTGCAGTAGCGGTGGAAGGTCCGGCCGGTGGGGATGTGGTTGAGGAGCTCCACCGCGCCGATCTCGATCAGCCGGTCGCCTCCCTTCGCCTCCGTGCCGGTGGTCTCGGTGTCGAGGACGATCTCGCGCAGCATGGGTCTCGCGACTCGCGGGGGGGTGGGGGCGGACCCTAGCGGGATAAGCCCGGGCGGTTAACCCGCCCTGCACGGCCGTCCCCGTCCATCACCGTCGACCAACCGTCGAGCGCCTCGCCCTACCGAGAGGTGTTGCGGTAGACGCAGACGGGTCCCCGGTCCTCGTAGCCGCCCGGGCAGACGGTGACGCAGGCGCCGGCCGCGAACTTCTTCGGCGGCGGGCAGCTGGCGGCGTACTGGGCCTGCGCGGGCCCGGCCGCCAGCAGCGCGAGAAGGGTCGCGGCCCGGATGCCGCCCGACCGAATGCGACAAATCCCGCCCCAGCGCCGCGCCATCACGTCCATCCTGCCGTCCGTATTCCCCCCGGAACACAACCGCAGATATTCAATCCTCCGGGCGTTTCATCCGTCGCCGCGGTGCGGCGGCGCACGGTGCGCCGTCAGTCGCTCGACGATCCGCGCGACCGCGGCCTCGGCGGCGGCGAAACCCCGGCCCGTGTCGATGACGAAATCTGCCCGGGCGCGCTTCTCGGCGTCGGGCATCTGCTTGGCCAGGATCGCCGCGAAGGCCGCCTCGGTCATGCCGGGACGGGCGAGCACCCGGTCGCGCTGGATCTCGGGCGGGGCGCTCACCACCGCGACCGCGTCGCAGCGGCCCTCGCCGCCGGTCTCGTAGAGGAGCGGGACGTCGAGGACGACCAGCGGCGCCGCCGCGTGCCGCGCCAGGAAGTCCGTGCTGGCCGCGCGCACCAGGGGATGGACGATGGCCTCCAGCGCCGCCATCCGGTCGGGCGCGTCGAGCACCGCGGCGCGCAGCCGCGCCCGGTCGACGCCGCCGCGATCGTCGAGCACGCCGGGAAAGGCCGCACCGATCGCCGCGGCGGCCGCGCCGCCCGGCCCGTAGAGGGCGTGGACGGCGGCGTCGGCGTCGTGGACCGGGACGCCGCGCTCCGCGAACATCCGGGCCGTGGCCGACTTGCCCATGCCGATCGAGCCGGTGAGCCCGAGGATGACGGGTCCGGATCCGGCCTTCGGGGTCATCCGGCGAGGTCCGCCACGATCCGGTCGCGCAGCTCGAGGGTGACGGCGGGGCGCGGGCCGAACCACGCCGCGAAGCCCGGCACCGCCTGGTGCAGCAGCATGCCGAGCCCGTCCACGGCGGCGAGCCCCCGCCGCCGCGCCGCCGCCAGGAGCTCGGTTTCCAGGGGCGCGTAGACGATGTCGGCCACGGCCGCGTCCGCCGGCAGGAGCGACAGGTCGACGGCGAGGGGCGGCTGGCCCTTCATGCCCAGGGACGTGGTGTTGACGAGGAGGCCTGTCTCGGGAAGCGCCGCCGGCAGGTCGTCCCAGGCGAGCGCCGCGCCGACGCCCGGCGCGAGGGCCGCCACCGCCTCGGCCCGGGCCGCGGTGCGGTTGGCGACCCAGACGCGCCGCAGGCCGCGCTCGGCGAGCCCGACCACGATCGCCCGCGCCGCGCCGCCGGCGCCGAGCACCAGGGCGGTGCCGCCCGCCCGGTCCGGCCAGGCCGCGCCCAGGCTGTGGTCGAGATGGGCGCAGAAGCCCGGCGCGTCGGTGTTGTCGCCGCGGATCCGCCCGTCCGGCCCGACCACCAGGGTGTTGACCGCGCCGATGGTTTTCGCCCGCGGCGTGAGCGTGTCCACCAGCGCGAAGACCGCCTCCTTGTGGGGGATGGTGACGTTGCCGCCCCGGTAGCCGGACGCGGGCAGGGCGCGGATGAAGTCCGGAAAGGCCTCCGGGGCCACGTCGAGCCGCTCGTAGGAGCCCGGGATCCCGTGCACGGCGAGCCAGTGGCCGTGGATCAGCGGCGAGCGCGAGTGGGCGATCGGGTGGCCGACCACGAAGGCGCGGGGCTGGGCGCCGCTCACGCCGCGCAATCCTGAGCGAGGCGGCAGGCCGGGCCGCCGGCCTCCTCGACCTGGAGGGTGGCGTGGCCGATGCCGAACCGGTCGCGCAGGCCCTCGGCGGTCTCGGCGAGGAAGCCGTTGCCGGGCTGGCGGTGGGCCTGATGCCCCTCCTGCATCACGAGATGGACCGTCAGGGCGACGCTGGTGGTGCTCATGGGCCAGATATGCAGGTCGTGGAGGCCGGCGACGCCCGGCCGCTCGAGGAGGAAGCCGGTCACCGCGTCCGGGGAGATCTCCGGCGGCACGGCGTCGAGGGACATGGCCACGCTGTCGCGCAGCAGGCCCCAGGTCGCCCAGACCACCAGGGCGGCGATGACGAGGCTGACCGCCGGGTCGAGCCAGGCGAGGCCGGTGAGCTGGATCACGAGGCCCGCCACCACGACCCCGGCCGAGACGGCGGCGTCGGCCACCATGTGGAGGAACGCCCCGCGGACGTTGATGTCGCCCTTGGCGCCGCTGGCGAAGAGCCACGCGGTCAGGCCGTTGACCAGGATTCCCACCGCCGCCACCACCATCACGGTCGTGCCCGCGACGGGCTCCGGGTGGACCAGCCGGACCAGCGCCTCCCAGATCACCGCCCCCATGGCGATGAGCAGGAACACGGCGTTGAACAGGGCGGCCAGGATCGAGGAGCCGCGGTAGCCGTAGGTGAAGCGCGCGCTGGCGCGGCGGCGCACCAGGATCGCGGCGATCCAGGCCGCCGCGAGGCCCAGCACGTCCGAGAGGTTGTGGCCGGCATCGGCCACCAGCGACATGGAGTTGCTGAGATAGCCGTAGGCCGCCTCGATCACCACGAAGGCGGTGTTGAGCACGATGCCGATGGCGAAGGCCGTGCCGAAATCCTTCGGCGCGTGCGCGTGGCCGCCGAGGCCGCCATGGGCATGACCGCCCTGGGCGTGGCCGCCGTGGGTATGCCCTCCGTGGCCGCCGTGCGAATGGTCGTGTCCCGCCAAGGCGGTACTCCCTCAGAAAGCCAGAAGCCCGGCGGCGCGCAGCCGCGCGAGGAGCGGCAGAAGCGGCAGGCCCAGCACGGTGCTGTGATCGCCCGCGACCGATTCGAACAGGTGGATCCCCGGCCCCTCGAGCTGGTAGCCGCCGACGCTCGCCCGCACGCGCTCCGCGCCGGCGCAGTCCACATAGGCCGCGATCGCCCTTTCATCGAGGGGGCGCAGGGTCAGCCGCGCGGTCTCCACGAAGGCGTCCTCGACCACCCCGGCCAGGACCACGGCGGAATGAAGGGCGTGGGTGCGCCCGGACAGACGGGCGAGCTGCGCCCGGGCCGACGCGCCGTCGGCCGGCTTGTGGAACACGGTGCCGTCGAGGTCGAGCACCTGGTCGGCGCCGAGGACGATCCGCCCGGGATGGCGCGCCGCCACCGACTCGGCCTTGGCGCGGGCGAGGTGCAGGGCGAGGTCGGGCGGGGACAGGCCGGCGCTCGCCGCCTCGAGGGCGCGCTCGTCAACGTCCGGGGCGGCGGTCTCGACCGGCAGGGCGGCGCTCTCCAGGAGGAGGCGCCGGGTCGGGCTGGTCGAGGCGAGGAGGAGCGGATCCGGACCGGTCCAGGGCGAGCGGGGCATCGCGCCAGTGTCACGGATCCGGGGATCGGTGCAAGCCGGGCTGCGACGAGCCCCGCCGCCGGGATGGACCGGCCGGCGGGGCTGTCGCGGGGCCGATACGCTACCTGGCGCCCGGATGGAACCTTGGCAGAGGCCGGTTAGGAGACGGTCAACGGCCCGATCGGGCCGGAATCGCGTTTCGTGCCGCCGCGGGACAGGCGTCCCGCACGGCGGGCGCGACCCCCGTCCCATCCGCTCCCCGATCCTGAGGGACCGGAGCGCAGCGACGTGACCCAGGCCAGCGCGCGGCTTGCCACCGCGGCGCTGCCTGGATCGCTCCGCTCGCGGGGACGGCGGCGATGCCCGCGGCCGGGGACGGCCTCAGGTGTTCATCGAGTCGAAGAAGTCGCCGTTGCTCTTGGTCTGGCGCAGCTTGTCGAGCAGGAACTCGATCGCGTCGGTGACGCCCATCGGGTTGAGGATGCGGCGCAGCACGTAGGTCTTCTTGAGCGAGTCCGGCGGGACCAGCAGCTCCTCCTTGCGGGTGCCCGAGCGGGTGATGTCGATCGCCGGGAAGATGCGCTTGTCGGAGACCTTGCGGTCCAGGATGATCTCGGAATTGCCGGTGCCCTTGAACTCCTCGAAGATGACCTCGTCCATGCGCGAGCCGGTGTCGATCAGCGCCGTGGCGATGATCGAGAGCGAGCCGCCCTCCTCGATGTTGCGGGCGGCGCCGAAGAAGCGCTTGGGCCGCTGCAGGGCGTTGGCGTCGACGCCGCCGGTCAGCACCTTGCCGGAGGACGGCACCACGGTGTTGTAGGCGCGGCCGAGGCGCGTGATGGAATCCAGCAGGATCACCACGTCGCGCCCGTGCTCCACGAGGCGCTTGGCCTTCTCGATCACCATCTCGGCGACCTGCACGTGGCGGGTGGCCGGCTCGTCGAAGGTCGAGGCGATGACCTCGCCCTTCACCGAGCGCTGCATGTCGGTGACCTCCTCGGGCCGCTCGTCGATGAGCAGCACGATCAGGTAGCACTCGGGGTGGTTGAGGGTGATCGACTGCGCGATGTTCTGCATCAGCACGGTCTTACCCGTGCGCG
The DNA here is from genome assembly GCF_053345625.1 of Methylobacterium sp. D53M. Classification (NCBI taxonomy): domain Bacteria; kingdom Pseudomonadati; phylum Pseudomonadota; class Alphaproteobacteria; order Hyphomicrobiales; family Methylobacteriaceae; genus Methylobacterium; species Methylobacterium sp. D53M. Next base: position 36,384 of record NZ_JBKFAL010000011.1, read on the forward strand.
GCGGCGCCACGATCAGGGCGCGCTGGCCCTTGCCGATCGGCGCCACGATGTCGATGATCCGCGGCGAGAAATCCTTCTTGGTCGGGTTGTCCAGCTCGAGCTTGAACCGCTTCGTCGGGAAGAGCGGCGTCAGGTTGTCGAAGTGGACCTTGTGCTTGATCTTCTCCGGATTCTCGAAGTTGATCGTGTTGACCTTCAGGAGCGCGAAGTAGCGCTCGCCGTCCTTGGGGCCGCGGATCGGGCCCTCGACGGTGTCGCCGGTCCGCAGGCCGAAGCGGCGGATCTGGGTCGGCGAGATGTAGATGTCGTCGGGGCCGGGCAGGTAGTTCGAGTCGGAGGAGCGCAGGAAGCCGAAGCCGTCCTGCAGCACCTCGACGGTGCCCGAGCCGATGATCTCGACCTCCTTGGCAGCGAGCTGCTTCAGGATGGCGAACATCAGCTCCTGCTTGCGCATGGTCGAGGCGTTCTCGACCTCGACCTCCTCGGCGAAGGCCGTCAGGTCGGTCGGCGTCTTCGACTTGAGGTCCTGGAGCTTGACCTCGCGGACGCCCTCGAGGGCGGCGGGCATGGTCGGCGCGTCGGCCGGCTCCCCGGTCTCGATATCGTCGGCGAGGGCGTCGGGATTTGGCGTCATGGGGGTATCTTGCAACCGACGGAGGTGGTGGGAGGGCCGGTTCAGTGCCAGGTGCCCGGGGGATGGGCACCGGAGAGCGGGCCGCGCTGCGGCGAGGGGCCCGGGGTCAGGTTGGCGAAACCGATGAGGCAGGACCCTCGCGGCTCACGGGCGCGCTGCGGCGCAGACCTTGTGATGAGGGCCAGACACAGATAACGCCTTTCTCGCCCGCACTCAAGGGCCCGGACATTGGCCCGGGACGCCGACGGGGACGCGGGCGACCGGGTGACGCGTTTACGGACCGGCGGGGCCTCGCCGGAGCGCCGCGGCGGCGCTACACGGACCGCGTCGAACCGGGCCCGGACCCGGGTTTCGGAACCGGGCCGGCGCGCGGCCGTTCCCTGTCCCGGTGCTGCGGCGCAGCAGACCGTCGAATCGAGAGTTCCCCCAGACCGCCATGCGCGACGACGCCACCGGACGCACCCTCACCACGCACGAGCCGCGCCGGATCCCCTGGCTCGAGATCGTCTTCGGCTTCGGCCCGATGCTGCCGATCGCCGTCGGCACCGCCGTGGCGTGGTGGCTGAACGGCAAACCCCTCGACTACCTCGTGGCGCTGTTCACCCTGCTTTACGCCGCCTCGATCCTGCTGTTCCTGGCCGGCGTGCGCCGCGGCGTCAGCTTCCGGACCGAGGGCGGCCCGCAGGTGTCGCAGATCGTCACCATGCTGGTCCTCTACGGCCTCGGGCTGGGCAGCCTGTTCGCGGCGGTGATGGGCAAGGCGGTGCCGGCCCTCGCGATGCTGATCCTCGGCTACGCGGCCATCGGGATCCTCGACCCGATCGCGGCGCGCGCCGGCGAGGTGCCCCTGTCGCATGCCCGCCTGCGCCCGCTGCAGATGCCGATCGCCGTGGTGAGTCTCGCGGCACTGCTCTGGCTCAAGCTGACGGCGCCGTACTGAGGTCTTTAGGTCCGGGTGAACCGCGCCCTGTGCCGGACCAGTGGAGCGAAGCGGAACCCGATCCGGAAAAAGGCGCATCGGCGCGTGCGGAGTTCCGGCAGGGTTCCGCTTCACCGCTCCGGTCGATGCGCTCTTTCCGTCATCACGAGCGCAGCGACGTGACCCAGGGCGGCGCGACCTCGACAAGCGTGGCGCTGCCTGGATCGCTCGCTCCGCCCGCAAGGACGACATTGCTGGATGATCGGGCGGCCAGAGCGCCCGCAAACCGAATTCCCCTTTCGCCCGGCATGCTCTAGAGCCCGGCCGCAGGATCTCCGCCCGCCGGAGACGATCGAAGATTCGATGCGGGACCCGGATTCCGGGTCCGCGAGAGCGAATGCGCCCATGTCCAAGCCCGAGACCCCGAAGGCCGAGAAGGCCGAGACCCTGAAGCCCCGCCTGCCGCGCGGCTTCGTCGACCGCCGCGCCGGCGAGATCGCCGCGCAGGGGCGGATGCTGGAGACGATCCGCAGGAGCTTCGAGCTCTACGGGTTCGAGGCCCTGGAGACGCCGTTCGTCGAGTACACAGAGGCCCTGGGCAAGTTCCTGCCCGACCTCGACCGTCCGAACGCCGGCGTGTTCTCGTTCCAGGACGACGACGAGGCGTGGCTGTCGCTCCGCTACGACCTGACGGCGCCGCTGGCCCGGTTCGTGGCCGAGAACTACGACGGGCTGCCCAAGCCCTACCGGAGCTACCGGGCCGGCTACGTGTTCCGCAACGAGAAGCCGGGGCCGGGCCGCTTCCGCCAGTTCATGCAGTTCGACGCCGACATCGTCGGCGCCGGCAGCGTCGCGGCCGATGCCGAGACCTGCATGCTGATGGCCGACACGCTGAACCGCCTCGGGCTCGGCGGCCAGTACGTGGTCAAGGTCAACAACCGGAAGGTGCTCGACGGCGTCATGGAGGCGATCGGGCTCGCCGGCCCCGACAAGGCCGGCCAGCGCCTCACGGTCCTGCGGGCGATCGACAAGCTCGACCGGCTCGGCGTCGACGGGGTGCGCGACCTGCTCGGGTCCGGCCGCAAGGACGAGAGCGGCGACTTCACCAAGGGCGCGGGCCTCGACGCCACGGCGATCGGCCGGATCCTCGCCTACGTGTCGTTCCAGGCCGATGCCGGCGACGGCGCCGACAAGGTGGCGTTCTGGGAGAAGTTCTTCGCCGGCTGGCACGAGGCGGTCGGCGACTCGGAGACCGGCCGCGAGGGCATCGCCGAGCTGCACGCGATCATGCGCCTCTGCGCCGCCGCCGGCTACGGCCACGACGTGATCCGGGCCGATCCGAGCGTGGTGCGCGGCCTCGAGTACTATACCGGCCCGGTCTACGAGGCCGAGCTGACCTTCCCGGTCACCAACGAGGACGGCCAGACCGTGCGCTTCGGCTCGGTGGCGGGCGGCGGGCGCTACGACGGCCTCGTCGGGCGGTTCCGGGCCGAGCCGGTCCCGGCCACCGGCTTCTCGATCGGCGTCTCGCGGCTGTTCTCGGCGCTCCAGCTCGTGGGCAGCCCCCTGATCGCCGGCGCCGAGGCTCCCGGGCCGGTGGTGGTGCTAGTCCTCGACCGGGAGAACATGGCCGATTACCAGCGGCTCGTCGCGCTCCTGCGCGCCGACGGCATCCGGGCCGAGCTCTACCTCGGCGCCGCCGGCATGAAGGCGCAGATGAAGTACGCCGACCGCCGCCGCGCGCCCGTGGCGGTGATCCAGGGCTCGAACGAGCGCCTGGCCGGCGAGGTCCAGATCAAGGACCTGATCGAGGGCGCCCGGGCGGCCGAGTCCATCGCCAGCAACGCCGAGTGGAAGGCCGCGCGGCCCGCGCAATTCTCGTGTCCCGAGGCCGACCTGGTGGCGCAGGTCCGCGCCGTGCTGGCCCGGCATTTTCCGTCAACGGAGATCTGAGACACTCGCGCATCGAACCGTAAGTCGAACCGCACGTCGAACGCAGAGGCTCCGGCGGCGTTGTCGTCGGTCGGTGCCGCGGAGATGTCGGGATGCGCGCGAAGATCCTCGTCCTGTCCTTCGGCCTGCTCTGCGCCGGCGCGGGACCCGCCTGGGCCGCCCGGCCGGTCCTCGGCCGGCTGCCCAGCGCCGTCGCGCAGGCCACGCCCGGGACCGGCAGCGCGCCGATCCTGAGCGCCGGGATGGCGGGGGCGCCCGCCCTGACCGTGCTCGCCCGCCGCAAGCCGGTCCGGCGCCCGCGCGGCGCGCGCCTCGGCAGCCTCCGGCCGCTCTGAGCCGCTCTGAGCCGGTCCGGTCACTGACGCCGTAGCGGAATCCGGCCGCGGCGCGGGGTCTGCGCAGTTCTGCGCGGCGCGCCGGCCCCACGCTTCCCGGGTGCGTGTCGCCAAGTCCGGTCGCGGTTGCTACAGAGCGCCCGCGAGGTGGATTGCCCCGCGAGGTGGATCGCGATGACACGACCGGAGGCGGGCGAGACGGGGGCGGGGGACGCGGCGCGCGCGCGGCTCTCCGCGCATCTGGCGGCGGCGGGCTACCGGCCGGTGACGCCGCCGGTGCTGCAGCCGCTGGAGCCGTTCCTCGAACTCTCGGGCGAGGATATCCGCCGGCGGATCTTCGTCACCCAGGATGCGGGCGGCGCCGAGCTGTGCCTGCGGCCCGAATTCACCATCCCGGTCTGCCGCCTGCACCGGGCGGAGGCCGACGGGCAGGCGGCCGATTACAGCTATTGCGGCCCGGTCTTCCGGCTCGCCGCCGACGAGCCCGACGAGTTCTTCCAGGCCGGCATCGAGTCGATCGGGCGGACCGACACGCCGGCGGCCGACGCCGAGGTGCTGGGCCTCGCCCTGGAGGGCCTCGCCCTGTTCGGCCGGACCGACCCGGCGGTGCGGCTCGGCGATATGGGCCTGACCGTGGCGCTCCTCGACGGGCTCGCGGTCCCGCCCGCCGCCAAGCGCCGGACGCTCCGGGCGCTGGCCGCCGGGCGCTCGCTGGACGCCGTCACCAACGGCGCCGAGGGCACCCGTCCCGAGGATCCCCACGCGGGCCTGCTGGCGGCGATCCAGGGCCAGGACCCGCGGGGCGTGCGCGCCTTCGTGGAGGACGTGCTGGCGATCGCCGGGATCTCGGCGGTGGGCGGGCGCAGCGCCGGCGAGATCGCCGAGCGCTTCCTCGCCAAGGCCGCCGCGCAGGCCCATGGCGGCGCCGGGCTCAACGCCGAGAACCGCGCGCTCCTCGACCGCTACCGGGCGATCGCCGGCCATCCGGACGCCGCCGCCCGCGACCTGCGGGCGCTCGTCGCCGACGCGGGCCTGCGGCACGACGCCCTCGCGGCCGCCCTCGACCTGTTCGAGGAGCGCACCGGCTTCATCGCGGCCCGCGGCCTGCCGATCGAGCGCTTCCGCTTCCAGGGCGGCTTCGCCCGCAACCTCGACTACTACACCGGCTTCATCTTCGAGGTGACCGAGCGGGACGGGCCGACCCTGGTCGGCGGCGGCCGCTACGACGGCCTGCTCGGCCATCTCGGCAGCCCGGCGCCGTTGCCGGCGGTGGGATGCACCTTCTGGATCGAGCGCGTGGCGGGAGCCGGCCGATGAGTGCCTCGGACGCGGCCGCCATGCCGCTGATCCTCGCCGTCCCGTCCAAGGGCCGCCTGCAGGAGAATGCCAGCGCGTTCTTCGGCCGGGCCGGGCTGAAGCTCGCTCAAGGCGCGGGCGCCCGCGACTACCGGGGCAAGCTCATCGGCGTGCCCGACGTCGAGGTGCGCTACCTCTCGGCCTCCGAGATCGCCGCGCAGCTCGCCTCGGGCGCCGCCCATCTCGGCGTCACCGGCGAGGACCTGATCCGCGAGACCCTGCCGGACGTGCGCGACCAGGTCGAGCTGCTGACGCCGCTCGGCTTCGGCAACGCCACCGTGGTGGTGGCCGTGCCCCAGGCCTGGATCGACGTGCGCGACATGTCCGACCTCGACGAGGTCGCGGCCGGCATGCGGACCCGCCACGGCCGGCGCCTGCGGGTCGCCACCAAGTACGTGAACCTGACCCGCCGGTTCTTCGCCGAGAAGGGCGTCGCCGATTACCGGATCGTCGAGAGCCTGGGCGCCACCGAGGGGGCGCCGGCGGCGGGCTCGGCCGAGATCGTGGTCGACATCACCACCACGGGGGCGACGCTCTCGGCCAACGCCCTGAAGGTGCTGGACGACGGCATCATCCTGCGCTCGGAGGCGAACCTCGTCGCCTCGCTGAAGGCCCCCTGGGGCGAGGGCCAGCGGGCCGCGCTCCGCACGGTGCTCGGCCGCATCGCCGCCGAGGAGCGCGCCCGGACCACCCGCGAGGTGCGCGCCGCCCTGCCGGAGAGCGGCACGATCGACCTCGCCACGATCGCGGGCCTGCACGAGGCCGAATTGCCCTACGGCGCGCCGCGGGGGCCGGAGGGCGAGATCGTCCTGCGCTGCCGGGAGGCCGCGGTGTTCGAGCTCGCCGGCGCCCTGGTCGAGGCCGGCGCGCGGGCCGTCACGGTGCGGCGGGTCGACTACGCCTTCGCGGCCGAGAACCCGCTGGCGGAGCGGCTCCTGGCGCGGCTCTGAGACCGCCGCGCGATGGAGCCGAGATGGAGCTGAAATGGCTCGAGGACTTCCTGAGCCTCGCGCGCACCGGCAGCTTCTCGCGCTCGGCGGTCGAGCGCCACGTCACCCAGCCGGCCTTCGGCCGCCGCATCCGGGCGCTCGAAGGCTGGCTCGGGGTCGCGCTGGTCGACCGCAGCACCTACCCGACGGCCCTGACGCCGGAGGGCCGGCTGTTCCTGGAGACCGCCGAGGAGACCGTGCGGCGGCTCCACGGCAGCCGCGACGCGCTCCGCGCCCGGATCCGGCCGCCGCCGCGGACCGTTTCGGTGGCGGCGCTCCACACCCTGGCGCTGACCGTCTTCCCGGGCTGGTTCCGCGACGTCGAGGCCCGCACCGGGCCGCTCGGCAGCCGGCTCCTGCCGGACGATTTCCACGCCTGCGTGCAGGCGCTGGCCGAGGGCGGCTACGACCTGCTGCTGACCTACCACCATCCCCTGGTGCCGATCCCCCTCGACCCGGCCGCCTTCCCGCACTTGACCATCGGCCGGGACAGCCTCGTGCCGGTGCACCGGCCGGGGCCGGCCGCGGACCGGCCCGGGCTCGGCTACCCCCGGGACTCGTTCCTGGGCCGGGTCGCGGCGCTCGCCGGTGACGGGGCGGCGGCCGCCCACGTCAATGAGAACGCCATGGCGGAGGCCCTGAAGTTCATGGTCCTCGCGGGCCACGGCCGCGCGTGGCTGCCCGAGAGCCTCGTCGCCCGCGAGCTCGCCGACGGCAGCCTCGTGGCGGCCGGGCCGGGCACGCCGCTGGAGATCCGGCTCTACCGCAGGGCCGGTCGCGGCGGCGCGGTCGCGGCGGTCTGGGCCGCGGCCGCCGCCCTGGCGGCCGAACTCTAGGAACCGGTGCCAGATCGGCATGGCCGGTGCCGACACGGCATTGGATTCCCGCCCCGCCGCGGCCCATCACGGCGGCCGCGACGGTCGGAGGCGGCGATGCTCGGTGTACTCGGCGGGATGGGCCCGATGGCCACGGTGGATTTCCTGGCCAAGCTCGTGCGGGCGACGCCCGCGGGGCGCGATCAGGACCACATCCCGACCCTGGTCTGCTCGGCCGTCGACATCCCCGACCGCGCCGACGCGATCCTGGGCACCGGCCCGGACCCGCTGCCGGCGCTCCGCGCCGCCCTGGCGCGCCTCGAGGCCGGCGGCGCCACCCGGATCGCGATCCCCTGCAACACCGCTCATCACTGGCACGCGGCGCTGCAGGCCGCGACCGCCCTGCCGATCCTCCACATCGTCGACGCGGTGGCCGAGACCCTGGCCGAGACCCTGGCGCGGACCGGGAGCGGCAGCCGGATCGGCCTGCTCGCCACCGACGGCACCCTGCGGTCCGGGCTCTACCCGGAGCGGCTGGCGCGGCACGGGCTCGCGTGCCGCGCGCCCGATGAGGCGGGTCAGGCCGCGGTGGCGGCGGCGATCCGGCTGGTGAAGGCGCACCGGGTGGCCGAGGCGACGCCGCTGCTGGAGGCGCAGGTCCGGGCGCTGGCCGAGGCCGGCTGCGACCGGGTGGTGATGGCCTGCACGGAGATCCCGCTCGCGCTCGCCGGGAGCGACTCGTCGGGCCTGCTGGTCGACGCCACCGAGGCGCTGGCGCGCGCCTGCGTGGCGGCGTGCCGGCCGGATTGCCGCGTCGACGCCGCGGTCCTGCCGCGCGCGGCCTGAGCGCGGGACCTCACGGGCCCTGCTTGGCGAATTCCGCCAGGACTCCGCGCAGGACCTTCAGCCGGGCGTCGTAGGCGGCCGTCAGGCAGCCGACGTCGCCGCCGCAGGCGCGACGCTCCGTCAGCCACGCCTCCTGGTCGTCGCGCAGCTTGGCCTGGCCGCCCATCGGCAGCACGCTCTTCAGGATCTCGAACCGGGTCGCCATCTCGACGTCCCGGTCGTTGAGGGGGAGATGGGCGCAGATCGCCTTCTCGTCGGGGGCCTCGGCCCTGTCGCACGGGAAGCTCGCGGCCCGGGCGGGGGACGCGGTGATCGCGCCGGCGACCGGGCCCGCGAGGGCGGCCAGCGCGAGGGCGAGGACGAGAGGCTTCGACATGGCCTCCCAACGGGCCGGCCGCGGAAAGGCTCCGGCCGGGATCACAGGATCGCGGGATCGCGGGATCAGAGGCCCGGCTTGACGATCGCCAGGATGACGATGCCGATCATCAGCAGCGTCGGCACCTCGTTGAGCACCCGGTAGAACTTGTGCCCACGGGTGTTCCGGTCGGCGGCGAAATCCTTGACCATCCGGGCGAGCCAGCCGTGGATGCCCGACATCGCGAGCACCAGCGCGAACTTCGCCTGCAGCCAGACGCTCGCGTAGAAGCCGCTCATCCAGGCGAGCGCCAGCCCGAACACCCAGGTGGCGATCATGGCGGGGTTCATGATCGCCTTGAGCAGGCGGCGCTCCATCACCTTGAAGGTCGCGGACTGCGCCTCCGCGCCGGGCGGCAGGCTCGCGTGGTAGACGAACAGCCGGGGCAGGTAGAGCATCCCGGCCATCCAGGCGATCAGGCTGATGACGTGGAGGGCCTTGATCCAGTCGTACAGCACGCGCGGCCTCAGCCCTGGCCGCGCAGCCGCGCGAGCATCCGCTCGACATGGGCCACCGGCGTCTGCGGCGTGATGCCGTGGCCGAGGTTGAAGATGTGCGGCAGGCCGGCGGTCGCCTCGAGCACCGCGTCCACCGCCGCGTCGAGGGCCGCGCCGCCCGCGATCAGCGTGTCGGGATGCAGGTTGCCCTGCGTGACCGTCGCGGCCGGCACCGTCTGCCGCAGGGCCTTCAGGTCCACGCCCCAGTCGACGCCGATCGCGTCGGCGCCGGTCTCCGGCACCACCCGGGCGTGGCCGTCGAGGCCCGAGCCGCGGGCGAACACGATGATCTTCGCCCCCGGCACCCGGGCGCGGACGCCCGCCACCATGCGGGCGATCGGCCGCAGCGACCAGCGGGTGAGGGCATCGGAGGCAGGTGCGCCCGGCAAGGCGCTCTCGGCGACGTCGCCGACGGGCTCGACCGTGCCGCCCGAGGCCGGAACGGCAGAGGGCACGGCGCGCGGCAGGGTGCCGGCGTGGGACTCGAAGATCTGCACCGCGTCGGCGCCGGCCTCGAGCTGGCGCACGAGGTACTCGGTCTGCACGGCGACGAGGCGGTCGATCAGGGTGTCGACCAGGGCGGTGTCGCCCTCGGCGAGCGCCCGCGCGGGGGCGAGGTCCGGCGTGCCGCGGCCGCCGATCATGTAGCTCGCCACCGTCCAGGGCGCGCCGCAGAAGCCGAGCAGCGTGGTCTCGCCCGGCAATTCGGCCCGCAGCCGCGTCACCGTCTCGAAGACCGGCGCGAGGTGGGTCATGATCGCCGGGTCGCCGGCCTCCCGCAGGCGCGCGAACGCGTCCCGACCGTCGAGCGGGTCGAGGCGCGGTCCCTCGCCCTCCACGAAGCGCACGTCCTGGCCGAGCGCGTGGGGGACGACCAGGATGTCGGAGAACAGGATCGCCGCGTCGAAGCCGAAGCGCCGGATCGGCTGGAGCGTCACCTCGACGGCGAAGTCCGGGCTGTAGCAGAGGTCGAGGAACGAGCCGGCCTCGGCCCGGGTCGCCCGGTATTCCGGCAGGTAGCGCCCGGCCTGGCGCATCATCCAGGCGGGGGGCGGCCCGATCGCCTCGCCCTCGAGGACCCGCAGCACCTTGCGCTCGGACGTCGTCCCCGACGTCGTCTGCCCGGGCTCGCGCTCCGTCCCCGTCATGGTCGCTCCCATCCCGTGTCCCTCACCCCGCATGCCCGTCGGCGGGCGTCCTGTCGAGTCGAGGCGCGCCGATCCCCACACAGGCCCCTTCGAAAAGATAAGAGAGAATCTTGGAGTCTGTTTTTTCTTCTGGGGGGCCGAATCTCGGGGGCACAAAAGCGTCCACAGGCGGTCCCCGCCGCCGCGCCGTTAACGGGGCTTTAAAGGATTTCCGCCAACTTGCGAGAACCGGATGGTCCGACAGCGCCTTGGCAACGCCGAGTCGTGTACGGGCGCCAGATTCGCGGCCGATTCGTCCAGAGAGCCGGATTCGGCGCGTCCCGATCATCTGCCTGTGAACGGCGGAGTCGACAGCGCGCACCGGGATCGCCCTGGACCGGCCCGGCGGGGCATCCTATCCACACTCATCGACTCCCCTGGCGGCCGGCGGTGGACAACGTGGGCGCCGCGCGAGGCGACCGCACAGTCGGCCGAGAGGTCGACCGCAGAGGCGATCGGAATGGGCCGCAGCTACTTCCACCTCCACCTCGTCTCCGACTCCACCGGCGAGACGCTGATCAATGTCGGGCGCGCGGCCGCCGCCCAGTACGAGGGCGTGTCGGCGATCGAGCACGTCTACCCGCTGGTGCGCTCGGCCGCGCAGCTCGACCGGGTGATCTCGGAGATCCGGGCCGCGCCGGGCCTCGTCCTCTACACGCTGGTGGGGGGCGACCTCGGCGAGCGGCTGGAGGAGGTCGCCCGGGAGACCGGCTCGCCCTGCCTGTCGGTGCTGCGGCCGGTCCACGACCTGCTGCGCGCGTATCTCGGCGCCGAGACCACGGCGCGGCCCGGCGCCCAGCACATGCTGAACGCCGAGTACTTCAAGCGCATCGACGCGATGAACTTCACGCTGGCCCACGACGACGGCAACCTGCCGGACAATCTGGAGGAGGCCGACGTGATCCTGCTCGGCGTCAGCCGGACGTCGAAGACGCCGACCTCGATCTACCTCGCCAATCGCGGCCTCAAGACCACCAACCTGCCGCTGGTGCCGGGCATGCCGCTGCCGCCGGCGATCGAGCGGGCCCGCAAGCCTCTCGTGGTCGGCCTGTTCGCGTCGCCGGAGCGCATCGTGCAGATCCGGCAGAACCGGCTGTCGAGCCTCAACGCCGACGAATCGTCCCTCTACGTCGACCGCTCGGCGGTGGCGGACGAGATCACCATGTCCCGCCGGCTGTTCACCAAGAACCGCTGGCCGACGATCGACGTCACCCGCCGGTCCATCGAGGAGACCGCCGCGGCGATCGTCGACCTCTACCGCGACCACCGGCTGAAGTTCATCGCCGACTGAGGCGGCGCCTCCAAAGGGCCGAGCCCTTCGGCGGGGTCCGGCCGTCCCCCCGAGGACGGGGGCGGGCCGGCGGATGCCGGCGGCGCGCGGATCGGTTCGCGGCGCCGCTGGCGTCAGCGCGCGGAGGCGAAGTGGCTGCGCTGCTCGATCTGGGCCGCGTAGAAGTCCTCGACGACCTCGCGGACCACTTCGGCCAGCTCGTCGCCCCGGTGCTCGTCGAGCTGGATGTCGCTGCCGACCGTCCGGCCGATGGAGCAGCTCGCCGCCCCCGGCACGAGGCGCTCGTTGTAGCGCTGGTTCAGGCCCGAGACCGAGATGTAGTTGCTGCCGCCGAGTTCCGGACCGTACTTGATCTTGATCTTCTGCTCGGACTCGGTGCCGCGCAGCTGCGCGCACAGGCTGATGAAGTTGTCCTGATCGATCTTCGCCTCGAGGCCGGTGATGCTGCCGTGGACGTTGTCCTCCTCGTTGAGGACCTCGGCCATCAGGTTCAGCACGCCCATGACGGGCTGGAGCGCCCGGGACCCGTCCTCGAGCAGCTTCCGCCGGAAGTCGTTGCTGCGCTCGTCGGCCGCCTGCAGCCGCGCGCGAAACCTGTCCTTGACCTCGTTGGCGCGTGCCATCGCGCTCCTCCCTGGTGGTTCACCCGATGCTTTACCGCTCGGATAACCGAAACCTACGAGGCCAATTCAGATGACGCAAGATAGTGCAAAATATTGATGCCTGCTCAGAACGTGAGCCGTTGCACAGGAATAATACTTGCTCATGAACTGTGCAACGGCGGCAGGTCCGGGAGGCGCGCTTACTTCAGGAGCTGCAGCAGGCTGCGCCCCGCCGGGGACTTGAGTTCCCTGACGTCGAGGGTGCCGTCGTTGTCGGGATCGGCCGCCTTGAAGCGCTGCGCGACCAGGGCGAGGTATTCCTTGCGGTCGAGGGTGCCGTCGGAATCGGTGTCGGCGGCCTTCAGGTCCTTCTTGCTGAGCCGGCCCTTCAGCTCCCTGGCGTCGACGGTGCCGTCCTTGTCGGTCTCGGCGGCGTCGAAGACCTTGCCGGCGGCGGCCTGGGCCTCGGCCAGGTCGATCGTGCCGTCGTGGTCGGTGTCGACCATCTTCAGCGTGCGCTCGGTGCCGGAGGACCGGGCGAGGGCCGCCGACGGCAGCGCGGCCGGCAGGACCAGGAGGGTCACGAGAGCGGTGGCGAGGGCGACGGTCGGGGCGCCCATGGTCGGACGGCGCGTGGCGGCGCGGACGGATCGGTGCGGGGTCGCGGGCATGGGGATCTCCGGTGCCGGGCGGTTGCGGCAGCCCAAATCCCGGTCCCGGCTTGCGTTCCCGCGCCCGCCTTCACGAGATGCGGAGCCGCGCTGCGCCGCGCTCAGCGGACCGGGCCGTCGAGCGGTGCGAGCCGGTCCGCCGTGGGGGTCGCGGCTTCTCCCGGCGCGGCATGCGACAGGGTCCGGGCCAGGGCCCTGAGATCCGGGACCGGGGCGCCCGCCGCGCCGAAGACCGCCCGGTCGAGGGCCGCGAAGGCGGCCGCGAGATCGGGCCGCGCCCGCCAGGTCCGGGCGAGGTCGGGGACTTCGCGCTCGGCGGCGTCGAGGGCCGCGCGGAACCCGGCCGGGTCGCCGGCCCGGGCCGCCGCGCGCAGGGCCCGGCGCACCGCGCCGGAGAGGCGCAGGCGCGGCCGCCCGAGGCCGAAGCCGATCAGCGCGAGGCCCAGCCCGAAGGCGGCGAGCGCCGAGGCGGCGACGACGAGGGGCGAGGGGATCGCGGGGGGCGCCCGCTCGGTCTCGCGGTCGGGCAGGCCGCCGCCGATCTGCCGGGCCGGGATCTCGGTCTCGCGCATCGTGCGGGTGTTGGTGTCGAACCACGGGATCGCGATGGCGTCGAGGGGGATGATCTCCGGCACGCCGGGCTTCACGTCCCACTGGTAGGTGGCCCGCGCCACGGGTCCCGAGGGCGTCAGCAGCGTCTCGCGGGTGACGGGACCCGCGAAGGTGATGATGCCGCGGGTGCGCATGACCGGCCGGGGCGGCAGGCCCTCGGCGACCATGCCCTGGGCCTCCAGGGTGACGATCCGGCGGGTGGTCTCGCCGACCTTGATGGTCTCCGGGTCCGGGCTCCAGGAATCGGTGATCGCCACGTCCTTGGCAGGCAGCCACCAGGGCTCCTTGGCGTCGGGGCCGCCGGTGGGCTCGGTCCAGGGTGCGACCGGGAAGGGGATCGGCTTCGAGCGGACTTCGACGACCCGCCGCTCGCCGACATCGTTGACGGTGAGCTTGTGGACGAACGGCTCGATGGTGAACTGGCCGGCATGGTGCGGGAAGACCGCCACGGTGCGGTCGAACGCGATGGCGCTCTGGCCGTCGGGGAGCTTGGTCCGGCTCCAGTGGTCGCGGCCGAGCTGCGTCCACGAGAAGTTCGCGAGGGAGGGCTGCACCACCTCCTCGAGCAGGATCGGCTGCTTGTAGACCCCGTGGATCTTCAGCAGCACCATCTCGCGGGGGAAGGGGGCACTGTTGCCGTTGAGCTCCGCGGTCACCGTCAGCGTGAGGTCGCCCGGCTCGATCTCGGCCCGGGCGGGCAGGGGAGCGAGGAAGGGGGCGAGGAGGATGAGGGCGCGGGTCAGGGCGCGGGTCAGGGCGCGCCGCTCGGAAACGCCGAAAACACTTACCACGGGTTGCTCCCGGCGGGGATCGCGGTGCCGGCCTCGACCCGGCGGGTCTGCTCGGCGCGCAGGCGCAGCTTGAGATAGCGGCCGGGATCGTCCGGCAGGGTCTGGAGCCAGAGCCGGTCCGGGCGGATCTCGTGGGCCTCGAAGCTCTTGGTCACCCGGCGGACCTCGCGCTCGGGCGCCTCGGCCACCATGGCGGAGCCGCCGCCGGTCCGGCCGCGGCCGGCCGCGTCGCCGGCCGAGCCCCGGGCCTGGCCCTTGCCGGCGTCGATCGACTGCTGCTCGGCCTTGCCGCGGCGGGCGACCTTGCTGTTGCCGGGCAGCGACGCGCTGGCGTTCGATTCCTTGTTGCCGGCGAGACCCTCGCCGCTGGAGGCGGCGTTGATGTCGTTGTTCTGGTCCTGGTTGGCGGTGTTGTTGTAGCGGGCGCCGTACTGGGCGGTGCCGTTGGCGATGCCGCCGCCGGGCCCGCGGTCGATCACCTCGGCCCGCATCCGGGCGATCAGCGAGCGGTTGGCCTGGGCGTCGGCGTCGCGGGGGTTGAAGCGCAGGGCCTCGTCGTAGGCCGCGAGCGCCCCGTCGAGGTCGCCGGCCCTGGCCAGAGCGTTGCCGAGATTGTAGCTCGCCCGCCGCCCGCCGGCACGGAACAGCGCGACCGCCTCCTCGTAGCGGCCGGCCTCGTAGAGCGCGGCGGCGCGCCAGGCCGGATCGACGAACACGTCCGCGGCGAGGCCCGGCAGGCCGAGACCCATCAGCAGCCGCCCGAAGCCGGTGCGGGGCTGCGAGACCCCGAGCAGCGCCAGGAGGCCGATCCCGGCGAGGGCGAGGCCGGCGATCCGGGCGAGCCGCCGCCAGCGCGGCGGCAGGCCGGCCCGGAGCGGGGCGGCGAGGCCGGTCTCGGGAAGGGTCAGCCGCATCACGCGCTCCTGCGGAACAGCAGCAGCGCCGGCAGCGCCGCCAGCAGCAGCAGCCAGCGCCCGAGATCCGCGTAGGCCAGGACGCCGTAGCCGCCCGCCGCGAGGTGCTGGGCGAGGCCGGCCCCGACCGCGTCGAGCACCGGGCCCGGGGTCGCGATGTCGGCGGCCGTGCCGCCGCCGGCCCGGGCGAGGGCGTCGAGGGCGGTCCGGTCGGGCTTCGGCGCGCCGGGCGGCAGCGGCTTGTCGGCCGGGACGTAGAGGGCCTGGAGCCGCCAGCCGTGCTCGGCGATGGCGCGGGCCTCGCGGGTGGCGGCCTCGCCGATGCCGTCGCCGTCGCTGATCAGCACCACGTCGGCCGCCACCACGCTGGCCTCCGCGAGGGTGCGGCGGGCCAGCGCCAGCCCGCGCTCGGGGTGCGAGCCGCGGTCCGGCACCGTGTCGGCGTCGAGGGCGAACAGGGTGGTGCCGAGGCTGTCGCGGTCCGTGGTCGGGGAGGCGGCGAGGTAGGCGTCGCCCGCGTAGACCACGAGGGCGACCGCCCGGGTGCCGGCGGCCTCCGCCACGGCGGCGGCGGCCTGCCGGACGCCCTGGAGGTTGCCGCCCTCGGTGACCGAGCGCGACAGGTCGACGACGAGCACGGTCTCGTCGAGGTTGCGGAAGGTCCGCCCGTCCGCCTGCTCCACCGCAGGGCCGGTCAGCGCCAGGGCGATCAGCCCGGCCGCCAGCGCGGCGGCGAGGTTCGCCTGCCGCCGGCCGCCGAGGACCGCGCCGGCCCGGGCGAGATGGGCCATCAGCGCCGGATCGACGGCCCGGGCCCAGTCGCCCAGCGGCGCCGAGCGCCACGCGGCGCGAAGGGCCAGCAGGACCACGACCGGGATCGCCAGGAACCACCAGGGGCGCAGGAGGGCGACGGCGTCGAGGGCGCTCATCGGGCGGACCCTCCGACCCGCATTCCCGCCCCCGAGGCCGGCGCCGCGCCCCGGCACCGCGGGACGCGGGGGAGGGTCGGGCGCGCGGGGTATCGAACCATCACGCGCCCCTCCGGCTGGCCAGCAGGAGCGCGGCGCTGAGGAAAGCCAGGGCGGCCGGCCAGGGCCAGAGGTCCCGGCGGAGCGGCACGGGCGGGGCGAGCGCGCGGCCGCCCTCCAGCCGGTCGATGGCGTCGGCGACCCGGACCAGATCCTCGGTGGTGCGCACCCGGAACGCCTCGCCGCCGCTCGCCCGCGCCATGTCGCGCAGGGTCTCGGTGTCGACCACGTCCTGCTCGCCGTCGGCGTCGGCCATGTCGCGGGGCCCCAGGGCGATCGTGTAGACCTTGATGCCGAGTTCCTTGGCGAGCTCCGCCACGTCCTTGGGGGCGGTCTGGCCGGCATTGTTGGCGCCGTCCGACAGCAGGATCACGGCCTTCGCGGCCTTCTCGCCCGGCCTGGCCCCGGCGGCGTCGCCCCCGGCGTCCCGCGGGTCCAGCCGGCGCAGGGCGAGCCCGAGGCCGTCGCCGATCCCGGTGGAGCGGCCGCTGATGCCGATCGTGGCCTCGTCCAGCGCCCGGGCGACCGCCGCGGTGTCGAAGCTCGGCGCCGCCGCCACGTAGGCCTGGTCGGCGAAGATCACGAGGCCGATCCGGTCTCCGGCCCGGCGCCGGATGAAGTCGGTGCCGACACGCTTGACCGCGGTGAGCCGGTTCACGGTCTCGCCGTCGAGGGCGAAGTCGCGCCGCTCCATCGAGCCCGACAGGTCCATGGCGATCATGATCTCGCGGCCCGAGGCCGGGAGGGCGGCCGCCGGCATGACGAGGCGCGGGCCCGACAGCGCCGCCACCAGGGCGATCCACAGCGTCCAGGTGAGCAGGGCCCGCCGGCGCCCGCGGGCCGCGCGGTCGGCGCCGGCGCGCGCGCCGGCCACCAGGGTCGCGGGCACGCGCAGGGCGCCGCTGCCCCCCTCCGGCTCCGCCGGGATCAGGCGCGCGGCCAGCAGCGGCAGGGGCAGCGCCAGCAGCGCCCAGGGCGCGGCGAGGTCGAAGGCCGACAGGAGCGCGCTGAGCCACGCGGGCAGGAATCCGCTCATGCCCGCAGCCGCCCGATCAGGCGGGCGAGCTCGGCGTCCAGGGCGTCGAGGTCGGGATCCTGCCGCCGGTACAGCCCGTCGGCGAGCACCCGGCCGGCGCCCCGGGTGAAGAAGTCGGTCCGGAACAGCCCGTCCAGCCGGGCCGCCCAGTCCGGGCCCGTCGCCCGGGTCCCGGTCCCTGCCTCGGCCTCGCCGGATCGGTCGAGGGATCGGTCGAGTCGGCGCAGCAGCCGGGCCTGTGCGACGAGGCGCGCCTCCGGGTCGAGGCCACGGCTCCGGGCGAGCTCGGCGAGCGCCGCCCGGCGCAGGGTGGCCCGCGCCCGGCCGCGCGCGTAGCGCACGAGCCCGACCAGCAGGGCGGCGAGGAAGCCCAGGGCCGCCGCGGCCACGACCTCGCCCTGCACGGCGCCGGCGGCGCCTCCGGGCAGGTGCAGGCCCCGGAGCTGGTCGAGGGACAGGGGGATCTCGGCGGGCGCGACGGGATTCATCGGGTCGCGCCGCGGATCAGGTCGCCGGGGATCGCGCCGCCGGGTCCGGCCTTACAGCACGGCATCGAGGCGCTCCATGAGCGGCGCGTAGGCCTCCGGGCCGGTCTCGACGTCGAGGCGCACGCCCGCGATGCCGCGGCGGGCGTAGTCGGCGAGCCGGGCCTCGGCGGACGCGTCCGCCTGTCCTCCCGCGGTCGGCAGCGCGGTCCCGCGGCGGCCGTCCGCGAGGGCAAAGGGGTAGTAGCCCGGCGGCCGGGCGCGCTCGAAGGCGTCGCTCACCAGGATCAGCCGGATGGCGATCCGCTCGGCGAGCAGGGTCAGGAGCTCGTCGAAGCCCGGGCCGGGATCGTCCAGGGCGCTGGCGATGACGAGGTGGCCGCCGGCCGGCAGCAGGCTGCGGGCGAGGGCGAGCGTCGCCTCCAGCGGCGGCTCCGCGCGGGCCGGCGCGCCGGATTCGGCCCCCAAGGCGTCGGCGTGGGCCTGGGCGAGGGCACCGGTGACCGCGATCATGGCGCGCTCGCCGCCCGCCGGCCGCAGCACGGTCGGCGCCCCGGCGGAGGCGACCGCGAGGCCGACCCGGCCGCCGTCGGCGGCGACCCGCCAGCCGAGCAGCGCCAGGGCCTCGGCGGCCGCCACCGAGCGCAGGGCCCTCCGGGTGCCGAACAGCATCGCGGGCCGGAAATCGGCGAGCAGCACCACCGCGCGGTCGCGCTCGTCGTGGTGGGTGCGGACGTGCAGCTGCCCGGTGCGGGCCGTGGCGTTGCGGTCGATGAAGCGGCGGTCGTCGCCCTCGGACCAGAGGCGGACGTCCTCCGGCTCCGATCCGCGCCCGCGGCGCCGGGTGACGATGCCGCCCGGCAGGCCCGCCAGCGTCCGGGTGGCGGGCGCGGAGCCCCGCCGGGCGAGGTGGCGCAGGCCCATCAGGGCCTCGCCCGAGAGGTGGATGCCGTGCTCGGCGCGGTCTCGCCCCGCCTCCCGGGCGGGGAAGGGGCCCCCGGCGGTCGGGCCGACCGCCCCCGCGGCGGGGAGAGGGGATCTGCGCCGCGCCTGCCCGAACCCGAACACCGTCAGAGCGCCCGCACCCGCTGCACCAGCTCGCCGACGAGGCCGCGCGCCGTCCGGCCCTCGGCGGCCGCCCGCCAGGTCAGGCCGATCCGGTGGGAGAGGGCGTCGCGGGCCAGCTCCGCGACGTCCTCGGGCGTGACGTGGTCGCGCCCCCGCAGCCAGGCCCGGGCCTTGCCGGCCATCATCAGCGCCAGGGTGCCGCGGGGGGAGGCCGGGTGCTCGATCATGGCGCGCAGGTCCGGGGCGGCCGCATCGGTGCGGGTCGCCGCCACCAGCCGGACGAGGTAGTCCTTGAGGGCCGGCGACACGTAGGTGGCGAGCGCCGCCTCTCGGGCGGCGCGCACGTCCGCCAGCGACAGCCGCACGGTCATCGCGTCGACGTGGTGGGTGATCTCGCCCTCCACGAGGTCGAGGATCGCCCGCTCGGTGGTCTCGTCGGGCATGTCGACCACGACGTGGAGGAGGAAGCGGTCGAGCTGCGCCTCCGGCAGCGGGAAGGTGCCGGCATGCTCGATCGGGTTCTGGGTCGCCACGACCATGAATGGGTCGGACAGGCGGTGCGTCGTCCCCGAGACCGTCACCTGCCCCTCGGCCATCGATTCGAGCAGCGCCGACTGCACCTTCGGGGGGGCGCGGTTGACCTCGTCCACCAGCACGAGGGCGTGGAACAGCGGCCCGGGCAGGAACTCGAAGGTGCCGCTGTCCTGACGCCAGACGGTGGTGCCGGTGAGGTCGGCCGGCATCAGGTCCGGGGTGCACTGGATGCGCGCGAAGGAGCCGTCGAGGCCGTCGGCGAGGCGCTTGACCGCGCGGGTCTTGGCGAGCCCCGGCGCGCCCTCGATCAGCAGGTGCCCGCCGGTGAGGAGCCCGATCAGCAGGCGCTCCACGAGGCCGGCGCTGCCGATCAGGCCGCGCTCGAGCCCCTCGCGCAGCGCCATGACGCGGCCGTGCAGGGCGGCGTCGGGCGTGCTGCTGGACCCTTTGTCGGGTGCGGTGTCGGGCCTGCGTTCGGCGAGGGCGCCGCTCGTGGCGCCGCTCATGCGGAGAACGATCCGGTGCGGAGCGGATCCGCCCGTCGGGCCATGTCCCGGGCCATGTTCCGGGCCTTGTCCTGGGCCGTGTGCTGCATCCTGCACGTCTCCTCGGCCGGGTCCCGGATTCTTAAGGGATCCTCAGGCTCTTGCCGGTGTGCCCGCTGCCCGGTGCGGCCGTCAATCCCGCTTCGGACACGCTTTCCGATCCCGGCCGGGCCATGGTGTCACGGTTCCGTCACCTCTCCGCTCCCATGAGACGCCGGATGACCAGCTACGCCGCCCTCCCCGAAGAACTGAAATCCGCGATCGGCCTGCTCGTGGCCTTCGTGCTGGGCACGATCATCGGGGCCGAGCGGCAGTACCGGCAGCGCACCGCGGGCCTGCGCACGGCGGTGCTGGTCGCGGTCGGGGCGAGCGCCTTCGTGGATCTCGGCATGCGCCTGACCGGCCCGGACGGGGGCGTCCGGACCGTGGCCTACGTGATTTCCGGCATCGGCTTCCTCGGCGCCGGCGTGATCATGAAGGAGGGGATGAACGTCCGCGGCCTCAACACGGCCGCGACCCTGTGGTGCTCGGCCGCGGTCGGGGCCTTCTGCGGCGCCGACCTGCCCCTGGAGGCGGTGTTCGTGATGGTGACGGTGCTCGCCTGCAACACGGCGCTCCGGCCGCTGGTGAACGCCATCAACCGCGCGCCGATCCGCGAATCCGCCACCGAGGCGACCTACGAGGTCCAGGTCACCACGGCGCCCGGCGAGGCCGGGCCGGCGCAGGACCTGCTGGTGGAGCGCCTGGAGGCCGCGAACTACCCGGTCGGCAGCGTCGAGATCGAGGAGCGCGGCGAGAGCGCGGTCGACGTGGTGGCGACGCTCACGGCCAGCGCCGTCAAGGCGGAGGAACTCGACGCCGTGACCAACGAGCTGGCCCGCATGCCCGGCATCCGCCACGCCACGTGGTCGGTGCAGACCGCCGACTGAGCGCGGCGCGCGGGCTAGGCGGCGATCCGGAGGGCCGCCCTCCGGCGGGTGACCCGGGGCGTCAGCGACGCGGGTCGAGGGGCCGGCTGCGGCGCTCGATCACCACGGTCGGGCGCGTGCGGCGCTCCACCACCACGGTGCGCGGGGCGCGGCTCGGGCTCGCCTGGGTCAGGATCCGCTCGGGGGTGCGCTCCGGCCTGGCCTTCTTGGCCGCCAGGACGTGGGGGCGGACCTCGTCGGCCGGCAGGCCCATCAGGCCGGCGGCGATCTCGACCTGCTGCTCCACGTCGTCCGCGAGGTCCTGCGCGGCGGCGACCGCCTCGCTCACGGTGGGCGGCTCGCGGCGGACGCGGATCGGTGGCAGGTCGGCGAAGCTCTTCTGCGTCTTCTTCACGGGGCGACTCGCGGTCTTCATGCACCAGACATAGCGCCTTCCGGGCAGGTTGTGCAGTGCATCAAAAACGTGTGAAGGGCGCCTCCCGCACATGTCTCGTCGGCGGATTGCGCGGGGGAGACGCGGAGCTGACGCGCAGGTAGCGCCGATGTGAGGCCGGCTGCCGCGCGCTTGGGCAGGGTCGGGCCGCTTCGGGCATCCGGTGCCCGATCTGCCGGAGTTTCGGGCGTCCCGCGGGCCAGTGCCGTCTGCCCAGCTTCGGAAGCGCGCCCCGATGCGTCATAGTGGCGCAGTCCGGCGAGCCCGCGCTTACCTGCGCTTCAGCCCGGCATGGTAGGGTCCGCGCATGACCGAGAGCCTCGATCCCCGGCTGACCCCGGCCCGGCCCCACGTCGCCGATCTCCGCCTGCGGGACCGCGTCGCGGCGGCGCGCTACGTCGCCGGGACGCGGCGGCGGGTGACCGTCCCGTCGGCGCCGCTGCGCCGCGCGCCCGCCGCCGATGCGGGGCTCGACACCGAGGCGCTGCTGGGCGACGCGGTCGATCTCTACGACACGGCGGACGGCTTCGCCTTCGTGCAGCTCGCCCGCGACGGTTACGTCGGCTACCTGCCGGCCGACAGCCTCGGTCCGGCCGATCCGGAGCCGACGCACCGCGTCACGGCCCTGCGCACCTTCCTGTATCCCGAGCCGGACCTGAAGCGGCCGGTCCTCGGCCATCTCAGCCTCGGCGCACGCCTCGCCGCGACGGGGGAGGCGGGCGCCTACCTGGAGACGCCGGGCGGCTACGTGTTCGCCCGCCACTGCGCGCCCGTCGACGCGCGCGAGCCGGACTACGCCGCGACGGCCGCGCGGCTCGCCGGGACCCCCTATCTCTGGGGCGGCCGAACCAGCCTCGGGCTCGACTGCTCCGGCCTCGTGCAGCTCTGCCTCGACGCGGCGGGGCTGCCCTGCCCGCGCGACGCCGACATGCAGGAGCGGGCCCTCGGGCAGGCGCTGACGTTCGACCCCGCGCGCCCGGACGTCGCGGGCCTGCGCCGGGGCGACTTCGTCTTCTGGCGCGGCCATGTCGGGCTGATGGTCGATCCCGAGACGCTGATCCACGCCAACGGCCACCACATGGCGGTCGCCGCGGAGCCGCTCGCCGGGGCGGTCGCCCGCATCGCGGCGCACAGCTTCGGCGCCGTGACGGGGATCCGGCGGCTCTGAGGGAGCCGGCGCGGGTCCCATTCCCGCGGCAATCGTGCTACAGAGGGGCCACGGAGCGGCTCCGCTTCCCTCTTCCCGCCCGGTTCCTGGGCCAGTCCTGTTGACAGGACAGCCCCGCCCTCGCCACATCCCCCGCATGACCGCCGATATCGCGACCCCCGAGCCCGTCCCGGGCACCGCCGGCAAGCCGCCGCTGGAGATCCTGCTCTGCGCCCCGCGCGGCTTCTGCGCCGGCGTGGTGCGGGCCATCGACGTCGTGGAGCGGGCGCTCGCCATCTACGGGCCGCCCGTCTACGTCCGCCACGAGATCGTGCACAACAAGTACGTCGTGGAGAGCCTGAAGCGGAAGGGCGCCGTGTTCGTCCGCGAGCTCGACGAGGTGCCGGACGGCGGCGCCCCGGTGATCTTCTCCGCCCACGGGGTGGCCAAGACCGTCCCGGCCAACGCTGATTCGCGCGGGCTGACGACGATCGACGCCACCTGCCCGCTGGTGACCAAGGTCCACCGCGAGGCCGAGATCCACCACAAGCGCGGCCGCCACGTGCTGCTCGTCGGCCATTCCGGCCATCCCGAGGTGGTGGGCACGATGGGCCAGCTGCCCAAGGGCTCGATCACCCTCGTGGAGGATCTCGAGCAGATCGCCGCCCTGACACCGGACAATCCCGACAACCTCGCCTGGGTCACCCAGACGACCCTGTCGGTGGACGACACCCGGCACATCGTCGACGCCCTGAAGAAGAAGTTCCCGAACATCACCGGGCCGCACAAGGACGACATCTGCTACGCCACCACCAACCGCCAGGAGGCGGTGAAGCAGGTGGCGCCGCTGGTCGACGCCCTGATCGTGGTCGGCTCGTCGAACTCGTCGAACTCGCAGCGCCTGCGCGAGGTCGCCGAGCGCGTCGGCTGCCCGATCACCCGCCTCGTGCTCCGCGCCGAGGAGATCGACTGGCCGGCCTTCGAGGGCATCCGCAAGCTCGGCCTCACGGCCGGCGCCTCGGCCCCCGAAGTCCTGGTCGAGGAGATCATCGACGCCTTCGCGGCCCGCTACGACGTGATGGTCGACACGGTCTCGACCGTGATCGAGGACATGGTCTTCCCGCTGCCGCGAGAGCTGCGCAGCGAGGCCGCCGAGTAGGCGGTCCGGTCCGACAGCGCCGACGCCCCGGGCTCGGGGCGCGCGGCAGGCTTTATGCGGGGGCGCTTCGGCGCCCCTTGCCATATCGAACTTCCGACATCAGAGCGCAGACACGTGGCCGTCTACACCGAGGTATCCGACGCGGCGCTCGCCGAGTTCCTGTCCGCCTACGCGATCGGCAGCCTGCTCTCCTTCAAGGGCATCGCGGAGGGCGTCGAGAACTCGAACTTCTTCCTGCACACGACCGAGGGCGCCTACATCCTGACGCTCTACGAGAAGCGCGTCCGGGAACAGGACCTGCCGTTCTTCATCGGGCTGATGGAGCACCTCTCGGCCCGGGGCCTCGCCTGCCCGCAGCCCGTGCGCGACCGGGTCGGCCAGGCCCTCGGCCAGCTCTGCGGCCGGCCCGCCGCCATCGTGAGCTTCCTGGAGGGGGTCTCGGTCAAGGCGCCGGGCGTCGAGCATTGCCGGGAACTCGGCCGGGCCCTCGCGGAGCTGCACGCCGCCGGCCGAGACTTCCCGATGGTGCGGGACAACAATCTCTCGGTGTCCGCGTGGCGCCCGCTCTTCGCGCAGGCCGAGGCCCAGGCCGATTCGGTCGAGCCCGGCCTCGCGGCGCGCACCCGGTCGGACCTCGCCGTCCTGGAAGCGCACTGGCCCCGGGACCTGCCGGGCGGCGTGATCCACGCGGACCTGTTCACCGACAACGTCTTCTTCATCGGCGACGCGCTGTCGGGCCTGATCGACTTCTACTTCGCTTGCACGGACGCCTTCGCGTACGACCTCGCGGTCTGCCTGAACGCGTGGTGCTTCGACCCCGACGGCACCTTCCACCGCGACATGGCCGCCGCGCTGATCGCCGGCTACGAGGCCGTGCGGCCCCTGGAGGCCGCCGAGGTCGCGGCCCTGCCGATCCTGTGCCGGGGCGCCGCGCTCCGCTTCATGCTCACCCGGCTGGTCGACTGGCTGAACGTGCCCCCGGGCGCCCTGGTGAAGCCGAAGGACCCGCGGGAATTCGATCGCCGGCTCACCTTTCACCGCCAGGCGCGGGACGCCCGCGATTACGGCCGGGCGGGCTGAGACGCGGATGAGCCGGCGACCCGCTGGACAACCGGGTCGATCCATCCGCCGCGACCGGTTTGACAGGGCCGAACCCCGTCACCGCGAGCGCAGCGCCGTGGCCCAAGGTGGCGCGACGCTCGTCGCCGTGGCGCTGCCCTGGATCGCTTCGCTGCACGCGCACTGACGGCTGGGGCGCAGGGGGCGGCAGGCGGCCGCACCGCTTCGGGAAGGGGAGGCGCGAAACCGCCGACCCTCGCGTTCGAACGAATCGTCGGGCCGCTCAGTCGGTCTCGCCGTCCAGACCCAGCCAGTGGCGGCCGTCGCGGGCGAGCAGTGCGTCGGCCTCCGTCGGGCCGGCGCTGCCCGCGGGGTAGAAGTTCACCTCCGCCTGCGGCCAGCCCTTGAGCAGGGGATCGACCGCGGCCCAGCCGGCCTCGATGTTGTCGGCGCGCTGGAACAGCGTCGCGTCGCCGGTCATGCAATCGTAGAGCAGCGTCTCGTAGCCGACATTCGGCCGGTCGGCGAAGAAGTCCTTGTAGCGGAAGCCGGAGCGCACCCGGCCGATCTTCATCTGCGGCCCCGGCACCTTGACGTTGAACTCGGTGCTCACCCCGTGATCGGGATCGATCTGGATCCGCATCACGGTGGGCGCGAGGTCGGCCGTGGGCGTGTCCTCGAACATCTTGAACGGCGCCGGCTTGAACAGCACGGCGATCTCAGTGCGCCGCCCGGTCATGCGCTTGCCGGTGCGGACGTAGAACGGCACCCCGGCCCAGCGCCAGTTCTCGATGTTGAGCTTCAACGCGATGTAGGTCTCGGTGACCGAGTCCTTCGCCACGTGCGGCTCGTCCCGGTAGGCGGGCACGTCGCGCCCCTCCGAGGTGCCGGCCGTGTACTGGCCGCGCACCGCGTCCTCGGGCGGAATCGGCTTCACGGCCTCGGCGAGCTTGGCCTTCTCGGTGCGCACGGCCTCCGCGTCGAAGGAGTTCGGTGGCTCCATGGCGACCATGCAGAGCAGCTGGAACATGTGGTTCGGCACCATGTCGCGCAGCGCCCCGGTCGGCTCGTAGAAGCCGCCCCGCTCCTCGACGCCCACGGTCTCGGCCGCCGTGATCTGGATGCTGTCGATGTATTCCCGCCGCCAGACCGGCTCCAGCAGGCCGTTGGCGAAGCGGAACGCCATGATCGACTGCACGGTCTCCTTACCCAGGAAGTGGTCGATCCGGTAGAACTGGCTCTCGTCGCCCTGGCGGAGGATGCGGGCGTTCAGCTCCCGGGCCGAGGCGAGATCGGAGCCGAACGGCTTCTCGATGACCACGCGCCGGAAGGTGTCGCCCTCCTGCTTGAGCAGGCCGGCCTGGCCGAGCCCGTCCACGATCGTCCCGAAGAAGCGCGCCGCCACCGCGCAGTAGAACACCGCGCTGCCGGTGACCCGCTGCTTCACGGCCGCGAAGGTCTCGGGCTTCTCGAAATCGCCCTTGAGGTAGTGGAGCCGGTCCCGGATGAAGCCCCAGCTCTTCGGGTCGATGTGGTCGGCGTGGAACTCCGAGGTCGGGTCCTTGCTGAACGCCTCAAGGGTCTGGGTGAGATTCTCGCGGAGCGATTCGTCCGTCCCGTCATTGTGATCGATGCCGAGGATCGAGAAGCCCTCGGACAGCAGGCCCGCGCCGGCGAGGTTGTAGAGCGACGGCATCAGCAGGCGCTTGGTGAGGTCGCCGCCGGCCCCGAAGATCACCAGCGTGCAGGGCGGCGCCGGCTGCGTGCCGCAGGCTGCCGTGTCCTTGAGGGCTGTCGTCGGCTCGGCCATCCCTGACTCCCGTGTGGCTGCAGTGCACCAAACCGGCCTGACAACCCGCCGCGGCGAGGCCCGTTCCGGTACCCGCTGGGCTATGCTGCGCCGAGGCTCGGATCAAGGAACCCCGCATGCATACCCATTCCCTCGAGCCCTGGGCCCACAGCCACGTCTTCCTGGGTGACCGGCACGATCGCCACGCCCGCCGGACCTGGGCGGTGGTCGCGCTCACGGCCGTCACGATGGTGGCGGAGATCGCCGGCGGCACGTGGCTCGGCTCGATGGCGCTGGTCGCCGACGGCTGGCACATGTCGACCCACGCGGCGGCCCTGGGCGTCGCGGCGCTCGCCTACCACTTCGCCCGCCGCCACGCGGACGATCCCCGCTTCAGCTTCGGCACCGGCAAGTTCGGCGACCTCGCGGCCTTCGCCAGCGCGCTGCTGCTCGGCCTGATCGCCCTGCTGATCGGCGCCGAGAGCCTCGACCGGCTGCTGCACCCGGTGGCGATCGGCTTCGGTCAGGCGATCCCGATCGCCGTGCTGGGGCTCGCCGTGAACCTCGCGAGCGTCTGGCTGCTGCACGACGACCACGACGATCACGGCCACGACGACCACGCTCACCATCACGGAGGCCACGCGCACGGAGGTCACGCGCACGCGGGCCACGCGCATGGCGGCCACGGCGGCCACGACACGAACTTCCGGGCCGCCTACGTCCACGTCCTGGCCGACACGCTGACGTCGGTCCTGGCCATCGTGGCGCTGCTCGGCGGGCGCTATCTCGGCCTCGCCTGGCTCGACCCGGCCATGGGCCTCGTCGGCACCGCGGTGATCCTGGCGTGGTCGTGGAGCCTGCTGCGG
Organism: Methylobacterium sp. D53M; assembly: GCF_053345625.1. NCBI lineage: Bacteria > Pseudomonadati > Pseudomonadota > Alphaproteobacteria > Hyphomicrobiales > Methylobacteriaceae > Methylobacterium > Methylobacterium sp. D53M. The sequence goes on from NZ_JBKFAL010000011.1 coordinate 63,289, forward strand.
ACGGCCGCCCTCGTGCTCCTCGACGCGCGGCCCTCGCCGGCGGCCACCCGGGAGATCCGGGAGCGCCTGGAGATCGGCGGCGACCGGGTCAGCGACCTGCATCTCTGGCAGATCGGGCCGGGCCACCGGGCCGCCGTGATCGCCCTCGTCAGCGACGATCCGCAACCGCCCGCCCACTACAAGGCGCGCCTCGCCGGGGTGAAGGGCCTGAGCCACGTCACCGTCGAGGTCCAGCCCTGCGTCGGGCACGCCGCGGCGGCCTGACGGTCCCGCGCGGGCGCTCGGCCCGGCGGCCGCTACTCGTCGGGGCGGACCGCCTGGCCGCCCCGGTCGATCGGCAGGCTCGGGCCCTTCAGCTCGGAATCGCTCGGCAGGGCGCGCACGTCCCAGCCGCCGCCGAGCGCCCGGATCAGCGTGACCGCCGCGGTGAAGCGGTTCAGTCGCACTTGGAGGGCGTTGACCTCGTTGTTCACGAGCAGGTTCTGCGCGGTCACCACCGTGGTGAAGTTCTGGGTGCCGGCCCGGTACTCGTTGAGGGTGATCTCCACGGCCTTGCGCGACAGGTCCACGGCGGTGTCCTGCGCCCCCTGCTGCTGGCCGAGGATGCGCAAAGCCGCCATCTGGTTCTCGACCTCCGCGAAGGCGGCCAGCACCACCTGCCGGTAATTGGCCACCGCCGCGTCGTAGCCGGCCTCGGCCGAGCGCAGCGCCGCGGTGCGGGCGCCGCCGTCGAACAGCACCTCGCTGCCGGAGGCCGCCACCGACCAGACCTGGTTGGCCGCCGAGAGCAGGCCGTTGCGGGTCGCCCCCGAGATGCCGCCCTGGGCCGAGATCGTCACGGTCGGGAAGAAGGCCGCCACCGCCACGCCGATGCGCTCGCTCTGCGCCTGGACGAGGCGCTCGGCCTGGGCCACGTCGGGCCGCCGCTCCAGCAGGTCGCCGGGGATGCCCACCGGCACGCCCGGCGGGCTGCGCCCGATGCCGGATACCGGGATCGACACCTCGGAGGGCGGGCGCCCGATCAGGGTGGCGATGGCGTTGACGAACTGCACCCGGGTCAGGCGCACCGCGATGGCCTGGGCCTGGATGGTCTGGACCTGGGTCTGCGCGGTGATCACGTCGGAGCGCGCCGCGACCCCGGCGGCGTACTGGTTCTCGGTGATCGCCAGGGTCCTCTTGAAGTTCTCGACGTTCTCGTCGAGCACCTTCTGGAGGGAATCGGCGTAGCGCACCGTCAGGTAGTCGGCCGCGATCTCCGCCTGGATGCTCAGGCGGGTCAGCGCGATCGTGGCGGCGTCGGACTGCGCCAGGGCCGCCTCGCTCTCGATGGTGCGGCGCGTGCCGCCGAACAGGTCGAGCTCCCAGCTCGCCTGGCCCAGCAGCGCCACGTTGGTGCGCGTGGCGGTGCCGCTGCCGGTCCGGGTGATGCTCGGCGCGCCGATCACCGTCGGGTACAGGGCCGCCTGCGCGGAGGCGACGAGCGCCCGCGCCTGCCGGTAGTTCGCCACCGCCTGCCGGAGGGACTGGTTGTCGACGTCGACGAGGCGGATCAGCCGGTCGAGGGTCGGGTCCTTGAACACCCGCCACCAGTCGCCGCGCTCGACCGCGTCGCTCGGCCGGGCCTCGCGCCAGCCCTTCTTTCGCGCCGCGACGTAGGCCGGTCTGTCCTCCCGGACACCGCCCTGCTTGTAGGCCAGCGGCGTCTCCACGGAGGGCCGGGTGTAGTCCGGGCCGACCACGCAGCCGGCGAGGAGCGGGGCGGCGAGGAGGAGGGATGCGAGGGTGCGACGCCGGCGGTCGGCGGAGGCGGGTTGGTGGCTCGACGGTCGGATGGACGCGGGGATGATGCCCACCGGCGCCCTCATCCCGAGGTGCCGGAGCGTGGCGGAGGCCGCGAAGGACGGCTCCAGCCGGCGGCGCGATCCCCGGAACCCGCCTTCGAGGTCCGCTGCCGCGGGCACCTCCGGATGAGGGCGCGGGCCGGACAGACCTTCACACCCGACCGGAGTCGCCTCTGTTTCACGTGAAACCTTAACCATCATTCCCCGGCCGGCAGCGCCGCTTCTCCGCTCCGCCCGCCGCGCCTGCGTCGGTTGAGCACCCTGTGCCGGAGGCGATCGAGGGTGAGGTAGACGACGGGGGTGGTGTAGAGGGTCAGGATCTGGCTCACAATCAGCCCGCCGACGATGGCGATGCCCAACGGGCGGCGCAGCTCCGCGCCCTCGCCGTTGGCCAGGATCAGCGGCACGGCGCCGAGCATGGCGGCCAGCGTCGTCATCATGATCGGCCGGAAGCGCAGGAGACAGGCCTCGCGGATCGCGTCCACGGGATTCGCGGCCCGGGTCCGCTCCGCGTCGATCGCCACGTCGATCATCATGATCGCGTTCTTCTTCACGATGCCGATGAGCAGGAACACCGCGATCAGCGCGATGATGGTGAAGTCGGTGCCCGTCACCAGCAGGGCCAGCACCGCGCCGACGCCGGCCGAGGGCAGGGTCGAGAGGATCGTCAGCGGGTGCACGAAGCTCTCGTAGAGGATTCCCAGCACCGCGTAGACCGCCAGGATCGCCGCCAGGATCAGCAGCGGCTGGCGCGACGCGGAGGCGACGTAGTTCTTGGCCGCGCCGGCATACTCACCGTGGATCGTGGCGGGCAGCTGCAGGGAGGCCATGGCCCGGTCGATGGCATCGGTGGCGTCCGACAGGCTCTTGCCCGGGGCGAGGTTGAACGAGATCGTGGTCGCCACGAACAGGCCCTGGTGGCTCACCTGCACGGGGGCACTGCCGGGCTCGATCCGCGCGAAGGCCGAGAGCGGCACCATCGTCTCCTTGGCGGCCGAGACCGGCGCGCTCGACGAGGCGCCGCCCTTGCTCGCCGCGATGGCGTTGGCGGAGGCGTTGCGGGCCGAGTCGGACGCGATGGCGGCGGCGTTCGAGGCGGTGTCGGCCGTGCTGGCGGAAGCGGCGGCGGCCGCCGCCGCGACGGCGCCCGCGGTGCCCGAGCCGCCGACGGCGCCGGAGCCCGTGGCGACGCCGGTCGCGGCGCTCGCCGACGACCCGCTGCCCGGGCTGCTGGTGCCGGTCGCCGCGTTGGTGTTGACGGTCCCGCCCGCCGCCACCGTGCCGGCGACCGCGTTGGTGGTGGCCGAGCCCGGCGCGTTGCCGCCCGAGGTCGAGACGTAGATCTGCTTGAGCGTCTCCGGCGTCTCCAAGTAGCGCGGCGCGATCTCCATCACGACGTGGTACTGGTTCAGCGGGTTGTAGATCGTCGAGACCTGGCGCTGGCCGAAGGCGTCGTAGAGGGTGTTGTCGATCTTGTTCGGCGTGATGCCGTAGCGGAACGCGGTCGCCCGGTCGATCACGACCCGGCTCTCCAGCCCGCCCTCCTGCTGGTCCGAGGTCACGTCCGCGAAGGTCGGGTCCTTCTGCAGGGCCGCCACCAGCTTCGGGGCGGCGGCGAACAGCTCCTCGGCGGTGTCGCCCTGGAGGGTGTACTGGTACTGGGCGAAGCTCTGGCGGCCGCCCATCTGCAGGTCCTGGCGGGGGAAGACGTAGAGGCGCGCGCCCGCGACCTGCGCGAGCTTCGGCCGCAGCCGCGCCATCACGGCCGAGATCGGCGCCCGTTCGTTGAGCGGCTTCAGGCCGACGAAGACGTTGGCCGAGTTGGTGCCGCGGCCGCCCGTGAAGCCGACGACGCTCTCGACCGCCGGATCCGCCCCGACGATCGCGGTCGCCTGCGTGAGCTTCTTCTCCATCGACTGGAACGAGATGCGCTGGTCGGCCTGGATGCCGCCCATCATCTGCCCGGTATCCTGCTCGGGGAAGAAGCCCTTCGGGACGATGATGTAGAGGTAGACGTTGAGCCCGACCGTGGCGAGCAGGCTCAGCAGGACGAGGCGCGGATGGGCGAGCGCCACCTCCAGCGTCCGCGCGTAGGCCCCGAGCAGCCGGGCGAAGCCGCCCTCCAAAATCCGGATCAGCAGGTTCGGCCGGCGGCCGGCCGGCGGTTCGCCATTGGGGCCATGCCCCTCGGCCCGGAGCAGCCGGGCACACATCATCGGCGTGGTCGTGAGGGAGAGCACCAAGGAAATCAGGATCGACAGCGACAGCGTCACCGAAAATTCCTGGAAGATGCGGCCGACGAGGCCGCCCATCAGCAGGATCGGCAGGAACACCGCGATGAGTGACAGGCTCATCGAGATCACCGTGAACCCGACCTCCCGCGCGCCGATCAGCGCCGCCTGGAGCCGGGGCTTGCCCTCCTCGATGTGCCGCTGGACGTTCTCCAGCACCACGATGGCGTCGTCGACCACGAAGCCGGTGCCGATGATCAGCGCGGTCAGCGACAGGATGTTGAGCGAGTAGCCGAGCAGGTACATCGCCGAGAAGGTGCCGACGATCGAGATCGGCACGGCGACCGCCGGGATCAGCGTGGCCCGCCAGGAGCGCAGGAAGCCGTACACCACCAGGATGACGAGGCCGACCGCCACCAGCAGCGTCTCCTCGGTGGCCGCGAGGGAGGCGCGGATCGTGGCGCTGCGATCGCCGGTGAGCTTGATGTCGATGCCGCCGGGCAGGGAGGCGGTGATCTGCGGCAGCGCCTCCTTCACGGCGTTGATGGTCTCGACCACGTTGGCGCCGGGCTGCTTGTAGACGAACAGCAGCACGCCCGGCTTGCCGTTGACGATGCCGAGGTTGCGCTTGTCCTCGACCCCGTCGAGCACCTGCCCGACATCGGTGAGCTTCACCGCGGCGCCGTTGCGGTAGGCCACGATGATGTCGCGGTAATCGGCGGCCTTGCGGCCCTGGTCGTTGGCGTAGAGCTGGTAGCGGCGGTCGCCCGCGTCGATCTCGCCCTTGGGCGAGTTCGCGTTCGCGGAGGCGAGCGCGGCCCGGATGCCCTCGAGGCCGATGCCGTAGTTGAACAGGGCCGTGGGATCGAGCTCGACCCGCACCGCCGGCAGGGACGAGCCACCGATGTCGACGTTGCCGACGCCCGGCAGCTGCGACAGCTTCTGCTGCACCACGGTGGCGGCGGAATCGTAGACCTGGCCGCGGGTCAGGGTCTCCGAGGTCATGCCGAGGATGATGATCGGCGTGTCGGCGGGGTTGAACTTCCGGTAGGTCGGGTTCTGCCGGAGCGACGCGGGCAGGTCGGCGCGCGCCGCGTTGATGGCGGCCTGGACGTCGCGGGCCGCGCCGTCGATGTCGCGGTTGAGGCCGAACAGCAGCACGATCCGGGTCGAGCCGAGGGAGTTCGTGGACGTCATCTCGTTGACGTCCGCGATGGCGCCGAGCCGCCGCTCCAGGGGCGCCGCCACGGTGGTGGCCATGGTGTCGGGCGAGGCGCCGGCCATCTGGGCCTGGACGAGGATCACCGGGAAGTCGATCTGCGGCAGCGGCGCCACCGGCAGCTTCAGGAAGGCGAACAGCCCGGCGAGCAGCACGCCGATCGTGAGCAGCGTGGTTGCCACCGGCCGCCGGATGAACGGCTCGGAGATGTTCACGGCAGCGCCTCGCCGGGCGCGAGATCCGGCCCCCGCCGCCCCGAGATCCGCCGCTCCAGCCGGTCGAAGGCCAGGTAGATCACCGGCGTGGTGAACAGCGTCAGCACCTGGCTGACGATCAGGCCGCCCGCGATGCAGATGCCGAGCGGCTGGCGCAGCTCGGAGCCGACGCCGGTGCCGAGGATCAGCGGCACCGCCGCGAAGAGCGCCGCCAGCGTCGTCATCAGGATCGGCCGGAAGCGCAGCAGGCAGGCCTGGAAGATCGCCTCGCGGGGCTCGAGCCCGTCCTCGCGCTCCGCCTGGAGCGCGAAGTCGATCATCATGATGGCGTTCTTCTTCACGATGCCGATCAGCAGCACGATGCCGATCACCGCGATGATGTCGAGCGACAGGCCGAACAGCATCAGGCCGAGCAGCGCCCCGATCCCCGCCGACGGCAGGGTCGAGAGGATCGTGATCGGGTGGATGAAGCTCTCGTAGAGCACGCCCAGCACGATGTAGACGGTCACGATCGCCGCCAGGACCAGGAACAGCTCGTTGCCGAGCGCCGATTGGAAGGCGAAGACCGAGCCCTGCGGCACCACCCGGAACGAGGGCGGCAGGCCGATCTCGGCCTTGACCTTGTCGATCGCCTCGACCGCCTGCCCCAGCGCCGCGCCGGGGGCGAGGTTGAACGACACGGTGGTGGCCGGGAACTGGCCGAGATGGGAGATCAGCAGCGGCGCCCGCCGCTCGCTGATCCGCGCGACCGCCGAGAGCGGCACCTGCCCGTTGGTCGCCGTGGAGGAGGGCAGGTAGATCGCGTCGAGGCTGCGGAGCGTCGTGTGCAGCTTCGGGTCGGCCTCCAGGATCACCCGGTACTGGTTGGACTGGGTGAAGATCGTCGAGATGATCCGCTGGCCGAAGGCGTCGTAGAGGGCGTTGTCGATCGTCGCCGGGGTGATGCCGTAGCGGCCGGCGGTCGGCCGGTCGATGGTCACGTAGGCGGCGAGCCCCTGGCCCTGGTGGTCGCTCGCCACGTCGGTGACCACGGGCGACTTCGCCAGCGCCTCGGTGAAGCGCGGCACCCAGGTCTCGAAATCGTCGATGTTCGGGCTCTCCAGGATCACCTGGTACTGGGTCGCCGAGACCGCGGTGTCGATCGTCAGGTCCTGGACCGGCTGCATGTAGAGCCGCATGCCGGGCTGGTTCGCGGTGGCCGCCGAGATTCGCCGGATGATCGCGCTCGCCGTCGCGGTGCGCGCGTCCCGGGGCTTCAGGTTGATCAGCATCCGGCCGGAATTGAGCGTGACATTCTGGCCGTCGACCCCGATGAACGACGACAGGCTCGCCACGTCCGGGTCCTTGAGGACGATCTCGGCCATCCGCTGCTGGCGCTCGGCCATGGCGGCGTAGGAGACCGACTGGTCGGCCTGGGTGATGCCCTGGATGACGCCCGTGTCCTGCACGGGGAAGAAGCCCTTCGGGATCACCGCGAACAGGTAGATCGTGAGCCCGAGCGTGCCGAGCGCCACCAGCAGCGTCAGGCCCTGGTGGTTGAGGACGACCCGCAGGGAGCGGCCGTAAGACTCGATCGTGCCGTCGATGGCGCGCCGGCCCAGGCGGGAGAGGACGCCCTCCCGGCGGCGGTGGCCGGCTTCCGGGACGTGCTTCAGGAGCCGCGCGCACAGCATCGGCACCAGCGTCAGCGAGACCACCGCCGAGATGATGATCGTGGCCGCCAGCGTGATGGCGAATTCGTGGAACAGCCGCCCGACCACGTCGCCCATGAACAGGAGCGGGATCAGCACGGCGATCAGCGAGACGGTCAGCGAGATGATGGTGAAGCCGATCTCGCGGGAGCCCTTGAGCGCCGCCTCCAGGGGCGAGTCGCCGGCCTCCACGTGCCGGGCGATGTTCTCGATCACCACGATGGCGTCGTCGACCACGAAGCCGGTGGCGATGGTGAGCGCCATCAGCGACAGATTGTCGAGGGAGAAGCCGTAGAGGTCCATGACCGACAGGGCGCCGACCAGCGACAGCGGCACCGACAGGCTCGGGATCAGGGTCGCCGACAGGCTGCGCAGGAACAGGAAGATCACCAGCACCACGAGCGCGATGGCGAGGCCGAGCTCGAACTGCACGTCCTCCACGGAGGCGCGGATCGTGGTGGTCCGGTCGGTGAGCGGCGCCACCGCGACGGCGGCCGGCAGGCTCGCCTGGAGCTGCGGCAGCAGCGACTTGATCTTGTCGACGGTCGCGATGACGTTGGCGCCGGGCTGGCGCTGGATGTTCAGGATGACCGCCGGCGTCGCGTCCGCCCAGGCGCCGAGCTTGGTGTTCTCCGGCCCCTCGACCACGTCGGCCACCTCCGAGAGCATCACCGGGGCGCCGTTGCGGTAGGCGATGATCGCCGCGTCGTAGGCCTTCGGGTCGCGGATCTGGTCGTTGGCGTTGATCGCGTAGGACTGCTTCGGCCCGTCGATCGTGCCCTTCGGCGTGTTGACGTTGAGGTTGGTGATGGTGGTGCGCAGGTCGTCGATGTTGAGCCCGTAGGCGGCGAGCGCCCGCGCGTTGAACCGCACCCGCACGGCCGGGCGCTGGCCGCCCGAGATGCTCACGAGGCCGACGCCCGCCACCTGGCTGATCTTCTGCGCGAGGCGCGACTCGGCGAGGTCGCGCACCTGGGTGAGCGGCAGGGTCTTGGAGGTGAGCGCCAGCGTCAGGACCGGCGCGTCGGCCGGGTTGACTTTGGCGTAGATCGGCGGCGCCGGCAGGTCGGAGGGCAGGAGGTTGCCGGCGGCGTTGATCGCCGCCTGGACCTGCTGCTCGGCGATGTCCAGCGGCAGGTCCAGGCTGAACTGCAGGGTGATGACCGAGGCGCCCGCCGAGGATTGCGAGGTCATCTGGTTGAGGTTGGCGAGCTGGCCGAACTGCCGCTCCAGCGGCGCCGTCACCGAGGAGGTCATCACCTCGGGGCTGGCGCCGGGATAGAAGGTCTGGACCTGGATGGTCGGGTAATCGACCGCCGGCAGCGCCGAGACCGGCAGGTTCAGGTACGACACGCCGCCGACGATCAGGATCGCCAGCATCAGCAGCGTCGTGGCCACCGGCCGCAGGATGAACAGGCGGGACGGGTTCATGACGCGCTCCCGTTATCCCTTCCCCCGCAGAGGGGGGAGAGGGAGCGTCGCGCCAGAGCCGTCCTCACTGCGCCTGACGGCGCCGGTGCCGACGACCGCCCTCCGCTGTCCCTTGGGAATCCGTCGCCGCGTCGGCCGGCGCGGTGGGCTTCACATCCCCATTGCCGTCAGCCTTGCCGTCCGGCTTCGCCGCCGCGGCCTTGCCGTCGCCGGCGGCCGCCGGCGCGCCCTCGGTGATGCGCACCGGCGCGCCGTCCTTCAGCCGGTCGGTGCCGTCCGTGACGACGCGGTCGCCCGGGTTCAGCCCGGAGACCACCACCGTGTGGGTCCCGTCAGTCTCGCCGGTCTTGATCGGCCGGACCGTGACCTTGCTGTCCCCGTCCATCAGGTAGACGTAGGTGCCGGGCGTGCCCTGGAGCAGGCTGGAATTCGGCACCAGCGTCGCGCCCCGCACCGTGTCGACGGTCAGCTTGGCGTTGACGAACTGGTTCGGGAACAGCTCCTCGTCGGAATTGTCGAACAGCGCGCGCAGCTTCACCGTGCCGGTGGTCGTGTCGATCTGGTTGTCGACCGTGTCGAGGCGGCCGGTGGCGATCTCGTGGGCGTCGCCGCGGTCGTAGGCCCGCACGGTGAGCTTCGCGCCCGCCCGCACCTGCCGCATCACCCGCGACACGTCGTCCTCCGGCAGGGTGAACACCACCGAGATCGGGTGGAGCTGGGTCACCACCACGATCGCCGTGGAGGCGGCCGAGATGTAGTTGCCCTGGTCGACCTGGCGCAGGCCGACGCGGCCGTCCACCGGCGAGACGATGTGCGTGTAGGCGATGTTGAGCTTCTGCTGGTCGACGAGCGCCTGGTCGGCCGCGACCGTGCCCTCGTTCTGCTTCACCAGGGCGGCCTGCGTGTCGACGTTCTGCTTCGAGATCGAGTCCTGCCGGTTCAGCGTCTGGTAGCGCTGCAGGTCGAGCTTCGAGTTCTGGAGCAGCGCCTGGTCGCGGGCGAGCTGGCCCTGGTACTGCGCGAGCAGCGCCTCGTAGGGGCGGGAATCGATCCGGGCGAGCTCGTCGCCCGCCTTCACGGTCTGGCCCTCCCGGAACTGCACCTGCGTGAGGTAGCCGCTGATCTGCGACTTCACCGTCACGGTGGCGAGCGGCGTCACGGTGCCGAGGCCCTGCAGCACCACCGGCATGTCGCCGGTCGTCGCGCTGGCGATGCCCACCGCCTGCGGCATGTCGGCCCCACCGCGCCGGCCGCCGTGGCCGCCGGTGTGATGCGCCGTCGCGGGCTCGGCGCCCTTGCCGGTGCGCGCCTCGTACCAGCGGTGGCCGATCGCCCCGGCGCCGGCGAGCAGCACCAGGATCACGAGCCAGCGGATCGGGCGGAAGCGCCGCGTCCGGACCTCGCGCGCGGGCGCCTCGCCGGGCTGGTAGGCGCGGGCCGTGTCGGTCCGGATCGGTGAACTCTCGTTCATGCCTGACTAGAGCACAGGACGGTCGTCTGCGCGACCGGCGGCACCCTATCCCTCGCTGTCCAAGCCCCCATGCCGCCCCCGGAACGCCGCGTCCCGGAAGCCCGTCCTGAAGCCGCCCGGTCCCGCGGGACCCGACGGCTCCGATCCCGTGTACGGGAGCGTAAGCCCTTAAAGCTGTCCGGGCCCCGAACGGCTCCTTACCGCGGCGTCATGGACACCCGCGGCCGCGCCGCTCGCGCACCTCGCGGCGCCCTCCACCGGTGCCCGGCCAATGCGCCGTCACTAGGGCGGCGACGTTTCACTCGTGTTGCTGGGGCCCGCCGGACGCGTCCGGTACCGCATAAGCGCGCAGCACCGCCCGGAACGCGGGATCGACCGGGGTGACGGCCACGGCGCGGCGCAGGCCGAGTCCGAGGCCGCCGATCAGCAGCGCCAGCACCAGGCAGCCGAGGAACGCGCGTGAGGAGGGCCGCATCGTCGTATCCGGTGGCCGACCCAGCGAGCGGGGCGTGAGCGGGTGCGGCCGCGTCCGGACATGCCGAAAGGGCCACCGACCCGCAAGTCGATGGCCCTTCTGAGGACCGGAGCGGCGCCCCGCTGACGGAGCGAGGGGGCGAAGCTCCGTCGGCGTGTGCGCCGCTCCGGCCGTGATCCGAACCTAAGAGACGGGTGATGAATGTCAACATTCGTCAGCAGGCCCCGGCGCGCCGGAGACCGGGTCTGTGCGACCGCGCACATTCCGCAACGCGCGACGGCCATGTTACAGGCCGGCGATGCCGAGACCCGCCATGCCGACTTTCTCGATGCCCGGCGCTGCGTGCCGTACCGTATGCCGCGCCGCATGAGGTCCGCCGTCATCAACTCCGTCTTCGACGCGCTGCCCACGACCGTGTTCGAGACCATGTCGCGTCTCGCGCGGGTCCACGGTGCGATCAATCTCGGCCAGGGATTCCCGGACGATGCCGGGCCGGCGGATGTCCGCGAGCGGGGCGCGCGGGCGCTCCTGGACGGCTGGAACCAGTACCCGCCGATGATGGGCCTGCCGGCCCTGCGCGAGGCGGTCGCCGCCCATTACGCGCAGCACCAGGGCCTCGTCCTCGACCCGGAGACCGAGGTGATGGTCACCTCCGGGGCGACCGAGGCCCTGGCCGGCGCGCTCCTGGCGCTGATCGAGCCCGGCGACGAGGTCGTGCTGTTCGCGCCCATGTACGACGCCTACCTGCCCCTGGTCAGGCGGGCCGGCGGCGTGCCGCGGATCGTGTCGCTGCACCCTCCGGCCTTCCGCCTCGACGAGTCCGCGCTCGCGGAGGCCTTCGGGGCGCGGACCCGGGTCGTGGTGCTGAACAATCCCCTGAACCCGAGCGCCACCCTGTTCGCGCCGGAGGACCTCGACCTGCTCGCCCGCTACTGCCAGCGCTTCGACGTGACCGCCCTCTGCGACGAGGTCTGGGAGCACGTGGTGTTCGACGGCGCGCGTCACCGGCCCCTGATGGCGCTGCCCGGGATGCGGGAGCGGACCGTCAAGATCGGCTCGGCCGGCAAGATCTTCTCCCTCACCGGCTGGAAGGTCGGCTTCGTGATGGCCGATGCCCGGCTGATGCGCGGGCTCGCCAAGGCGCACCAGTTCCTGACCTTCACCACGCCCCCGAACCTCCAGGAGGCGGTGGCCTACGGGCTGGGCAAGCCGGCCCCGTGGTTCGAGGCGATGCGGGGCGGCTACGCCCGGTCCCGCGACCGGCTCGCGGACGGCCTGCGCGCCCTCGGCTTCACCGTGCTGCCGGCCCGGGCCACGTGGTTCCTCAACATCGACATCGCCGCCCTGGGCCACGCCGACGACGCGGCGTTCTGCGAGGCGCTCGTCACCCGCCACGGCGTCGCGGCCATTCCGGTGAGCGCCTTCTACCCGGACGCCTCCGTGCGCGGCCTCGTCCGGCTCTGCTTCGCCAAGGACGACGCGACCCTGGATGCGGCGCTCGACCGCATGCGCGGGCTCCCGGGGACCGGGGCATGAGGGTCGGCTCGAGGGACGGCATGACGGGCAGCAGGACGGGCATCACGGCGGACCGCACGCGCCGAGCGGGCGCCGTCCTTGCGGGGATCCGGGCGGGGGGCCACATCGTTGGGGACGATGGCTTCCCGACGGATCCCGACCATGGACTTCACCCAGGCTGCCCGGGCCGGGCGTTTCGCCCGTGCCGAGACCTTCCCCGGAGGCGAGACCCGCGCCGGCACCCGGCCCCCCTACCTGTCGGCGGATCTCGGACGGGAGGCGAGCCTCGCCCGGCTGGAGACGCTGGCCCACCTGATGGACACCGCCTTCGTCATCCCGGGCATCAACCGGCGGGTCGGGTTCGACGCGCTGATCGGCCTCGTGCCGGTGATCGGCGACCTGGCCGGCATGGTGATCTCGTCCTTCATCGTCTACGAGGCGAAGCGCCTCGGGGCGCCGCGCTGGCTGGTGGCCCGGATGGGCCTGAACGTGGCCTTCGACGGGCTGATCGGCGCCGTGCCGGTGGCGGGCGACCTGTTCGACGCCGCCTTCAAGGCCAACCGCCGCAACGTCCGGCTGCTGCGCCGCTGGCTGGAGCGCAGCGGCAACCTGCGTCCCACCGAGATCGACGGCACCGCGACCCGGCTCGACGGCTGAGCGTTCCCGGCCTCCGTCCCGCGGCCGACCGGTCGCGGGGCCGCCCGGATATCGGGGCGGCCGACGCGCGCGCGACGCGGCTCGGGAGGCAGCACGGATGAACGAGGTCACGCGTCCCGCCGACAGCGAGGTCGTGCCCGCGCCGATGCCCGGCGCCCAGCCGCTGGTCCTGCGGCCCGACGAGGGCGCGCCGCCGCCGGTCCTGCCCGGGGCCGCCGGCCGGCGCGCCCGGCTGTCGCCGCTCAACCGGCGCCGCCTCGACAATTTCCGCCGCAACCGGCTCGGCTACGGATCGTTCGTGATCTTCACGGTCCTGTTCGTGCTCAGCCTGTTCGCGGAGTTCATCGCCAACGACCGCCCGATCGTGATGTCCTACAAGGGCGAGTGGCTGGTCCCGGTCCTGGTCGACTATCCGGAGGAGAAGTTCGGCGGCTTCCTCGCCACGACCGACTACCGCTCCCCCGAGATCCGCCGGGAGATCGCGGCGAACGGCTGGGCGCTGTGGCCGCCGATCCCGTACGCGTACGACACGATCAACGAGGACCTGCCGACGCCCTCGCCGTCGCCGCCGACCTGGATGCTCACGGACGCGCAGTGCAAGCCCGTCGCCGAGAAGCTCGGCGGCTCGACCTGCGCGGACATTCCCCAGCACTGGCTCGGCACCGACAACACCACGCGGGACGTGCTGGCGCGGGTGATCTACGGCTTCCGCATCTCGGTCCTGTTCGGTCTGATCCTGGCCGCGGTCTCGTCGGTGATCGGGGTCATCGCGGGGGCCGTGCAGGGCTATTTCGGCGGCTGGGTCGATCTCGCCTTCCAGCGCTTCATCGAGGTCTGGGGCGGCATCCCGACCCTCTACCTGATCATCATCATCTCGGCCTTCATCGCCCCGGGCTTCTTCGTCCTGCTCGGGATCATGCTGCTGTTCTCCTGGGTCGCGCTGGTGAGCGTGGTGCGCGCCGAGTTCCTGCGGGCGCGGAACTTCGAGTATGTCCGGGCGGCCCGGGCGCTGGGGCTGTCGAATATCCGGATCATGACGGTTCACCTGCTGCCGAACGCCATGGTGGCGACGCTGACCTTCCTGCCGTTCATCCTGAACGGCTCGATCACCACCCTGACCTCGCTCGACTTCCTCGGCTTCGGCCTGCCGCCGGGCTCTCCGTCCCTCGGAGAGCTTCTCGCGCAGGGCAAGGACAATCTGACCGCGCCGTGGCTCGGATTGACCGGTTTCCTGGTCATCGCCGTGATGTTGAGCCTGCTCGTCTTCGCCGGCGAGGCCGTGCGGGACGCCTTCGATCCGCGCAAGACTTTCGCCTGAGGCCGCGCGGGTTGCGAAAATGACGCAGGGCCTCGCCCCGCGCTCGCACAACTGTACGAAGATTGCGCATTGTGCCCGCACGACCGGGCGGCAATCGTATACGACCGTCTAGAGCCGGCCCCTGACCCGGGGGTAAAGGTCTCTGCCGGCTGCGAAAACCCGCTTCGAGGAAGCGACTAGAATTCGCCGGGCGGACACCGATAAAGCGTCTCAGAAGTGTCCCTTAAGTGCCGCCAATGCAACCATACCCTGTAAGCCTCGCCGCATGATGCAGAGTTAGACTTCGGTCTCATCACAGATAATTGTATGGCGCGGCTTGCATTTTTCGGACGCTGACTTAACTCGCGAAAAGTGGGGATCCCATCAGGCATTTGTGCCGAGGAACGAGAGAATGTCAGAAGCTGCGCCGACATCGCAATTGGATTTCATCGAGCGGACCGTGGACGTCGTCGCGGCCTACGTTTCCAACAACTCGCTGCCCTCGGCCGAATTGCCGGCCCTGATCGCGAGCATCCACGAGGCGCTGAACACGATCGGGGCCGGCCCCGTCGCTCCGGCGACCGAGAGCGTCGAGCGGCCGACGCCCGCCCAGATCCGCAAGTCGATCCGTCCCGACGGGCTGGTCAGCTTCATCGACGGGAAGTCGTACAAGACGCTGAAGCGTCACCTGACCAAGCACGGTCTCGATCCGCAGACCTACCGGGAGCGCTACGGCCTGCCGGCCGATTACCCGACCACCTCGGCGAACTACTCGGCACAGCGCTCGGCCCTCGCCAAGAGCCTCGGCCTCGGCCAGCCGGGCCGGTCCCCGTCGGGCGACAAGGCCGCCGCCCCCGTCGAGGAGGAGGCTGCCGCCTCCGCCCCTGCCTCCGGTCGCCGCAAGACCGCCGCGACCAAGACCCGGGCGAGCCGCAAGGTCGAGGCCGCCTGAGCGCGGCCGCGAGGCCCGGACGGGGGCGGGCGATCGGAGACGATCGCGCCCGCACCGGTCCGGGCTTGTTCGCCAGACCTCTTGGCCAAGCTCTCGGCCAAGCTCTCGGCCGGACCCCTCGCGCGGCGCGGCTCAGGCCGCGAGGCGCCCGTCCAGCGGGAACACCTTGGCGGGGTTCAGCATCCAGTCCGGATCGAACACCGCCTTGACCCGCATCTGCTGCTCGAGATCGACCTGGTCGTACTGGAAGCGCATCAACTCACGCTTCTCGATGCCGACCCCGTGCTCGCCGGTGAGGCAGCCGCCGACCTCGACGCAGAGCTTCAGGATCTCGTCGCCCGCGGCCTCGGCCTTCTGCAATTCGCCGGGCGTGTTGATGTCGAACAGGATCAGCGGGTGCAGGTTGCCGTCGCCCGCGTGGAACACGTTGGCGACGCGCAGGCCCTTCTCGGCGCAGATGGCGCCGATCCGCTCCAGCACCGGCCCGAGCTGGCCGGTGGGGATCGTCCCGTCCATGCAGATGTAGTCGGAGATCCGGCCGGTCGCCCCGAAGGCCGACTTGCGGCCCTTCCAGATCGCGGC
Source organism: Methylobacterium sp. D53M (assembly GCF_053345625.1). NCBI lineage: Bacteria > Pseudomonadati > Pseudomonadota > Alphaproteobacteria > Hyphomicrobiales > Methylobacteriaceae > Methylobacterium > Methylobacterium sp. D53M. The sequence continues at coordinate 78,866 of NZ_JBKFAL010000011.1, forward strand.
CGATTCCGCCTCCGAACGCGAGACGCGCACGCTGGTCGGTCGGAAATCCCGGGCGATCGTCTCGATCCGCGCCAGCATCGCGTCGCACTCGGCGTCCGAGCCCTCGACCTCGATGATCAGCATCGCCTCGGCGTCGCGCGGGTAGCCGGCCTGGGCGAAGTCCTCGGTGATGAGGATCGCCTCGCGGTCCATGTACTCGATCGCGACCGGGATGATCCCGGCCGCGATGATCGCCGCGACGCAGTCGCCCGCATCCTCGACCTTCGAGAAGCCGACCAGCACCGGGCGCGCGCCCTCGGCGGCGCGCAGGATCCGCACGGTCGCCTCGGTGACGATGCCGAGCTGCCCCTCCGAGCCGCAGACGAGGCCGAGCAGGTCGTAGCCGCCGCTGTCGAGGTGCTGGCCGCCGATCTCCACGACGGTGCCGTCGTTGAGCACCAGGGTGACGCCGAGCAGGTTGTTGGTGGTCACGCCGTATTTCAGGCAGTGCGCGCCGCCCGAATTCATCGCGATGTTTCCGGCGATCGTGCAGGCGAGTTGGCTCGACGGGTCGGGAGCGTAGAAGAAGCCCTCGTGGCTGACCGCCCCGGAGATCGCCAGGTTGGTGATGCCGCTCTGCACCCGGGCGGTGCGGTTGGCGAAGTCCATGTCGAGGACCTGGGTCATCTTGCCGACGCCGAGGATGATCGCGTCGGCCTGCGCGATGGCGCCGCCCGCGAGCGAGGTGCCGGCGCCCCGGGGCACGACCCGCACGCCGTTGGCGTGGCAGTAGGCCATCACGGCGGCGACCTCCGCGGTGGTGGAGGGCAGCACCACGGCGAGCGGCATCTGCCGGTAGGCGGTGAGCCCGTCGGTCTCGAAGGCCCGGCGCTCGTCCTCGCTGACCACCAGCGCCTCTGGCGCGACCAGGGGCGCGAGGCCGGCCAGGATCGCCTCGCGGCGGGCGAGGATCACGGGATCGGGATCGGGGAAGCGGATGGTCATGGGGCTCTTGCCCTCCTGGGGCCCGCGGCGCGGGACGGCGCGGGGTGGCGTGCCGGGAGCATGGACCCCGGCGGCCGCGCCTTCAACCGGCGTGCGGCGCTGCGTCGTCCCCGCGTCACATTTCAACCACGACGGCTGCCTAGCGTCGCCGGAGACGCCTCGCTGCGCCGCTCCCCGATTCCGGCCCCGATGCCGGATCCGGTCGACGGGTCAAGAACGGACACGATGAACGCTCCCGCCTCCAGCGCCCTGCGCGACGACCGCTACGACGCGCCGTCGGCGCATCTCGCCACCACCCGCGACCTCGGGATCCGCAGCCTCCAGCTCGGCATCGCGGCCCTGCAGGAGGCGAGCGCCGCCTTCCAGGGCCGGCTCGGCGCGGCCTTCGAGGAGGCGGTGCAGACCATCCTGCAGAGCAAGGGCCGCGTCATCGTCAGCGGCATCGGCAAGAGCGGGCATGTCGGGCGCAAGATCGCCGCGACGCTGGCCTCCACCGGTACGCACGCCTTCTTCGTCCACCCGACCGAGGCGAGCCACGGCGACCTCGGGATGATCGCCCGGGACGACGTCATCATCGCGCTGTCGTGGTCGGGGGAGACCGCGGAACTGTCCGACCTCGTCGGCTTCAGCCGCCGGTTCTCGATCCCCCTGGTGGCGATTACCCGCAACGGCGAGAGCACCCTGGGCAAGGCCGCCGACGTGCTGCTGGAACTGCCCCGCGTGCGGGAATCCTGCCCGCACGACCTCGCGCCGACCTCCTCCAGCCTGATCCAGCTGGCGCTGGGCGACGCCCTGGCGGTGGCGCTCCTGGAGCGGCGCGGCTTCACCTCGGCGCGCTTCCACACCCTGCATCCGGGCGGCACCCTCGCGGCCCGCCTCAGGACCGTGCAGCAGGTGATGCACGGGCCCCAGGACATGCCGCTGGTGCACGAGACCGCCCTCATGTCCGAGGTGATGATCGAGATCGCGGCGCGGCGCTACGGCTGCGTCGGCGTCACGGACGCGGCCGGCCGCCTCGTCGGCATCGTCACGGACGGCGACCTGCGCCGCCACATGGGTCCGGCGCTCCTCGACACGCCGGTCTCGACCGTCATGACCCGCGACCCGGTGACCGTGGAGCCGCACAAGCTGGCCCAGGCCGCGCTGGAACTGATGAACCGCCGGCTGATCACGGCGGTCTTCGCCGTCACCGACGGCCGGCCGGTCGGCATCGTGCACGTCCACGACCTGCTGCGCGTCGGCATCGCCTGAGGCCGTCCGGACCCGCCAGGTCCGATCCGCGCCCGCATCCCGCGAGGCCTCCGCGCCTCAGGACGGGGCGCAGGGTGCGGCGGCCGGGCGCCCCTCACAGCCGTGCTAGCAGCTCCGTCTTCTTGGTCGCGAACTCCGCGTCGGTGAGCACGCCGCGCGCGTGCAGGTCGGCCAGCCGCTCGATGGTCGCGAGGATCGCGTCCGGAGACGACCGGTCCGGGGCCGCCGAAGGGGCAGCCGCAGCGGCCGGCGAAGCGGCGGGGGCGGCCTTCGCCGGGATCTCGGCCGGGTCCGCTCGGCCCGGGTCCGCTTGGCGCGGCGCCGCGACCTCCGCCTCGATCCGGCGCAGGCGGTCGAGGGCGACGGCCCCGGACGGTCCCGTGAAGCCGAGGCTGCCGTTCGCCTGGGAAACGCCGGTGATGCGGTGCTCGCCGGTATCGTACAGCGCGACCCCGGACCCCGCGTCGACGGCGAGCCGCCTGCTGTCCGGGAAATAGGCGTAGCGCAGCCCGTCCTGCGCGCCGGTGCTGGCCGGATCCCCGAGGCCGGCCGGCCACCACTCGCCGCCGCCGCGGCGCGCCGCGGGCGCGGCCTCCGAGAAGCCCCCCGCGGGGAGCGCGCCGGCCAGCTCGGTGCAGAGCGCGTCGACCCGCGCCTTCAGCGCGTCGTCGAACATCCGGCCGACCATCACCATCCCGCCGGAAAACCACTGCCCCATCCCGCCGAGATCGGGATGGTCGAACTGCGCCATCGTGCCGTGGCCGCGCTCGAGGGCCCGGACCAGATGGCGCACCGCGTCCGGGCTGACCCCGTGGCGGTCGGCGACGGCCTGCAGCCCGCGGACGGGGTCGAACGGCCCGTCGTCCCGGAACGGGTCGGACGCAGCGGTGTCGGACGGGTCCATGAGCCAGCTCCCGAAGCGTCGGAGGGCGGACAGGAGGCGCGCGGCGGCGGCCCCCTGCCGGCCCGGGTCGAGCCCGTGGGCCTGCGCCCACGGACCTGCGACGGCGTCGCGATGCGGAGCCAATCCCCGGCCGTCCGAGCGGGTTCCGGCCCGCCTCAGCCGGCGGCCTGCGGGAACGGTCCCGCGATGGTGAAGTCGGTGATCGGCCGGCGGCCGTTCGGAGTCTCGCGGGGCCGCTGCTCCTCGGTGAGGTCCGCCTCGGGCGTCTTGCGGCCGACCGCGAAGGCGGCCTCGATCCGGTGATTCTCGGGCAGACGCAGCACCGCGGGCGCGCGGACGTGGTCGAACCCGACCATGCCGTGGGCGTGCCAGCCCTGGTGGATCGCCTGGAGCTGGAAGGCCAGCGAGGCGGTACCGGCGTCGAAGGAGTGGCTGTAGGAGGGCTTCAGCTCGTCGCCGACCTTCATGAACCCGTTCGAGACCAGGAACAGGATCGCGCCGGTGCCGGACACCCATTTCTGATTGCCGGGCACCAGCAGGTCGAAGAACGTGTCCCAGTGGGCGTCGCCCCGGAGCGCGTAGAGGAAGCGCCAGGGCTGCGAGTTGTAGGCGGAGGGCGACCAGCGCGCCGCCTCGATCATCCGCATCAGCTCGGATTCGGGCACGGCTTCGCCCGTGAAGGCGCGGGGCGAGTGCCGCTTCACGAAGACCGGATCGATGTCGTGGTCGGCGCGGCGGGGCGGGGGCAGGCTCAAGGGGTTCGTCTCCGATAGGCGCGAGCGCCCGGGCGGCCGAGCTTGCCCGAAAGGCCGGGCTGGAGGCAAACGCGGGATCGCCCCGGCCGCCGTGACGGTCGCGAAGGGCTCGAGCGTTTGCCCGGCGGGATCTTCGGAGCGCTGCCGTCTTTGCGAGCTGAGCGAAGCAATCCAGGCAGCGCCACGACTGTCGATGTCGCGTCGCCCTGGGTCACTTCGCTACGCTCGTGAAGACGATGCAGGCCGCCCGATGGCCGCGGCCGCTCCGGTAACGATCTCGGCCCCCCGTCACGCCACGCTGCGCTCGATCTCCTCCTCGTCGCAGATCACGCCGGCATTGCCCTCGAACTCGGCCGCGAGGTCGACGGGGGCGTGGGTCGGCGCCGGCGAGACCCGGTCGCGGGCGAAGGTCGCCAGGAACAGGCGCATGACGTGGCGCACGCCCGCGTCGTTGATGGTGCGCTGGTCCTCGTTGTAGTAGCGCCCGGCATTCACGTTGCTCGTGACGATGTCGTAGGCGGGGAAGTAGACCGCCCGCGGGTCGCCGCGGCCGACCACCTCGCCGGCCGCCACCCGCAGCACCGACTTGGAGTAGCTGTTCGACTCCATCACGTGCCGGTCCATGTAGGTGGCGATCATCGGCACCGGCGAGACCGTGAAGATCACCCGCGCCTTCGGGTTCACGCTCCAGAGCCGGTCGAGGAAGCCGTTGAGGTCGCCCAGAACCTCGCCCGCGCCGGCATTCACGCACTCGTAGAGCGCGGGGTCGAACGTGCCGCCCGCGACGCCGGGGGCGAGCGGCAGCGCCGCGCCGTCGGCCCGCCAGCGCCAGCCCTCGGTGAGGCCGAGCGTCAGCACGAACACGTCGAGCGTCTCGAACAGGCGGCGCACCTCGGCGAGGTGCGCGTCGCGCGCCGCGACCACCTCGGCCTCGCTGGCGAAGCCCGCCGGCTCGACGGTCGGGCGGAACGGGTCGACGTAGCGGCCGTCGTCGCGCAGCCACGCCTTCAGCTCCGGCTCGAACGTGCCGTAGGCCCGGTCGAACAGCTGCACGAACTGGCGCGTGTAGTAGAGATTGCCGTAGCGCGCCGAGAACGTGCCGAACTGGCGGGCATTGGCCTCCTCGGCGCTCATGCCGGGGGTCGGCGGCTCGGTCAGGTAGTAGTTGAACCCGGCGCCGCGCACCGCCTCGGCCACCCGCTGGGCGAAGCACGAGCCGCCGGTGGCGACCTTGTCGGTCGGCCCGATCACGAACGTGTCCTTCGGGTGCGGATTGACCGCGAAGGGCGGCACGTTGGTGACGACCTTGCGCCAGAATCGCTCGGCCGGTAGACCCGTATACGGATTCAACGCCATCTTCGAACCCTCTTCTTCACGACGGCGGCAGGCCCTCGGGGGCGCTGTTCCGTCCGCTGACACCGGCACGCGACGTGGCCCTGAACGACCTGCCCCGGCGCGCCCGCAGCGCGTTCACCCGCTCGGCGCCCGATTGGACGCCTACCCGTTGGGCCCCCACCTGGGCGACACCATGGCGGAACCGCGCCCGCACCGCCACGACCCGTGACGGGCCGAGCATCGCGGTGCTGGGCAATTGCCAGGCCCGGGGCATCGCCCGGGCCATGCGCCTGCTCGCGCCGAAGAGCCCGGTCCGCTACCTGCCCATGGGCTCGCTGAAGCGCGACCACGGCCATGTCGACGGCTTGATCCGGACCCTGCGCGCCCACGACCACGTCTTCTCGCAGGCCTTCCCGGCCGGGCTGATCCCGGGCGGCGACGTCGCCACTCTGCGCGCGGCCGACCCGCGGCTCAAGCTGTTCCCGTCGATCGTGTTCTCGGCCTTCCACCCGGACATGGTCTATGTCGGGCAGGCCTCGGACCTCGCCGCGCTGAAGCTGACGCCGTCGCCGCTGGGCCAGTACCACTCGGCGATCGTCGTCACCGCCCACCGGCTCGGCCTCGATGCCGGCCGCACGGCCGCCCTGTTCCGCGAGGACGTGTTCGCCCGCCTGGGCTACCTCGACCACTGGGACCCGGCGGTGCGCGAACTCGTCGGCGCGGCCGACGCACTGGGTTTCGGGCTGGAGCGCGAGGTGACCCGCTGGGCGCGCCGCGGCGCCTTCATGCACCTGATGAACCATCCCAAGGTCCACGTCCTCGGCGACATCGCGAGGCGGCTGCTGCAGGAGAACGGGCTCACGCCCGAGCCCGTGGAGATCGAGGATTACCTCGGCGACGAGCTGGCCCAGGACGTGGTCTGGCCGATCTACCCGCCCATCGCCGAGCATTTCGGCCTGACCGGCTCGTACCTGTTCAAGACCAAGCCGCGGGGCGACGACTTCCCGGTGCTCTACGACCTGCCGGGCTTCGTCGCGGCGAGCTTCGCCCTCTACGACGCGATGCCCCCCGGGGATCTCGCCTGCCCGCGGGTCGAGGCGTGGCTCGCCGCGCCGGAGATCGTCGCACTGTTCCGGGGCGGCTGAGGCCGCCTCCGGGCGCCGCGGCGTCCCGGGTCGCTTCGCGGCGCGCGCGACGACAATCCCGCTCGGAAGGGTCCGTGCTCAGCCCGCCGCGCAGAGCCGGCTCTCGGAGCCGGCCTCGCCCAGGCCCTCGACCATCATCCGGACCAGGCGGTTGACCTCCTGCATCTGGAAGGGCTTGCGCAGGAACAGGCTGCCCGGCACGCCGCTGCGGCCGTGCGTGTCCGTCGAGGTGTAGACCACCGGCCGGTCCGGATGGATCGCCCGGAAGGCGTGGGCCACCGTCCAGCCGTCGATCAGCCCGGGCAGGTGGATGTCGGTGAACAGCCAGTCGATCGCCGCGCCCCGGTCGCGCAGGACGGTCAGCGCGGCCTCGCCCGTCGAGGCTTCGATCACCCGGATGCCGTGCGTCTCGCACAGGCTCGCGACGATCTCGAGGAGCAGGTAGCTGTCCTCGACGATGAGGACGCTCTGGGCGGGGCGCATGCGGGAGGTCCGGTCTTCGGCCCGCCGATAAGGGGCCGATAGGGTTGAGGATCTCTTAAAGACTGGCCCGCGACCGTTACCGGCGGAGGCCCGGCGCTGTTGCAGCGCCGCAACCGGGGCGGCCGAAATGGCGCGTCGCGGCCCGCCGCCCCGCCGCCGCCGCATTCCGGGCGCGTCCGGGTGCGTCAGCGCACGCCGTCGATCGGTGCGGACCGTCACCACGCCCCCGCGCCGCCCGGCGGAACCGTCGCTTAACCAACCCCGCCTACCAACGGCGCCAGGATTACGCGGACCCGCCTCGAAGACCAGCAGCCGGCCTTCGGCACCGCTCGAGGAGTTTTTCAGACCATGCCCCAGCGTTTCCGCGCCGCCGCCCTCGGCCTCGCGCTCGTCGCCGCCCTCGGCCTGGGCGCCTGCAGCAACGACAAGGACCTCGCCGACGCCTCCGCCTTCGGGGCGGGCGCCGCCACCCCGGGCAGCGCGCAGGACTTCGTCGTCAATATCGGCGACCGGGTCTTCTTCGAGTCGGACTCCACCGACCTGACGCCGACCGCGACCGCGACCCTCGACAAGCAGGCCGCGTGGCTGCAGCGCTACCCGCGCTACACCTTCATCATCGAGGGCCACGCCGACGAGCGCGGCACCCGCGAGTACAACTTCTCCCTCGGCGCCCGCCGGGCCCAGGCGGTGAACGACTACCTCGCCACCCGCGGCATCGCGGCGAGCCGGATGCGGACCGTGTCGTACGGCAAGGAGCGGCCGGTGGCGGTGTGCAACGACATCTCCTGCTGGTCGCAGAACCGCCGCGCGGTGATCGTCCTCGACCGCGGCGCCGGCGCGTAGGCCGCCGCGCGAACGACCCCGGAGGCGGCTCTCGGCCGCCGCCTCCGATCGATGCTCTCGATCACGGCCTTCGATCACTCCTTCGACCCGCGCCGCAGTTTTGCCGCGGTGCGGCGCATCTGATAGGGCCTCGCGCCGACACCGGACCGCAGCCGTACCATGCCCGCCCGCCTTCGCACCCGCCTCGCCCTCGCCACCGCCGTCGGTGCCGTGCTCCTCGGCCACCCGGCCGCCGCGCAGGACGCCTCGGAACTGGTGGTGCGCCTCGGCCGCATCGAGAACCAGTCCCGGATGATGGCCGGGCAGATCGAGACCCTCCAGTACGAGAACCGCCAGCTCAAGGAGCAGCTGCGCAAGTTCCAGGAGGACGTCGAGTACCGCCTGAACGAGGGCAAGGGCGGCAAGCCCTCGGCCGCGCCCGCGCCGTCGGGGCCCGTCAACGGCGGCAATCCGGGCGCCGGCCGCCCCGGGAAGCGCGGCGACGCCTTCGACCCGTCGCAGGCCCCCGGCGCCCCGGGCGCCCCGATGCAGCTCGGCAGCACGCAGCCCTCCGCGCCGCTGCCGCCCCGCGAGGCCGAGGAGGCCGCCGAGGCGGCGCCCCGGCCGCAGCGCCTGCCCCAGGGCGCGCTCAACGAGTCCGGCGAGGACGACGCGGAGGCCGGGACCTCCGGCTACGACGAGCCCGTGGACCTGCGGCCGCCGGCCCGGACCGGGGCGATCCCGGCGCGGCCCTCCGAGAGCGTGGCGGCGACCCGGACCGGCGATCCGGCCGCCGATTTCGACGCCGCGGTCGAGCTGTACCGCGCCAAGCAGTACGAGCAGGCCGAGATGGGCCTGCGCCAGTTCATCCAGTCGCACCCGCGCGACAACCGGGTCGCCGGCGCGACCTACTGGCTCGGCGAGAGCTACCTCGCCCGCGGCCGCAACCGCGAGGCCGCCGAGCAGTTCCTGAAGGTCTCCACCGACTACGCCCGCTCCGCCCAGGCCCCCGACGCGATGCTGAAGCTCGGCGTCACGCTCAACGCGCTCGGCGCCCGCGAGCAGGCCTGCGCGACCCTGGCCGAGCTGGACCGGAAGTTCCCGAATGCCGGCACCGGCGTCCGCCAGGGCGTCGCCCGCGAGCAGAAGCGCGCCCGCTGCGGCGCCTGAGCGTCTCGGGCGCTCTGAGCGGCTCGGGCGACTCGGGCGACCCGGTCCTCGGCGCCCTCCGTCCCTGGCTCGACCGGGCCGCGCGCGGCGGGCGGGGCGTGCTCCTCGCCGTCTCGGGCGGTCCCGATTCGAGCGCCCTGATGCACGCCGCCGCGCGCCTGCGCGACGCGACCGGCGCGTCCCTGCGCGTGGCGACCGTCGATCACGGCCTGCGGCCGGAATCCGGCGCGGAGGCCGAGGGCGTCGGCCGCGCCGCCCGGGCGCTGGACCTGCCCCACGCGACCCTGACCTGGACGGGCACGAAGCCCGGCACCGGCCTGCAGGACGCGGCCCGCACCGCCCGCTACGCACTCCTCGCCGCCCATGCCGGGGCGGTCGGCGCCGGGCTCGTGCTGACGGGCCACACGCGGGATGACCAGGCCGAGACGGTGCTGATCCGGCTCGCGGCCGGCAGCGGCCCCGCGGGGCTGGCCGGCATGCGCGCCGAGCGGGACCTCGGTCCCGGCCTCGCCCTCGGGCGCCCGTTCCTGCACCTGCCGAAGGCGAGCCTGGAGGCGTGGTGCGCGGCGCGCGGCATCGGGTATCTGCGCGATCCCGCCAACGGCGATCCGCGCTTCGCCCGCGGCCGCCTGCGGGCGGCCTGGCCGGCCCTGGAGCGCGAGGGCCTGACCCGGGCGCGCCTCGCCCGGCTCGCCGAGCGCGCCGCCCGCGACGAGGCCGCGCTCCGGGGCGCGGCCGAGCGGGCCCTCGACGGGGCGCTGCGACCCGGGCCGGAGACGGGCGCGGGCCTGCGCCTCGACGGGCGCGCCCTGGCGGCCCTGCCGGACGCCGTGGCCCTGCGCTGCCTGGATCTCGCCCTGGCCCGGGCCGGCGCGGCGCCGCGCCGCCTCGAGCGCCTCGAGGCCCTCGTCCTCGATTCGCTCCTGCCGGCCCTGCGCCGCCGGGAGCCGGTCCGCCGCACCCTCGCGGGGATCCTCGTCGCCGCCGACGCGGGCGGGGGCGTGAGCCTCGCCACAGCGCCGCCGCGCCGGCACGGGCCCGCAGGTGCTGCCCTCGCCGCAGGGTCTCCCGACTTACTTGGCAAGGGAGAGCCCCCCGCCTACATTGGCGGAGTGTGCACGGATGGACCGGAATAGCCGCGTGGCGGGTCCGTCCTGGGGGTCGCACGCGCCAGGGATTGATCGATGAACCCGAATTTTCGCAACTTTGCCTTGTGGGTCGTCATCTTCCTGCTGGTGCTGGCCCTGGTCACCCTGTTCCAGAACCCGGGGCACCGGGGCGGCGGCAGCGAGATCGCCTACAGCCAGCTCCTGAACGACGCCGATGCCGGCAAGATCCAGTCGGTGGTGATCTCCGGGCAGGACGTGTCCGGCACCTACGTGGGCGGCGGCAACTTCACGAGCTACGCGCCCAACGACCCGAGCCTGGTCTCCAAGCTCCAGGGCAAGGGCGTGCAGATCACCGCCCGCCCGCCGTCCGACAACACCCCCTGGTTCATCCAGCTCCTCGTGAGCTGGCTGCCGATCCTCGTCTTCATCGGCGCCTGGATCTTCCTCTCGCGCCAGATGCAGTCCGGCGCCGGCCGCGCCATGGGCTTCGGCAAGTCGAAGGCCAAGCTCCTGAACGAGGCCCACGGCCGGGTGTCGTTCGACGACGTCGCCGGCGTCGAGGAGGCCAAGGAGGACCTGCAGGAGATCGTCGAGTTCCTGCGCGACCCGCAGAAGTTCCAGCGGCTCGGCGGCCGGATCCCGCGCGGCGTGCTGCTCGTCGGCCCGCCCGGCACCGGTAAGACCCTGATCGCCCGGGCGGTCGCGGGCGAAGCCAACGTGCCGTTCTTCACCATCTCGGGTTCGGACTTCGTCGAGATGTTCGTGGGCGTCGGCGCCAGCCGCGTGCGCGACATGTTCGAGCAGGCCAAGAAGAACGCGCCCTGCATCATCTTCATCGACGAGATCGACGCGGTCGGCCGCCACCGCGGCGCCGGCCTCGGCGGCGGCAACGACGAGCGCGAGCAGACCCTCAACCAGCTCCTCGTGGAGATGGACGGGTTCGAGGCCAACGAGGGCGTCATCATCATCGCGGCGACCAACCGCCCCGACGTGCTCGACCCGGCGCTGCTGCGTCCCGGCCGCTTCGACCGCCAGATCATGGTGCCGAACCCGGACGTCACCGGCCGCGAGCGCATCCTGCGCGTCCACGTCCGCAAGGTGCCGCTGGCCCCCGACGTCGACCTGAAGACCATCGCGCGCGGCACCCCGGGCTTCTCGGGCGCCGACCTGATGAACCTCGTCAACGAATCGGCCCTGCTGGCGGCCCGCCGCGGCAAGCGCATCGTCACGATGCACGAGTTCGAGGACGCCAAGGACAAGGTCATGATGGGCGCCGAGCGACGCACCCTGGTCATGACCGAGGACGAGAAGCGGCTCACCGCCTACCACGAGGGCGGCCACGCCATTGTGGCGCTGAACGTCCCGGCCACCGACCCGGTGCACAAGGCGACCATCATCCCGCGCGGTCGGGCGCTGGGCATGGTCATGCAGCTGCCCGAGCGCGACAAGCTCTCCATGAGCTTCGAGCAGATGACCTCGCGGCTGGCGATCATGATGGGCGGCCGCATCGCCGAGGAGATGATCTTCGGGCGCGAGAAGGTGACCTCGGGCGCGCAGTCGGACATCGAGCAGGCGACGCGGCTCGCCAAGATGATGGTGACCCGCTGGGGCTTCAGCCCCGAGCTCGGCACCGTCGCGTACGGCGACAACAATGACGAGGTCTTCCTCGGCATGTCGATGGGCCGGCAGCAATCGGTCTCCGAGTCGACCGCCCAGAAGATCGACGCCGAGGTCCGCCGCCTCGTGGAGACCGGCCTGGAGGAGGCGCGCCGCATCCTGGCCGAGCACAAGGACGACCTGGAAGCCCTGGCCCAGGGGCTCCTCGAGTACGAGACCCTCTCGGGCGAGGAGATCCGCAACCTGCTCAAGGGCCAGCCCCCGATCCGCGACGGCGGCGACGTGCCGCCGACCCCGGCCCGGGGCTCCTCGGTCCCCTCGGCGGGCCGCGGCCGGCCGAAGGAGAGCGACGGCGGCCTGGAGCCGCAGCCGCAGGCCTGAGGCCTCGAGAGGACGATCGAAGGGGGCGCCGCGAGGCGCCCTTTTTCGTGGACGGGGAGGCCCGGTGCCGAACGCACCAATCCCCCGTATTGGGCTACGATGTTCGCACCGCTCCGCCGGGCACCGCCGCTGGGGGGCAGAGCGCGACGGCCCCCCAATCCCGGGCGGGAGAGGGTTGGGGTGAGGGGTGATGCGGTTTCCGCTTGATCAGATCGGTGCCGTCATCGCGAGCGCAGCGAAGCGATCCAGCAGCGCCACGCTCGGGTCGCGCGCGAAGCCCTGGGTCGCTTCGCTGCGCTCGCGATGACGGAACAGGCTGCGCAGACCGAAGCATTCAGCCGGAAACCGTATGAGAAGTCCCAGGATCGAGCACATCGTCGACGTGTAGCTCGGTCGCGCCTTCTCCGGGCAGACCGGATCCCTGACCCAGTCCCGCTGAGCGGGGCGGCCCATCGCGTGCTCCGTGACAAACCGCTTCCCATGTCGGCGTATCGCCGCGTCAAGCTCGGCCGGAGCCTCGGCCTGTCGCGTCGAATCGGAAACACAGGGTTCATCGCCGCAGCGCATCCAGAAGCCCCGATGCCGGTCTCGACCTATCTCGTCGTCGCCCTCGGCGCCGTCGTCGCCGGCTTCGTCCAGGGCCTGTCGGGCTTCGGCTTCGGCCTCACGGCCCTGTCGTTCTGGGCCTGGGTGATCGACCCGCAGCTCGCCGCCGTGCTGGCCGTCTCCGGCGCCTTCACAGGCCAAGTCATCGCGGCAGTCTCGGTCCGGCGCGGGTTCGAGACCAGGCGCCTCGCGCCCTTCGTCCTCGGCGGCCTCGCCGGCATCCCCCTCGGCGTCCTCCTGCTGCCGCGGCTCGACGCCGACTGGTTCAAGACGCTCCTCGGCCTCCTGCTGATGGTCTGGTGCCCGACCATGCTGTTCGCCCGGAACCTGCCGCGGATCGCGGCCGGCGGCCGGCTCGCCGACGCCGCGGTGGGCCTCGGCGGCGGGATGATGGGCGGGCTCGGCGGCTTCACGGGCGTGCTGCCGACCCTCTGGTGCACCCTGCGCCGCTACGAGCGCGACGTGCAGCGCTCTGTGATCCAGAACTTCAACCTCGCGATGCTCAGCGTCACCCTGGCGACCTACCTCGCCGCGGGGCTCGTCACCCGGGCGACGCTGCCGATCCTGGCGGTGGTCCTGCCGGCGATGCTGATCCCGACGCTGCTCGGCACCCGGATCTATCTCGGCCTCAGCGAGATCGCCTTCCGCCGGCTCGTGCTCGGCCTGCTGACCGTCTCGGGCCTCGCGCTGGTCTCGGCCTCGGCGCCGCGGCTCCTGCAGCGCGCCGGGCGCCCCATTTCGACCGCCTTTGTCGGGGAGCACCCCGTTGACTCTGCCGGCCGGTGAGCCGCCGGCGGGCGCGATAATCTGCTAAGCTGTGCCGGGTCCGCGAGACCGGGCGCCGGAGACGTGATGGTGCGCAAGTATTTCGGAACCGACGGCATCCGGGGCCGGGCCAACGGCGTGATCACGCCGGAGCTCGCCCTCAAGGTCGGTCAGGCCGCCGGCCTCGTGTTCCAGCGCGGCGACCACCGCCACCGGGTGGTGATCGGCAAGGACACCCGCCTCTCGGGCTACATGATCGAGACCGCGCTCGTCGCCGGCTTCACCTCGGTGGGCATGGACGTGCTCCTGCTCGGGCCGGTGCCGACGCCGGCCGTGGCGATGCTGACCCGCTCGATGCGGGCCGATCTCGGCGTGATGATCTCGGCCTCGCACAACCCGTTCGAGGACAACGGCATCAAGCTGTTCGGGCCCGACGGCTTCAAGCTCAACGACGCGATCGAGCACGAGATCGAGGGGCTGATCGACGCCGACATGCACAAGCGCCTCTCCGGCTCGAACGACCTCGGCCGGGCCAAGCGCATCGAGAGCGTGCACGCCCGCTACATCGAGTTCGCCAAGCGGACCCTGCCGCGGCAGGTGACGCTGGACGGGCTGCGGGTCGTGGTCGACTGCGCCAACGGCGCGGCCTACCGGGTCGCCCCCGAGACCCTGTGGGAGCTCGGCGCCGAGGTGATCGCCATCGGCACCGAGCCGGACGGGTTCAACATCAACCGGGATGTCGGCTCGACCGCGCCCGCGGCCCTGATCGACATGGTGCGCGAGCGCCGGGCCGATATCGGCATCGCGCTGGACGGCGACGCCGACCGGGTGCTGATCGTGGACGAGAAGGGCCAGGTGGTCGACGGCGACCAGCTCATGGCCGTCGTAGCGCGCTCCTGGAAGGAGGACGAGCGCCTGACGCAGCCGGGCGTGGTGGCGACGATCATGTCGAATCTCGGCCTGGAGCGCTTCCTCGGCGGTCTCGGCCTGACCCTGGCCCGCACGGCGGTGGGGGACCGCTACGTCCTCGAGCACATGCGGGCGCACGGCTACAACCTCGGCGGCGAGCAGTCCGGCCACATCATCATGTCGGACTACACGACCACCGGCGACGGCCTCGTGGCCGCCCTGCAGCTGCTGAGCGTGGTGCAGCGGCAGAACCGGCCCGTGAGCGAGGTCTGCCACTGCTTCGACCCGCTGCCGCAGATCCTCAAGAACGTCCGCTACCGGAGCGGCGAGCCCCTGCGCGAGGACAGCGTGGTCAGCGCCATCGAGCACGCCCGCGAGCGGCTCGGCAATGCCGGCCGCCTCGTGATCCGCCCGTCGGGCACCGAGCCGGTGATCCGCGTCATGGCCGAGGGCGACGACCGCGGCCTCGTCAACGCGGTGGTCGACGAGGTGGTCGACGCCGTCACCCGCGCGGCGGCCTGAGGCCGGAGCCCCGGAGGGGCGCGGCTCGACTCCGAAGGGGGCAGCCCGAGTCAGCCCAGATCGGCGTAGGCGGCGCGCAGCTCCGCGGGTGCGGTCATCCGCCACGCCGCCAGCAGCGCCGCCCGCAGAATCTCCTCCGCGCACGGGTCGAGGTCGAGATTGGTCCAGCCCCGCCGCCCCCAGGCGCCGTCGAGCGGCGCGAACAGGTCCGGCTCGGCCTCGCAGAGGGCGGCCTGATCGGCGGGCGCGAGGCGCAGCACGACCCGCGCCTCCTCGACCCAGAGGGTCACGAAGACCCGGCCGCCGACCCGGAAATCCGGGTTGCCGCTGTGGGCGCCCGCCACCGCCTCGGGCAGCATCAGCGCCAGGATGCGCACGTCGTCGGGTCCCATGCGGCCTCAGCCCCCGCGCCGTCCGGCCCCCACAGAAGAACTGCGCCGACCCCGGCGGCGCGGCGCAGCCGAAACAAGCAAGTCTCGCCCGGATATCCGTTTCGACAGTTCGGCAACGGATGCGCAAGCCTAACATTTAACGTTAAGCCGGATTTAAGACGTTCCTTCCATCCTGCCCTCGTACCCCGGGACCGCGCGCCGCGCGTCCGGCTCACGAGTCCAGTGAAGGAATCCTCATGGCCCGCTCCAAGCTGAACGCTTTGGTGCGTAGCCTGACGCTCGCGGCGAGCGTCGGTGCGCCCTGCCTCGCCGCGGCCGCGGATCTGATGCTGCCGCCGCCCCCGCCCCCGCCGCCCCCCCCGATCGAGGTCGGCGGCGGCTGGTACCTGCGCGGCGACGTGGGCGCGAGCATCTACACCCGTCCGCGCTACAGCGACGCCTACGACTACACCGGCTACGCCGAGTCCAACCGCGCCTTCGGCAACGCGGTCGGCGGCGGCGGTTTCGCGGGCGTCGGCGTCGGCTACCAGTTCACCCCGTTCCTGCGCGGCGACATCACCGGTGAGTACCGCTACTCCACCGGCCTGCGCGGCAGCGAGTACTACAAGGGCCCGGATTTCGACAACGGGCTCGGGTCGTACGGCGTGAACAAGTCGAGCGGCAACTTCGACTCCGCAGTGGTGCTGGCCAACGCGTATTTCGACCTCGGCACGTGGTACGGCATCACGCCGTTCATCGGCGGCGGCGTCGGCTACGCGTTCAATCACGTCTCGAGCTACTCGACCAACCAGCAGTTCACCAGCCCGACCTACGCGTACGATTACACCAATGCCGGCTGCGGCTGCATCCCGTACGCCCCGGTCTACGACCCGAACGGCAATCCGGTCTACAACACCAACAGCGGCAGCAAGTTCTACAAGGACAAGACCACCGGCAGCTTCGCCTGGGCGCTCCACGCCGGTCTCGCCTACAACGTGACCGACGCGCTGAAGATCGAACTCGCCTACCGCTACCTGAACCTCGGCAAGGCCGAGACCGGCCCGGGCTTCGTCCCGTGCTGCACCGGCAGCCTGCAGGCGATCAAGATCAAGGACATCGAGGCGCACGACGTGAAGATCGGCCTGCGCTACTACCTCGGCGGCTTCGTGGCGGCCCCGCTGCCGCCGTTGATGCCGGAGCCGGTCCCCGGCCCGCTGGTGCGCAAGTACTGATCGCGCCTCGACCGCGATTCCCCTGACGGACGACGACGGCGCGGAGGGTCTCCGCGCCGTCTCGCGTTTCGGCGCCCCGTCGCGACAGGCTCGGTTCTCGGCCTGTCCTCAGCCCGTCCTTGGCCGACCCAATAACCGCCACGACGTCCCGGGACTGGCATCCCCGGATCGAGACGTACCTTTCACAGTCGAGCAACGGAGAATTAAGGTTACCGGCGTATCACCGTGTCGAGGCTCGATCCGCCGTCCGTCTCTTCCGTCCCAGGACGATCCCGATGCGTACCGTCACTTTCCCGCTGCTGGCGGTTCTCGGTCTCTGCGGCGTGAACACCGCGCGCGCCGCGGATCTGGATTACGATTACCTGCGCGGCGCGGATTACGACCCGGTCCCGGCCCCGGTGGTCGACTGGAGCGGCGTGTATGTCGGCGGCCACGGCGGCTACACCTCCGCGCTCATGGGGAGCAAGGGCGCGTTCCAACCGCTGATCTACCGGGACTCGCACAACACGACGGGCGAGTCCGACTTCCACGCCTCGACGCTCCTCAGCCCGCCGTCGCGGCGAGTCGGCGACACGAGTTTCGGCGCCTTCGCGGGCTACAACGTTCAGTTCGACGAGTTCGTCTTCGGCATCGAGGGGGACTACACGAATTTCGGCCGGATGGGCGTGTCGAGCGATGGTCTTGCGCGGACCCAAATGTCGGCCGCCGGCAGCTACGATACCGTGAGCCTGAGTGGATCCACGGCGACGCGGGTCAACGATTATGGCACGCTGCGCGCGCGGGTCGGCTACGCCCTGGGCAATTTCCTGCCCTATGTCACTGGCGGCATCGCCATCGGTCGGGCGCGCGTCGCCGATACAACGAGCTATCAGAACTATGGCTTCAATCTGACGGCCTACAACGCGACTCTGGCCGGGACGCCGACCTACGTGAACAATTACGGCTACACGAGCTTCAACCAGAGCGCGCCCTACAACGGGACCCCGTTCACCTCGATCCAGACGCAGTCGAGGACCAAGGTCACCGCCGGCGTGGCGGCGGGAGCGGGCGTCGAGTACGCGATCACGCCGAACATCCTACTGCGCGCCGAGTATCAGTACGTGCTGTTCAGCAGTTTCGACGGGCACAAGGTCAACCTGAACACCGTCCGGGCCGGCGCGGCCGTCAAGTTCTGATGCCGCGCTTCGGCGGGAGCCTGTTCATGCAGTACGCACGCACCATCCGGCTCACCGTCCTGCTGCTCGGTGCCGGCCCGCTCCTCGACCCCGCCGTCGCGGCGGATTGGCCGCGCGACCCGCATCCGCCGCGCAGCGTTCGATACCGGAGTCCGGTGCCGTCCGTTCCCGCCGTCCGCCCGCCCGTCCTGGTGCGGGGCTACCTGCCGCGCAACCACAACGTCCCGATGTACAACGAGCCGCCCCGCCGCGAGCCGGCCTGGTGAGGCCTCCGCGCCGCCCTCAGCTCTCCAGCTCGCTGTCCCAGTACAGGTAGTCGAGCCAGGTGTGATGGTACTGACGGTGGTCGAACTCGGGCTGCCGGTGGTGCAGCTCGTAGCGCGTCGGCCGCCGGGGCTCGGTCATCAGCGGCATGTCCGCCTCGTCCGGCGTGCGGTTGGCCTTGCGCAGGTTGCAGGGCGAGCAGGCCGCCACGACGTTCTCCCAGCTCGACAGGCCGCCCCGGGAGCGCGGCACCACGTGGTCGAAGGTCAGGCCGCCCGAGGGTAGCCGCAGGCCGCAATACTGGCAGCTGAAACCGTCGCGCAGGTAGATGTTGTAGCGGGTGAAGGCCGGGCTGCGGGCCAGCGCCACGTAGTTCTTCAGCGCCACGACGCTCGGCACCCGCAGGGCGCGCGAGGGCGAGCGCGCCTCGACGTCGTAGCTCGCCACCAGGGTGACGCGGTCGAGGAACAGGGCAGTGAAGGCGTCCTTCCACGACCAGAGGGAGAGCGGATTGTACGAGAGCGGCCGATAATCCGCGTTGAGGACGAGGGTTTGGAGATCCATCATCGGCGCGACTCTTCGGACTAGCTCTGGCGCATGGGACGCGCGGGACCATGCCGCCGCCCCGCCGGCCCGTCCGAACCGGCCCGGGGCCGATGCGGGACGGGCCGGCGCGCGGAGCGACGGCTCGACGGGAGAGACGGAGGGAACAACAGGGCGGCGGGCCGGCGCGCGGGGGCGCCGGTCGATGCGGTAGCATCCGGAACGCGGCCGGGCCGGGCCGGTATCGCCACCGGCCGCGCCCTTTCGCGTAGCAACGAAAAGGCCCTGTCCATCAGGTGTTCATCTAATCCCAGCGTGACACCCTTGTGAAGCTTTTCCGGATGAGCCCCGGGGACGCACCCACAGCGGGCTCGCGGGGGTGGGACCCGGCGCGGGATCCGGCCCGGGGTGGGCAGCGGCACGGTTTCGCCCTATTGCTCGCCCAGAGCGCCCGGCCGCCAGGAGGCCCGCCCGGTCCCCGATCGCCGCCGATTCGCCGATGCCGGACTCCGGCCGGCCGCCGCGCGCCCGACGAGAGGTTGCTCATGCATCGTATCCCAGCGCGGACCCGGAAGCCGGAGGGCGCGCCGCGCCCGTCCCGCGCACTCGCCCTGCTCGCCGCGCTGGTGTTCGCAACCCCGGCGGCCCTGACCCTGCCGGCCTTCGCCCAGGATCCGGCGCCCGCCGCCAAGTCTTCCGATCAGAAGCCCGCCGATCACAAGTCCGCCGACACCAAGGCCGCGCCCGACGCCAAGCCCGCGGACGGCAAGGCGCCCGACGCGAAGGCGCCCGACGCGAAACCCGCCGAAGCGAAGCCCGCGCCCCCGCCGGCCGCCAAGGCCGAGGTTCCCGAGCAGTTCAAGAAGGTCCGGGCCAAGCTCGACGCCGCCAAGACCGAGCTCGACGCCCGCGAGAAGCAGCTCGGCCACACGGAGCTGACGGTGGCCGACCTCACCGCCATCCGCGACAGCGCCGTGACGGTCACCGACGAGATCCGCACCCTGGTCACCCGGCTCGACGCGCCGCTGGAGGCCGCGCGCGAGCGCCTGGCCCAGCTCGGGCCGAAACCCAAGGATACCCAGGAGAGCGCCGACGTCGCCGCCGAGCGCGCCGAGCGCGAGGCCGCCGTCACCCGCATCGACGAGACCCAGCGCCTCGCCCGCTCCCTGGTGGTGCAGGGCGACCAGATCGTCGACCGCGTCTCGAATCGCCGCCGCGAATCGTTCACTCGC
Source organism: Methylobacterium sp. D53M (assembly GCF_053345625.1). Classification (NCBI taxonomy): domain Bacteria; kingdom Pseudomonadati; phylum Pseudomonadota; class Alphaproteobacteria; order Hyphomicrobiales; family Methylobacteriaceae; genus Methylobacterium; species Methylobacterium sp. D53M. Next base: position 98,441 of record NZ_JBKFAL010000011.1, read on the forward strand.
GACCTGCTCCAGCGCTCCCAGCCGCTGGTCGGCCCCGGTCTCTGGACCAAGGTGATGGGCGACGTCCCCCGGGACACGCGCGCCCTGCAGAGCGCCGTGTCGGATATCGGGCTGCTGTTTTCCCGCAACGGCAACCTCGCCAACCTGCTGTTCCTGGGGCTCGCCTTCGGGATCTCGGTGGCGCTGTATTTCGGCCGGCGCAACATCGCCCCCAAGGGCGCCCGCCGGGATGCCACCAAGACCGACCCGTCGCGGCGCGCCGTGATGCTCGCCGCCTGGCGGGTGATCCTGCTCGGCACGGTGCCGGCGGTGGCCGGATCCTACGCGGTCTACTACGCCCTCGATTCCACCAACCTGCTGCCGTCCCGGCTCCTGCCGGTCGCCGCCGCGATCCTCGGAGGGCTGGCCTTCATCGCCTTCGTGGAGGCCCTCTGCGACGGGCTGCTCAGCCCCGAGAAGCCGGCGTGGCGGCCCGCCCCGGTAAGCGACGCGGCGGCCACGCGCCTGACCCGGCTCGCCGTCGGCATCGCCACGGTGATCACCGTGGTGAAGTCCGTCGAGGCCCTGAATTCCGGGATCTCGGCGGCCCTGCCGATCTCCATCGCCACACGGGGCATCGGGGCGGTCGCCACCGCGCTGATCCTCGCGGTCGGCCTCCACCGGTTCGCCGACACCGAGCAGGAGGAGGAGGCCTGCTTCGGCCCCTACGTGCCGACCAAGACCACGACGGGCATCGGCGGGCCGGCGCGGCTCCTGGGCTGGGCCGCGGTGGCGCTGATCGGGCTCGGCGCGCTGGTGGGCTACGTGGCCTTCGCGGCCTTCCTGATCGACCAGCTGATCTGGGACGCGGCCGTCCTCGTGCTGCTCTACCTGCTGGTCCAGAGCGTCGATATCTTCGTCGGCCGCGCCCTCAGCGACGAGACGCGGCTCGCCACCACGCTCCAGGCCAATACCGGCTTGCGCAAGCGCTCGCTCAACCAGATCTCGGTCCTGACGACCGGCGCGACCCGGCTCATCCTGTTCCTGGCGGCCGCGGTCCTCGTGCTGGCGCCCTGGGGGCTCGACTCCACCGACATCGTCTCGTCGGTCCGGCAGGCCTTCTTCGGCTTCAAGGTCGGCGACGTCACGATCTCGCTCTCCAGCATCGCCTTCGGGATCGGCATCCTGGTGGTCGGCGTGTTCATCACCCGCGGGGTGCAGCGCTGGCTGGAGAACACCTACCTGCCGGCCACCGACCTCGACGCGGGCCTGCGCAACTCGATCACCACGGTGGCGGGCTATTGCGGCTTCCTGATCGCGCTGGCGCTGGCCTTCTCGTATCTCGGCCTGAGCCTGGAGAAGCTCACCATCGTGGCCGGCGCCCTGTCGGTCGGTATCGGTTTCGGCCTCCAGTCGATCGTCAACAACTTCGTCTCCGGCCTGCTGCTCCTGTGGGAGCGCCCGATCCGGGTCGGCGACCAAGTGGTGATCGGCGATTCCGAGGGCATCGTGAAGCGGATCTCGGTGCGCTCCACCGAGATCCAGACCTTCGACCGCTCGGCCGTGATCGTGCCGAACTCGAACCTGATCTCCGGGGTGGTGAAGAACCGGGTGCGGGGCGACCGGACCGGGCGCGTCAGCATCACGGTCAGCGTCCTGCGCAACCAGGACCCGGTGCGCGCCGCCGAGATGATCACGGCCTGCGCGCAGGGCCATTCCGACGTCCTGAAGGAGCCCCCGCCCCGGGTGGTGTTCAAGAAGATCGGCGACCCGTTCCTGGAATTCGAGCTGCTCGTCTGGATCGTCGACGTGAGCCTCGGCCAGAAGGTGGTGACCGACCTGAACTTCTCGGTGTTCGCGACCCTCTCGGAGGCGGGCTTCATCCCGCCGCTCGGGCCCGGCTCCAGCATCGTCACCGTGCAGGGCCTCGACACGATGCAGAGCGCCATGGGCGAGATCGCCAGCCGCTTCATCCAGCCGGCCGCGGTTCCCGAGGGCGGCGAATCAGCCCGCCCCCAGCGCGACCGCGGGCTGCGCAGCGCCGGTGCCTGACCGGCCGCCGCCGAGGACGATCCGGACGGCGTTCCCGCCCGCGTCCTTGGCGGCGTAGAGCGCCGCGTCCGCCCGGTCGAACAGCCGGGCGCGGCCCCCGCGCCCGCTGGACATCCCCGCGGCGTCTCCCACCGCGATCCCCACGGAGGCGCCGATCCGCAACTCCCGGCCGCGATACGGGATCGGCCGGCTCAGGGCGGCGACGACGCGCCGGCCGCGCTCCACCAGCGCGAGCGGGTCGACGGGCGCCCGCAGAAGCACGGCGAACTCGCCGCCGCCGATGCGGGCCACGAGGGCCGCGTCCCGGCAGACGGCGGCGAGCCGCGCGGCCGAGCGCCGGAGGCACAGGTCGCCGGCCGCGTGGCCGTGGACGTCGTTGACCGGCTTGAACCCGTCGAGGTCGATCAGCAGCAGGGCGGCGAGGGGATCCGGACCGGCGCCGTCCGTCCCGGCCTCGAACCGCGCCTCGAATCCGCGGCGGTTCGCCAGCCCGGTGAGCGGGTCGCGCTCGGCGCGCCGGCTCAGCTCGGCCAGCCGGGCGATCTCCTCGGTGACGTCCTGCTTGGTTCCGAACAGGCGGGCGGGGCGCCCGTTCTCGGCCTCGACCGCGGCGCGGATCCGGATCCAGCGCCGCCGGCCCCCGGCCTGGATCTCGGCGTCGAGCACGAAGGCGCCGCTCCCGGCGATCGCCCGGTGCCGGAGCGCCTCCAGCAGGCGCCGCGAGGTCGGCTCGTAGAGGTCCAGGATCCGGGGCCGGTGCAGCGCCGCGCCCCGGGGGACGCCGAACAGGTCGTGGACGCCCCCGGACCAGTCGAGGGCGCCGTCGCGCAGGCGGCAGGACCAGAGGCCCATCCCGGCGGCCGCCAGGGCACGCTCCTGCCGCGCCAGCAGGCCGGCCTGCTGGCGAAGGATCGTCCGCTGGAGGGCGCGCGCGGCCGCGGCCTCCGACGCCGCCTCAGACGCTGCCGACGGGTCCGCGCACCCGCCGACGGGTCGGTCGCGGGGTGGATCCACCGGGGTCAGGGAACGCGCGGCCGTCATCGGTGTGCAATTTTAGACGGAGGGCCTTTGAGGAAGCCCTAACCGTCCGATGTGCGGCCGAGCGGCAGCCCCTATATGGCGGCTGGGCGGTGGGGCCGTCGCAGGGATGGGTGAAACGTGACGAGACGCGATCGGGACGGTCGACATGCGGGGCGCGGGCTCGCCCGGATCAGGACCGGGGCCCGGATGGTCGGTCCGGCCGCGCTGGCGGCGGCGCTGCTCGGCGGCTGCGCCGCCCAGCCGCCGAGCAGCGCCGGGCTGCCGAGCATCTACCTGCCGCTCGCCAGCAACAGCGCGCATATCGACGTCGAGGCGGCCCGCGACATGATCTCGTCCTACCGTCGCAACCGCGGCGCGCCGCCGCTGACGGTCGATCCCGAACTGCAGCGCCTCGCCGAGGCCGAGGCGGCCGCCATGGCGCTCGCCGACCGGCCGAGCCGGGCCCAGACCGTCAAGGCCGCCGTCGAGCGGCTCGGCTACGCGAGCGTCAACGCCAACCTCTCGGCGGGCTACCACACCCTGGCCGAGGCCTTCTCGGGCTGGCGCGAGAGCCCGCCCCACGACGCCACCATGCTGGCGCCCGGGGCGACCCGGATGGGGATCGCCACCGCCTACGCCCCGGGCTCGAAGTACAAGGTCTACTGGGCCCTCCTCACCGCGAAGTAGCGGCACCCCGCCGGTCGGCCGGCATGGAGGGGGCCTCGCCGGCGGGAGGCGAATCGGTCGTCCGGACAGCCGGCCGCCGTCGATCATGAACGGCGCGAACGCCGCCTCGACGCCGCCGAGCCGTCGGGCACCGCCCGCGCGTCCGGGACGCGGCGGGTCCGGGCTAAGCTTCGGGAAACTTTGCTGAAGCAACCGTAAAGGCGACTGTTTCGAACCTGTATCGGCCCGTCATCGCCCGTTCAGGCAGGCGCTGGCATACCCGTTTCGTACGAGGGGTTTGACTCGGATCCGGCACGCATGCCGGCCGCGCGGACCTCCTCGGTGAAGGCGTGAGACCCGGGTCACACGGGCCGCGCCAGGGGTGGCGGAGCGGTACGATGGTTCGTCTGTACGGGCGGGTCCTGGGATTTCTGAAGGCGGAGCGGCGGCTGGCGATAGGCTTGGCCGTCACCAACGTGGTCCTGGCGATCGCGGCCTTCGCCGAGCCCCTGCTGATGGGCCGGATCATCGACCAGCTGACCCATCTCAAGCGCGGCGGCGACGCCATGGGCACGATGCTGCCCCTGCTCGCCGCCTGGGTGGCGTTCGGCTTCTTCACCATCGCGGCGGGCGTGTTCATCGCGCTCCACGCCGACCGGCTGGCGCACCGCAACCGCCTGTCGTCGATGGCGAGCTACTTCGAGCACGTCCTCGACCTGCCGCTCGCCTTCCACTCGGCCAACCATTCCGGCCGCGTCCTGAAGGCGATGCTGGAGGGCACGAACGGCATGGCGTGGCTGTGGCTCGGCTTCTTCCGCGATCACCTCGTCGCCCTGGTCTCGCTCGGCGTGCTCCTGCCGATGACCCTGTTCATCAACTGGCAGCTCGGCTCGATCCTGGTGGTGCTGGTGCTGGCCTTCACGGCGCTCACCACCTTCGTGATGCGCCGGACCGAGACGCTCCAGGGTCAGGTCGAGGCGTTCAACTCGGGGCTGGCCGCCCACGCCTCCGACGCCCTCGGCAACGTCGCGGTGATCCAGTCCTTCACCCGCGCCAAGGCCGAGAAGGAGGCGATGCGCGGCATCATCACCAACCTGCTCGCCGCGCAGATCCCGGTCCTGTCCTGGTGGGCGCTCGCCAACGTGGCGACCCGCGCCTCGGCGACCATCACCATGACGGCGATCTTCGTCACCGGCATCTGGCTCTACCAGGCCGGCACGACCACGGTGGGCGAGGTCGTGGCCTTCATGAGCCTCGCCACCGCCTTCGTGGCCCGGCTCGACCACGTGGTCGGCTTCGTCAACGGCCTGTTCCAGCAGGCGCCGAAGATCGCCGAGTTCTTCGAGATCTACGACACCGTCCCGGCGGTGGCCGACCGGCCGCACGCCCGGCAGGTCGCCCGCTTCGAGGGCGCGGTCACCTTCGAGGACGTCGCCTTCTCGTACGACGGAAGGCGCCAGGCGCTCGACGGGGTCTCGTTCACCGCCAAGCCCGGCGAGACGATCGCGCTGGTCGGGACCACCGGCTCGGGCAAGTCGACGACGCTCGGCCTCCTGCACCGCAGCTTCGACCCGGCCTCCGGCGCGATCCGGATCGACGGCATGGACATCCGCGACGTCGGCCTCGCCTCGCTGCGCCACAACATCGGCGTGGTGTTCCAGGAGCCGATGCTGTTCGCCCGCTCGATCCGCGAGAACCTGCAGGTCGGCTGCCCCGACGCCACCGACGCCGAGATGCTCGACGCGCTGGAGCGCGCCCAGGCCAGCGCCTTCATGGCGCGTCAGGCCGACGGGCTCGACACGGTGATCGGCGAGCGCGGCCGGTCGCTCTCGGGCGGCGAGCGCCAGCGGCTCTCGATCGCCCGGGCGCTCCTGAAGAACCCGCCGATCCTGATCCTCGACGAGGCGACCTCGGCGCTGGACGCCGCCACCGAGCGCAAGCTCCAGGGCGCCCTGGAGACCGTGATGGAGGGGCGGACCACCTTCGTGATCGCCCACCGCCTCGCGACGATCCGCGACGCCGACCGGATCCTGGTGTTCCACGAGGGCCGGATCGTCGAGGCCGGCACCTTCGACCAGCTGGTGGCCGAGGGCGGCCGCTTCGCCGAACTCGCCCGGGCGCAGTTCATGGCGGCCCAGGCGGAGGAGGACGAGGGGCTGGCGCTGGCGGCGTGAGCCGCCGCCGGGCGCACCGCCTCGAGGCGGGGGCCGAGAGGCGTCAGGCGCCCGGTCCCGTGGACCCCGTCCCGGCCCGGCGGCCCTCCATCTCGGCCCGGCGCGCCAGCATCTTCGCCTGCAGGCGGGTGCGGCGGGCGGCGATCACCGTGCCGTTGATCTCGCCGCCGAATAGGAACATGGCGGCGAGCCAGTAGAGGAAGACCAGGAACACCATCGCGGTGGCCAGCCCCCCGTAGGTCGACGCGTAGGCGTTGGAGAACCGGTCCAGGTAGTAGCCGAAGCCGAGGCCGGCGAAGAACCACAGGAGCAGGGTCACCCCGATCCCCGGCAGCACCGACAGGATCGAGCGCCGCCCGGCCGCGACGAACTTGTGGGCGATGACCAGCACGACGGCGAGCAGCAGGGCCGTGACAGCGATCCGCCCGATCGCCACCGTGAGGCTCAGGGGTTCCAGGCCCGGCGCCACCAGGACGACGTTGCGCCAGATCAGCGGCCCCAGCACCACGAGCAGCGCGAAGGCCAGCATCGCGAAGGCGCCGCAGATCACGTAGCCGATCGATTCGAGGCGGGTCAGCCACCAGGGCCGGCTCTCGCGCAGGCCGTAGGCCCGGTTCAACCCGACCCGCAGGCTCTCGACGCCCGAGGAGGAGAAGTACAGGGCGAACAGCGCGCCGAGCGTCAGCACGCCGCTGCGCTGCTCGGTGAGCACCCGGTGCACCTCGCCGACGATCGGCTTGGCGATCTCCCGCGGCCACGCGTCGAAGATCAGCACCCCGGCCTCGTCGGCGAGCGACTGGGTGCCGAACAGGCCGGCGAGCGCCGCCAGCAGGATCAGGAACGGGAACAGCGAGGTCAGGCTCGAGAGCGCGATGTGGCTCGCGATCGCCCAGCCGTCATGGGAGACGAAGCGCTGCGCGGCGACGCCCATGACCTGTAATCCGCTGCGGAGGGGTTTCACGGGTGTCCAACGATCCTCGATCGCGCGATCCTCGGGGCGGCCCTCTCCGGGAGAGGTCCGCCGATGAACGGCGCCGGGACCCGCGCGTCAACGCCGCCGGCGCGCTCCGGTCCCGATCGGCGGCCGGTGACGCGTCCGCGCCACGCCGGTGCCGGTCGCGCCCCGCGGACGAGATCACCGTTGCGCCGGGCGCGCCGGCATGCTCCGTCCGGCGGCCATGCCTACGCTCTCCCGCCCGTCGACGCTCGCGTCCGGCGCTCTCCCGGCGCTGTTCATCCCGATCTGGGCCACGGGCTTCATCTCGGCCCGGGCGGTCGTGCCGCACGTCGATCCGCTGGCCTTCACCGCAATCCGCTTCACGGCCGTCGCCCTGGTGCTGGCCCTGATCGCCGCGGCCGCCCGGGTGCGCTGGCCGGCGGACCGGGCGGGGTGGCGCGACCCGGTCGTCGCGGGCTTCCTGATGCAGGGCGTCTACCTGTCGGGCGTCTTCTGGGCGGTGAGCCACGGGCTGCCGGCCGGCATCGCGGCGCTCGTCGGCAGCCTCCAGCCGCTGCTCACCGCGCTCCTGGCGCAGCCGCTGCTGGGCGAGCGCGTCAGCGGCCGGCGGGCGCTCGGGATCCTCATGGGCTTCGTCGGCACCGGCCTCGTGCTCGCCCCGAAGCTCGGCGCCACGGACCCGTCCGGGATCCCGCCGGCGGCGCTGGCCGTCAGCCTCCTGGGGGTGCTGGCGCTGACCCTCGGCACGCTCTGGCAGAAGCGCACCGGCGGCCAGGTCGATCTCCTGGCCGGAGCGACCCTCCAGTTCGTCGGCGGCATGGCCTGTGCCATCCCGCTGGCGCTCGCCTTCGGCGGCGGCGCGTTCGATCCGGCGCCCGCCCTGTGGCTCGGCCTCGGCTGGGCGGTCCTGGTCAACTCGGTCGCCGGGATCCTGCTGCTGCTGGTGCTGATCCGGCGGGGCGCGGTGGCGGGCGTCGCCGCCCTGTTCTTCCTCGTGCCGCCGGTCGCGGCCGTCCTCGGCTACCTGCTGTTCGGCGAGGTGCTGACCCCCGTGCAGGGCGCCGGCATGGCGCTCGCCGCCCTCGGCGTGGCGGTGGCGAGCCGCGGCTGAGATGGCCGCGGGCGGTCGCCGCCGAGGCCGCGACCCCTGCGACGGAAGGCGCGGAAACCCTTCGCGCCCTCGCGGTTTGGTGCGCGCGGGCCGGATCGGCCCGGGCCGGCAGCGCGCGAGGCGAGGATGAACCAGGACAAGCCCCGCGAGATCCGCCTCGCCCTCGACGCGATCCCCCTCGGCGGCAAGGCCGAGGGCAAGGCCGGCGACGACGCGGTGCTGTTCGTGCGCGACGCTGACGGGGTGCGCGCCTTCCAGGCGAAGTGCCCGCATCTCGGCGCGCCGCTGGCCAAGGGCGAGATCTGCGGCGGCCGGCTCTACTGCCCCTGGCACAAGGCGGCCTTCGCGGTCGCCGACGGCAGCCTGGAGGAGCCGCCGGCGCTGGAGGCGCTGACCCGCTATCCCGTCCGGATCGAGGGCGGCGAGGCGGTGGCGACCCTCAGCCCTGAGCCCCCTCCGGCCAAGCGGGCGGAAACGCCCGTCGCGCATGTCCTGATCGTCGGCACCGGTGCGGCCGCCGCCGCCTGCGTCACCACGCTCCGGCGCGAGGGCTTCGCGGGGGCGATCACCCTGGTCGGCCGCGAGGGCCACCCGCCCTACGACCGGACCAAGCTGTCCAAGCAGTTCCTGGCCAAGCCCACCCCGGCCGAGAAGACCCTGCTGGAGCCGGATTTCGCCGCCGCCCACCGGGTCGAGCGGGTCGAGGCCGAGGCGACGCGGATCGACCCGGCCGGCCGCAGCGTCGCGCTGGCGGACGGGCGCACACTCACCGGCGACGCGCTGCTGATCGCCACCGGCAGCCGCGCGGTGGTGCCGGACTTCGAGGGAAGGGATCTCGACGGCGTCATGACCCTGCGCAGCCTCGACGACGCGGTGCGCCTCAGCGCCGCGGCGGAACGGGCGACGCGCGTGGTGGTGATCGGCGCGGGCTTCATCGGCCTGGAGGCCGCGGCCTTCCTGACCAAGCGCGGCCTGTCGGTGACGGTCCTGTCCCGGGAGGAGGTCCCCTTCGCCAAGCGCTTCGGCGAGGCCGTGGGTGCGGCGCTGAAGCGCTACCACGCCGGCAACGGCGTGACCTTCGTGACCGGCACGGTCGCGCGGATCGCCGGCACCGGCTCCGTCGAGGCCGTCGAGACCGAGGACGGCGCGCGGCTTCCGGCCGACCTCGTGCTGATCGGCGCCGGCGCCGCGCCGGAGACCGGGATCGTCGCCGGGGTGGAGCCGGACGAGTCCGGCGGCCTCCCGGTCGGCGCCGACCTGAAGCTCGCCGACAACGTCTGGGTCGCGGGCGACATCGCGGCCTTCCCGGAGCGCGGCAGCGGCGTCACGGCGCGGATCGAGCACTGGCGGCTGGCGCAGCAGCACGGCACGCACGTCGCCCGGGCGATGCTCGGCGCCACCGGCGCCTTCGCGGGGGCGCCGTTCTTCTGGAGCAACCAGGGCGACAAGCGCCTGGATTACGGCGGCTACGCGCCGGATTTCGAGCGGATCATCCTGCAGGGCGACCCGGCGGCGCTCGACTTCATCGCCTACTACGTCCGCGACAACCGCGCGGTGGCCGCCTGCAGCATCGGCCGCAACCCCGCCTTCACGGCGTTCCTCCACCTGCTGGGCGAGGGCCGCGTGCCCGCCCCCGACCGGATCGAGGCCGGTGCGGATCTCGCCGGGCTGGTGTGACGGCGCGACATCGGCGCCACGTCGGGGCGGCCGGACCGAGGGAACAAGGTCGGGCGGTCCATCTTTCGGTAGACGCCGCCCGCCGTCTCGTGAGCCGGGCCCGCACGGGAGGCCCCATGAACCAGATCATCGTCGTCGCCCTCATCTGCGCCGCCTCCGTCCAGGCCCCGGACTGCTCGCGCGAGACCGCTATCGACGTGGTGACGGGCCCGGCCCACACGCTCCAGGAATGCCTCGTCCAGGGTCCGGTCCTGGCGGCCAATGCCGGCTTCAAGGGCGAGGACGGGTCCTACCTGAAGACCCGGTGCGAGCAGAGGCGCTGAGCCGGGGCCGTCCGGCGAGCAGGTTTCGGTAGGCTGAAGGCACGATCATCAGTGTCCGGAGCGTCGCGCGTCGCCGCGCCGGTCAGGCCTTGACTTCGCAGGGCTGCGCGCCGGCCCGCCAGCCCCGGTATTCAACTTCAGTTCAAGGCGAGACAAACGAAATCTGCTTCGGCTCCGGACCGCGGCAGGTTAAAAGACCCGATCCAAGAAGACGCCACGCGAGCAGAGAACCATGTCCGCATCCCCCGCCATCCAGACCGAGCCGCAGGATCTCGTGGCCCTCACCAAGGCCGCCGGTGAGAGCGCGAAGGCGCTGGCCGCCGAGGCCACGCGCCGGGTCCGCACGCGGATCCTCGGGACGGACGGGCGGATCGACGCGGCCAAGCTCGAGGGCCAGCAGCACGCCGCCCACGGGCTCGCGTGGCTCGCGACCTACGCGGAGGCGGTGAACGAGCTCGGCGGCTACGCCGAGCGCCTGCAAGGGGAGGGCCGGTTCGGCGAGACCGAGGCACTCCTCGTCCGGATCGGCGCCGGCGAGTATCTCGACCAGCTGTTCTCCGGCATCCCGATGAGCCAGGGCGAGATGGTCCGCGTCACCGGGTCGCTCGGCCTCTCCGCCAAGGAGGTGGCCCCGTACCGCACGGACGCGGTCGAGACCCTGATCGCCGAGGGCAACACCCCCGAGAACCGCGCCGCCCTGGTGGCGCTGATGCGCGACGGCGGCGGCTCGGCGACCGTCGGCGCCTCGGGCCTCGACGAGGACATGGAGGCGATCCGCTCCGAGATGCGCCGCTTCGGCAAGGCCGAGGTGGTCGATCAGGCGCACGAGTGGCACCTGAAGAACGCCTACATCCCGATGGAGATCGTGCAGAAGATGGCCGAACTCGGCGTCTTCGGCCTGACGATCCCCGAGGAGTACGGCGGCATGGGCCTGCCGAAGACCGCCATGTGCGTGGTCTCGGAGGAGCTGTCCCGCGCCTATATCGGCGTCGGCTCGCTGGGCACCCGCTCGGAGATCGCCGCGGAGCTGATCCTGTGCGGCGGCACCGAGGAGCAGAAGCAGCGCTTCCTGCCGAAGATCGCCTCCGGCGACATCCTGCCCACCGCCGTCTTCACCGAGCCGAACACCGGTTCCGACCTCGCGAGCCTGCGCACCCGCGCGGTGAAGGAGGGCGACGTCTGGAAGATCACCGGCAACAAGACCTGGATCACCCACCCGGTCCGCGCCGACATCATGACGGTGCTGGTGCGCACCAAGCCCGAGGAGAAGGGCCACAAGGGCCTCTCCATGCTGATCGCCGAGAAGCCCCGCGGCACGGATGAGGATCCCTTCCCGGTCCAGGGCCTGTCGGGCGGCGAGATCGAGGTGCTCGGCTACCGCGGCATGAAGGAGTACGAGCTCGCCTTCGAGGGCTTCGAGGTGCCGGGCGGCAACCTGCTCGGCGAGGTCGAGGGCAAGGGCTTCGCCCAGCTGATGCAGACCTTCGAGTCGGCCCGCATCCAGACCGCGGCCCGCGCCATCGGCGTCGCCCAGTCGGCCCTCGACGTCGGCCTGCGCTACGCCGAGGAGCGGGTCCAGTTCGGTAAGGCGCTGGTGAACTTCCCGCGGGTGGCCGATAAGCTCGCCATGATGGCGGTGGAGATCAACATCGCCCGCCAGCTCACCTACTTCTCGGCCCGCGAGAAGGACGAGGGCAAGCGCTGCGACCTGGAGGCCGGGATGGCGAAGCTGCTCGGCGCCCGCGTCGCCTGGGCGGCGGCCGACAACGCCCTCCAGATCCACGGCGGCAACGGCTTCGCGCTCGAGTACCCGGTGAGCCGGATCCTGTGCGACGCGCGCATCCTCTCGATCTTCGAGGGCGCTGCGGAGATCCAGGCGCAGGTGATCGCCCGCCGGCTGCTCGAGTCTGCCTGAAATCCTGGCTAGAACCGGGGAATAGTACGTATCATGGGATTATAAGTCGGCATATGAACCCGGCTTAAACGAAGTCCCTGCTTCCTGGCGCCCGGTGAACAACTGGGGCGGCTCGGTGAGCGCGCAGCACGATGACGGACAGACGGGCAAGAACCTCCTCCGGCACTGGCAGGATTGCCGGACGCCGGGGGCGCCGATCCCGTCCTACGAGGCCGTCGTGCTCGGGAGCCTCGGCCGCCTCGCCGACCGGGCCGCCCTGGTGACGACCCGCGACGGGCGGGCCGCCCGGATCCTCTGGGCGGGCCAGGTCTTCGGCGCCTGGCTCGCGCAGGGTGCCGAAGGCGCGGAGGGCGCGTTGTCCGGGATCGTCCCGGCCGAGATCATCCCGACGGAGACCCTCCCAGTCGACGCGCTCCCGATCGAGCTGCGCGAGCCCGTCGACGAGATGGTCGCGGCCGCCCTCACGTCCGGCCAGCCCGCCTACGCCCGGTGCGATCGCCTCGCCGCCGGGGTGGTGACGTCGACCCGCCTCGTCGGCGTGCCCCTGGACAACCGCTGGGGCGAGCCGTTCGTGCTGGTCGGGTTCGACGGGGCGAGCGTCCGGACCGAGCTGGTCCAGGCGATGTTCACCGCCACCGACCAGGGCATCCTGGCCCTCAGCACGGTCCGGGACGCGGCCGGCCGGCCGGTCGATTTCAAGATCGTCGCCCTCAACCGCGGGGCCGAGCGCCTGCTGGAACGCCCCGCCGCCGCCCTGCAGTGGCAGCGCGTGGGCCAGCTCTTCCCGGGGGCCGTCACCGCGCGGACGATCGCGACGCTCGCCGCCATGGTCGAGCGGGGCGGGCGGGCGGCCTTCGAGCTGAGCCGTCCCCGCTCCGACGGCGGCACGCTCTACCTCAAGGTCGAGGCGGGCTGCGTCGGCGATCTCGTCTCGGTCACGATGACGGATGTCGGCGACATCAAGGCCCGAGAGGCCTCGTTCCGGCTCCTGTTCGAGAACAACCCGGTGCCGATGTGGGTCGTGGCCGACGCGCGCGACCGGTTCCTAGCGGTCAACGACGCGGCCATCGCCCATTACGGCTACAGCCGCGAGCAGTTCCTGGAGCGGGCGCCGGCCGATCTCGCCATGGCCGCCGACGCGGCGCCGGCACCCGGCCTGCCGCCCACCGGCACCCTCCACCGCCGCGCCGACGGCTCCGCGATCGAGGTGTCCCTGTTCCAGCGGGCGATGCCGTTCGAGGGGCGGCAGGCGGTGCTCGAGGCCGCCATCGACATGACCGAGCGGCGCCGGGCCGAGGCCCGCATCGCCCACATGGCCCATCACGACGCGCTCACCGGGCTGCCGAACCGCGTGCTGTTCCGGGACCGCCTCGCCGAGGCGATCGCCCGCCACGCCCGGGACGGCGAGGCGGCGGTGCTGCTCTGCCTCGACCTCGACAAGTTCAAGATCGTCAACGACACGCTGGGCCACCCGGTCGGCGACGCGCTGCTGCGCGAGGCGGCCGAGCGGATCGCCGGCTGCCTGCGCGAGGACGACCTCGTGGCCCGGCTCGGCGGCGACGAGTTCGCCATCCTGGTGCGCGGGCCGGACCTCCCGGCGCTGGCCGACGGGCTGGTCGCGCGGGTGATCGCCGAGCTCGGCCGCCCCTTCCGGCTGGACGGCCAGGATTGCCACATCGGCACCAGCATCGGCGTCGCCTGTCTGCCCCGGGACGGCACCGATCCCGAGACGCTGATGAAGAACGCCGACCTCGCCCTCTACCGGGCGAAGGCCGAGGGCGGCGGCACCTTCCGGTGCTTCGAGCCGGAGATGGATGCCTGGGTGCAGGCGCGGCGGCGGCGCGAGAACGAGCTGCGCGAGGCTTTCGCCCGCGGCCAGTTCTCGCTGGTCTACCAGCCGCTGATGGATGCCCGCGCCGGTCGGATCCTCGCCTTCGAGGCGCTGCTGCGCTGGCACCACCCGGAGCACGGCCCGGTCTCGCCGGCCGAGTTCGTGCCGCTCGCCGAGGAGACCGGCCTGATCGTGCCGATCGGCGCCTGGGTGATGCAGACCGCCTTCGCCGAGGCGGCGACCTGGCCGGAGGCGATCCGGCTCGCCGTGAACCTCTCCCCGATCCAGTTCCGCAACCGCGACTTGGTCGAGACCGTGCGCGGGGCGCTCGCCGCCGCGGGGCTCGACCCGCGGCGCCTCGAGCTGGAGATCACCGAATCGGTCCTGCTCGCCGACAGCGCCGCCAACCTCGCGACGCTGCACGCGCTGCGGGCCATGGGCATCCGGATCGCGATGGACGATTTCGGCACCGGCTATTCCAGCCTCGGCTACCTGCGCAGCTTCCCGTTCGACAAGATCAAGCTCGACCGCTCCTTCGTGAGCCAGGTCGGCGAGAACACCCACTGCACGGCGATCGTGCGCGCGGTGGCGAGCCTGGGCACCAGCCTCGGCATCGCCACCACCGCCGAGGGCGTCGAGACCGCCGAGCAGCTCGCGATGCTCCGCGCCGAGGGCTACGACGAGGTGCAGGGCTTCCTGTTCAGCCGCCCGGTCCCGGGCGCCGAGGCCCGCCGCCTGATCGACCGCGCGCGGGCGGCGGTCCCGGACGACCGGGCGGCCTGATCCGCCCGGCCCGCGCGGGACCTACTTGGTGACCTTCACCGAGACCGGGTCGCTCGACGGGAAGGTCTCCTCTAGGGCGTCGTCCAGGCGCTCGTTCAGCTTCTCCTGCTTGTTGTCGGGGTTCTTGGCGTCGCCCGGCTTGGCGCTGCCCTGCTGGAAGCCCGGCTTGGTCTCGTTCGGCTTGTGGGTCTCGGCCATGTCGCTCGCTCGTCCGTGACGGAGGCACGCAAGGGTGCCGGTGGGCATCAACGCGAGGGAGGGCGGGTGTTTCCGATCTTTCGGGCCTGATCGGTGCGCCCCGTCATCGCGCGCGCAGCGGAGCGACGCAGGACCGCGCCGCGTGCCGAGGCGACCCGCTGCCCTGGATTGCTCCGCCGCGCTCGCGAGGACGTGCGCACCGGAATCGTCCTCAGGCGGTCGCGAACGGCCGCCCGAGCGAGCCGCGGGCCGGCACGCGGGCCGCGGCCTCGCGCAGGACCGTCCCGTAGACGGCCTCGAGACGGTCGAGATGGGTGTCCAGGGTCAGGGGCGCGGCCCAGTAGCGCTCGTGCGCGGCCCGGCCCATCCGGGCGGCGAGGCCGTCGTCGGTCAGGCGGCGCAGGTGCGCGGCGAGGTCGTCCGGGTCGCCCGAGCGGAACCAGAATCCGGTCTCGCCGTCGGCCACGGCCTCGCGGCCCGCGCAGGCGTCGCTCACGATCACCGGCGCGCCGCAGGCCAGCGCCTCGTAAACGGTGAGCGGCTGGCCCTCGTACCAGACGCTCGGGAAGACCAGCGCCCGTGCCCGCCGCATCAGCGCCTGCACGGCCGCGGCGTCGCGCCAGCCGAGCATCACCGCCTCGGGATAGCGCGCGGCGAGGTCGGCCCGCTCGGGGCCGTCGCCCACGAAGGCCGCCCGCACGCCCGCCCGGCGGGCCGCCTCGGCGAAGATCGGCGCGCCCTTCTCGGTGGAGATCCGCCCGACGAACAGGAAGTCGCCCGGCGGCCCGTCGTGGACCGGCGCCGGCGCCACCGCGATGGGGTTGTCGACCCGGTGGAAGGCGGTGCCGCGGGGCAGGAGCGGCCGCACGACGCTCTCCTGCAGGTCGCTGATCGTGATGACGTGGGCGAACAGCTCCGGCAGCCGGGCCACGTGGGCGAGGCCGGTGTGGCGGACCATCCGGGCCACCTTGCGCGGGTAGCTGCGCGCGTCGCAGTTCGCCACGATGCAGGCGGGCGACATCGGGGTGCGGTGGCAGATCCGCTGCGCCGGGTAGGCGTAGAAGCCGCCGGTCGGGCAGACGAGGAAGAACTCGTGCATCGTGTAGAGGCAGGGCAGGCCGGACGCCCGGAGCGCGGTGCCGATCGACGGCGACAGCGCCTTGGCGAAGGCGTGGACGTGGACCAGCGTGTCGCGGGGATCGCAGGCGGCGAGTTCCGCCGCCAGGGCGCGGCAGGCCGGCCCATTCCAGATCGCCTGGGCCGCGAAGGCGAGCTTGCTGCGCGCCGTGGTGACGTCGTCCTGGTCCAGGCAGACCACCCGGACGCCGGCCGGCTCGAGCCGCGGGTCCACCGGGCCGACCGCGGCGAACAGGCTGACGCTGACCCCCCGGGCGGCGAGCCCCAGGGCGGATTCGATGGCGACCTTGGCCTGGCCGCCGTTAATCGCGGCGTGGTCTGCGACGAGGACGACGTGCACGTCAGGACTTCCGCCGCTGCGATCCGGGACCGACAGCTGTATCCGGCCGCGGTTGATCGCCCGTAAACCGGTCTGCCCCATCCTCCCGGCGCGCGAGAGCGATCGATCCCCGGGAGGGTTCACCGTGCACGTCGTGATCCTGGCCGAGTTCGCGGCCGCCAGCGGCGGCGCCGAGAAGGTCGCGCTCGAATCGGCTCGCGGGCTCGCCGAGGCCGGCCTCGGCGTCACCTACATCCAGGCGATCCCGGGTCCCGTCGACCCGCTCCTCGACCATGCCGGCATCCGCCGGATCGACCTCGGCCTGCCCGACATCTGGTCGCTCGGCGCCGCGCGGGCCGCGGCCGCCGGGATCTGGCACGCGGCCGCCGCCCGCCAGCTCGCCGCCGCCCTCGCCGGCCTCGCGGCGTCGCCGGACTGCATCCACCTGCACCAGTGGACCCGGACCCTGTCGCCGGCGATCGTCCCGGTCCTGTCGGAGACCGGGGTGCCGCTGGTCGTCACGCTGCACGACTACGCCCTGGCCTGCCCGAACGGCGTCTACTACCGTTTCGACCGGGCCGAGCCCTGCGGGCTCACGCCCCTGTCGGCCGCCTGCCTGGCGGCGCGTTGCGACCCGCGCAGCCGGGTGCACAAGGCCGTGCGCGTCGCCCGCGCCGCGGCGCTGCGGCAGGTCGTCGGCCGGGCCAGCCGGCGCCGCCCGCTCCACGTCGTCCATGTCTGCGACGCCAGCCGCCAGCGGCTCGGCGCCCTCCTCGGCGGCTACGCCCTGACGCATCACCGGATCGACAACCCCGTCCGGCTCCCGGAGGGGCCGGCGGCCGAGCCCGCCCGCGGCGACGCCGTCGCCTATGTGGGGCGCCTCACCCGGGAGAAGGGCGCCGACCTCGTGGCCGACGCCGCCCGCGCCGCCGGGCTCCCGGCCCTGTTCATCGGCGCCGGGCCCCTGGAGGCGGAGCTGCGCGCCCGGGACGGCGTCGAGGTGATCGGCTGGCAGCGGCCCGAGGCGGTCTGGGCGACGCTCCGGGCCCGCGCCCGGGCGCTCGCCGCGCCCTCCCGCTGGTACGAGACCGGGCCGCTCACGGTCTACGAGGCGCTGGCGGCCGGCATCCCGGTCGTGGCTTCCGACCGCTCCGGCGCCGCCGAGAAGGTCCGGCACGGCCGGACCGGCTTCGTGGTCGCGCCGGAGATCGCGCCTCTCGCCGAGGCGTTCGCTGCGCTCCGGGACGACGCCCTCGCGGCCGCCCTCGGGGCCGAGGCGCGCCGCCTCTTCCGGGTGGCCCCGATGGGTCTGGCGGCGCACACGGCGGCGCTCCGCGCGCTCTATGCCGGCCTAGCCGAATCGGCGGCCGGTGCGATGCAGCATCCGCCCCGGCTCGCCCTGGAGCAACAGTCCTGACTCCTCCGGTTCGCTCGGTATACCAGAAGAATTCACGATCCGTTCGCGCCCCTCTGGACAGGGAGATAGTTTTTTGCCAATCGGGTTTCCGCCGGGATCAGCAATCTTAGCCGACTGAGTCAATGGTGTAGCTTGCTCGCAACCTGCTATCGGGCCGCGGCACTGTGCCGATGACTTCGTGACATCATCGGATCGGAACTTTATCGGGCATCCGGATCCGTGAGCGCGCCCCGAACCTGCACTTGACTTCTTGTTGCAGTGCAACATATAGAGGGGCGTCAACGCGGACGCATGCGGCGTCCCGCTCCAAGGATGATGCTGGAGACATCGATGCAGACCCCGAACTTCGAGATCCCGACCGAGATGCGCGACTTCGCCGACAAGAGCGTCGATCAGGCCCGGACCGCCGTCGGCACCATGATGGCGAACGCCGTGAAGGCCGCCGAGCAGGTCCAGGCCGCGGGCCAGACCTTCCAGTCGACCCTCAGCGCCGCGGTCGCGAAGGGGTTCGATCACGCCCAGGCCAACGCCAACGCGACCTTCGACTTCGCCCAGAAGCTGGTGCGCACGAAGGATCTCCGCGAGGCGTTCGAGCTCCAGTCCGAGTTCGTCCGCAGCCAGTTCGCCGCGCTCCAGGCCCAGGCCAAGGATTACGGCACCCTGGCGCAGAACGCCGCCGCCCGCTGAGGCCGGCCGCCCCGGTCCGCGATCGGGGCACGAAGACCGGGATCCGGCAGGGCCGTCCAGGCCCGCCGGATCCCCCGCTCTGACGCCCGGGCGTCACGGGCCCGGCGCCGACACCGCCGGCGAGCCGGCCGCGCACGACCTCCGGCCGCCGCTCCGTCGGGACGGGCCGACGCCGACAGGAGGAGATCGCGCGATGGGAAAGCCGCGTCGACCGAGGAGCCGTCCCGCCGGGACGCCCCAGCCGTTGCAGGACGCGTCGGCCAACCCCGAGATCCCGGCCGCGAACGTCCCGATCGCGGCGGATGAACCCGATCAAGCGCCCGCTCCGGCGCCTGACCAATCGCCTGACCACTTCGCCGAGGCCGTCCGGACCGGCGCCGAGACGGAGGACGCGGTCATGACCGCCGCGGCACCCGGCGGGGCGTCCGAAGCCGAGACCGCGCCCGACGGCGCGGTGGACGTCCCGTCCGGCCCGGTGGCCACAGCCGCCGCGACGACGTCCGAAGCCGAGTTCGAAGCCCGGTCCGAAGCCGAGTCCGGAACCGGGGCGGTGATCGACATCGCCCCCCCGCCGGTGCCGGGCGCGGGTCCGGGACGCGCCGCGGCCGCGAACCGAATCAGCTTCACCCCCGACCGCCTCGACGTCATCGAGATCGGCTCGATCATCGCCCGCTACGTGCGCGGCGAGGGCGAGGCGGCCGTCGCGCATCTGCGGGCGCTCTCGGGCGCCCGCTCGCCGGCCGACGTCATCCGCCTGCAGGTCGGCGAGGTCCAGCGGGCCGCCGACGCGTCCCTGACCTGCTGGGTCACGGTGGTCGGGCAGGCGAGCCGGGTCGTCGCGTACCGCTGAGGCGCGGCGCCCGGGCGGCCGGGACTTGTCGCATCCCGGCCACAAGGCCGGGCCGATCGAACCCGCGGCGGCAACGACCCGTTAACCAAGCCGGTCCCATGCCTTAACGGAGGGCACGGGAGACGACACCGGACCGATGCCGAACTGCGCGCGCCTGATCCGTTCCGCATGGCTCCGCCTCGCCGTCGCGCTCCTGCCGGCGCTGGCGGGGATGCCGGCTGCCGCGCAGAACGGCGAGAAGCCGGCCGTCGCCATCGGGGCCGACGTCGCGAGCCAGGCCGGCACCACGCGCCTCACCCTGACGCTGTCCCGGGCCGTCGAGGCCCGCGGCTTCGTGATGGAGCGGCCCGACCGGGCGGTGATCGACCTGCCCGAGGTCAACTTCCAGCTCGATTCAGGGACCGGCAGCCGCCGCGACGGCCTCGTGCAGAGCTTCCGCTACGGCCTGTTCGCGCCCGGGCGGTCCCGCATCGTGATCGACCTCACCGCGCCCGCCATCGTCGGGAAGATCGAGACCGCGACGCGGCCGCGTGACGGCGCGGTGCTGCTCACGATCCCGCTGCAGCGCGCCGACCGCGACGCGTTCCGCAAGGCCGCCGCCACCGCCGATCCCGCCCCCGCCCAGGCCCGCGCCGCTGCGCCGGAGCCCGCCGACCAGCGGCCGCTGATCATGGTCGATGCCGGCCACGGCGGCACCGATCCCGGCGCCATCGCGGTGGGCGGCGTGTTCGAGAAGGACATCGTGTTCGGCTTCGCCCAGGCCCTCGTGGCGAAGCTGGAGGCGGGAGGCCGCTACCGGGTCCGGATGACCCGCGACCGCGACGTGTTCGTGCCGCTGGCCGAGCGGGTGCGCCTCGCCCGCGACGCCAGGGCCGACCTGTTCGTGTCGATCCACGCGGACTCGATCTCGGCGGCACCCCAGGTGAGCGGCGCCACGATCTACACCAATTCCGAGAAGGCCACGGACGCCGAATCCGCCAAGCTCGCCGAGCGCGAGAACCGGGCGGATTCCGCCGCGGGCGTCGACGCCGCCGAGGCGCCGCCGGACATCGCCGACATCCTGCAGGAGCTGACCCTGCGCGAGACGCGGGGCTTCTCGTCGGGCTTCGCCCGCACGCTGATGGGCCAGCTCGCCCCCGTGATGAAGATGAGCGCCAAGCCCCACCGCGAGGCGCGCTTCGTGGTGCTGCGCTCCCCCGACGTGCCGAGCGTGCTCGTGGAACTCGGCTACCTCTCCAGCAAGCGCGACCTGGAGATGCTGCAATCGCCGGAGTGGCGGGCCGACGTCACCGGCTCCATGGCCAAGGCGATCGACCAGTTCTTCACCAACCGCGCCACGCTCGGCCGGCCGGCCCCGACGCGCCGCGCGGCCGCCGCCGCCCCAGTTTCACCATAGATAGAGTGTCGATACGGGACGTCCGACGCCCCGTCGCACGGCCGCCGAAACCGGCATTCCGAGGGGGTCTCACGGGACCGTCCGGGGGCCGGCCGCGCAGCGCGCGGGGTGCACGCGCCGGATGAGCCGATTCCGGCATTCGGCCGGGCCAGCGACGAGCGGAACACCGGATGCGTCTGATCCTCCGTTTCTTTGGGATCCTGTTCAGCGCCGCCGCGGTGCTGTTCGTGGTCGGCGCGGCGGTGGGCGGTTACTTCTACTGGAAGTACAGCCAGGACCTGCCCGACCACGCCGCGCTCTCCAATTACGAGCCGCCGGTGATGACCCGCGTCCACGCGGCGGACGGCTCGCTGCTGGCCGAGTACGCCCGCGAGCGCCGGCTGTACCTGCCGATCCAGGCGATGCCGAAGATCGTCGTGGCGGCCTTCCTGTCGGCCGAGGACAAGAACTTCTACAAGCACGGCGGCATCGACCCCGAGGGGATCGTGCGCGCCTTCCTGACCAACGCCAAGTCGGGCAAGCGGCAGGGTGCCTCGACCATCACCCAGCAGGTCGCCAAGAACTTCCTGCTCTCCTCAGAGCAGACCTACGACCGCAAGATCAAGGAGGCGCTGCTGGCGCTCCGCATCGAGGCGGCCTACTCGAAGGACAAGATCCTCGAGCTCTACCTCAACGAGATCTTCCTCGGCACGATCGTGCCCGGCCGCAACCTGCACGGCGTCGCGGCCGCGGCGCTCGACTATTTCGGCAAGTCGGTCCACGAGCTGACCATCAACGAGGCGGCCTACCTCGCCGCCCTGCCGAAGGGGCCGAACAACTACCACCCCTACCGCAAGACCCAGGCGGCCCTCGACCGCCGCAACGAGATCATCCGCCTGATGGCGGAGAACGGCTACATCACCCGGGAGGAGGCGGAGTCCGCCAAGAAGATGCCGCTCGGCGTCAACCCGCGCGTCGCCTTCCCGAACGCCGCCAACGCCAACTACTTCACCGAGGAGGTCCGCCGCGAGATCTCCGAGCGCTACGGCGAGAAGAAGCTCTACGAGGGCGGCCTCTCGGTGCGCACGACCCTCGACCCGAAGATGCAGGCCTGGGCGCGCAAGGCGCTGGTCGACGGCCTCGTGCGCTACGACCAGGCCCATGGCTGGCGCGGTCCGGTCACCAAGGTCGACCTGACCGGGCGCGACTGGGGCATGGCGGCGGCCGAGGTTCCGGCGCTCGGCGACGTGGCGCCCTGGCGGCTCGCCGTGGTGCTGGGCAACGGCGGCGGCGGCGTGCAGATCGGCCTGCAGCCCCGGCGCGAGGCCTCCGGCCAGGTCGGCAAGGACCGCGAGACCGGCGTGATCGTCCCCGAGGGCATGCGCTGGGCCGGCCGCGCCAACCTCCAGCCCGGCGACATGGTCTATGTCGAGGCGATGGACGGCGGCCGCGGCCAGTTCCGCCTGCGCCAGAAGCCCGAGGTCTCCGGCGCCATCGTGGCCATGGACCCGAACACGGGCCGTGTGCACGCGATGGTCGGCGGCTTCTCGTACGACGAGTCCGAGTTCAACCGCGCCACCCAGGCGATGCGCCAGCCCGGCTCCTCGTTCAAGCCGATCGTCTACTCGGCGGCGCTGGACAACGGCTACACCCCCGCCTCGATCATCCAAGACACCCCGATCACCATCGAGGCCGGCCCCGGCCAGGAGGCCTGGACGCCCTCGAACTACGACGGCAAGTCGGGCGGCCCGCACACCCTGCGCTACGGCATCGAGCACTCGAAGAACCTGATGACGGTCCGGCTCGCCAAGGATGTCGGCATGCCGCTCATCGCCGAGTACGCCCGCCGCTTCGGCGTCTACGACGACATGCTGCCGGTGCTGCCCATGTCGCTCGGCGCGGGCGAGACCACGGTCATGCGCATGGTCACCGCCTACTCGATGCTGGCCAACGGCGGCCGGCGCATCCGGCCGACCCTGATCGACCGGATCCAGGACCGCATCGGCGAGACGATCTACCGGCACGACAACCGCAAGTGTATCGGCTGCGACGCCGAGAAGTGGTCGGGCCAGGACGAACCGAAGCTGGTGGACGATTCCGAGCAGGTGCTCGACCCGCTGACCGCCTACCAGATGGTCTCGATCATGGAGGGCGTGGTCCAGCGCGGCACCGCCACGATCCTGAAGCAGATCGGCAAGCCGCTCGCCGGCAAGACCGGCACGACGAACGACGCCAAGGACGCGTGGTTCGTGGGCTTCTCGCCGGACCTGGCGGTCGGCATCTATATCGGCTTCGACAAGCCCCGCTCGCTCGGCGACCGCGCCACCGGCGGCGGCCTGGCGGCGCCGATCGCCCTGGAGTTCCTGAAGACGGCCCTCAAGGACAAGCCGCCGACGCCGTTCCGCGTGCCCCCGGGCATCAAGCTGATCCGCATCAACCTCGCGAGCGGCACCCGCGCCGGTTCGGGGGAGGGCGCCGGGACGATCCTGGAGGCGTTCAAGCCGGGCACCGCGCCGCCGGATTCCTACTCGGCGCCGTCCTCCGGCGGCGGTGGCGGCCAGGCGGCCGCCCCGGCGGCGGTCGCGCCCGATCCCGACCGGGCCGCGCAGGCCGGCGGGCTGTACTGAGGCGGCTCGCCCCCGCCCAACTCCTTCTCGGCCGAGAGGGCTTCCGGCCAAGATCGCTCTCAGCCCAGGTCGGGTCCTCCGGCCTGGGCTTTCGCGTTACGGATCCGGGGCGACGGTGCGACGGACGGGTCATCGCCGGGTCGAGAGGCCCGCGATCGCGACCGACGCCGTCCGGGATCGCGCAGCTTTGCCCGAAGGGCCGGAAGGCGCGGCGGCCAAGTCCGCGCGGGCCGTTCTCGTGCGGGGCCTGCCCCTCGGCACCGACCCGCGTCGCGCTCCGCAGGCGCACAGAAAAAAGCCGCCCCGGAGGGAGCGGCTCAAGGAGTCATCAGGGAGGCATCAAAACAGAGCGGACGAACATGTCCAACTCGACATCCAGATCACTGGATGCCTGTTTATGCCTCGAAAACCTTAATGCCGGGTTAAGACAAATTTTCGCGCGACGATCTCAGGCCGCCAGACTGTCGAAAAGCCCGCGCCCGTCGGTCCCGCCGACCAGATCTTCGACGAAGTTCTCCGGGTGCGGCATCATCCCGAGGACGTTCCCGGTCTCCGACAGGACGCCCGCGATGGCGTTGAGGGAGCCGTTGCGGTTCGCCTCGACGGTGATCGTCCCGGTCGCGTCGCAGTAGCGGAAGGCGACCCGGCCCTCGCCCTCGATCCGCGCCAGCGTCTCGGGATCAGCGAAGTAGTTGCCTTCGCCGTGGGCGACGCAGACGTCGATCACCTGGCCCTGCGTGTAGGCGCTGGTAAAGCGGGTGTCGGTGCGCTCCACCCGGAGCGTCTGCCGGTGGCAGATGAAGCGCCGGTCGATGTTGCGCATCAGCACGCCGGGCAGCAGGCCCGATTCGCACAGGATCTGGAAGCCGTTGCAGATCCCGAGCACGAGGCCGCCGCGGGCCGCGTGGGCCCGGACCGCGTCCATGGCGGCGGCCCGGCCGGCGATGGCGCCGCAGCGCAGGTAGTCGCCGTACGAGAAGCCGCCGGGCAGGACGGCGAGGTCGGTGCCGGCGGGGAGCGCGTGGTCGGCGTGCCAGACGAGGCTCACCTGCGCGCCGGAGCGCCGCAGGGCCCGGACGACGTCCGACTCGCGGTTGGAACCCGGGAAGACGACGACCGCGGCGTGCATCAGAGGATCTCGATCGCGTAGTTCTCGACGACGGTGTTGGCCAAGAGCTTCTCGCAGGCCGTGCGCAGCGTCGCCTCAGCGGCGGCGCCGTCGGCCGCCGACACCTCGATGTCGAAGACCTTGCCCTGCCGGACGCCGTCGACGCCCTCGATGCCGAGGGACCTGAGGGCGGCCTCGATCGCCTTGCCCTGCGGGTCCAGCACACCGGTCTTCAGGGTGACGATGATACGGGCTTTCATGGATCTACGGGTCTCACGCGTGTCGGGACGGGGGTGTGACCTGCGACAACGTCACACAGACCGTCGCCGCTCGCTTCTAACAGGAAGGCCGGCGCACTGTCGAACACGCCGCACGCATAGGGATCATTCCGCCGCTGGATGCAACTTGAACGAAGAAGCCGCCCGCGGGCGCTCGTTCAGCGATGCGCCGCCGGGGCCGGGCCCCGCAGGGGCTCGATGCTGGTCGCCCGGCGCCAAAGCTGGAGCATGATCCAGGCCGCGAACAGGCTGAACAGCCCCATCAGGACGTGCCCGACCCGGTCGCCGAGATCGAAGATGCCCGCGATGGCCCAGCCCGCCGCGATGGCCACGGCGAACACCTCGGTGCCGACGAGGACCATCATGCTGATGATGGTGATGGCGTTGCGCCCGTTCACGAGATCCGCCCTCGAAAAGATTTCGGGCCCCGGACGAACCGTCCGGGACCCGCGCAGCTAGCCCACAGAGGCGGGGCGATGCAACCGACCGGACGGCGCCGGAGCGGTCCAGCCTCAGCGCGGCGCGCGCTTGGCCAGGATCCGCTGCAGGGTCCGCCGGTGCATGTTGAGGCGCCGGGCGGTCTCGCTGACGTTGCGGCTGCACAGCTCGTAGACGCGCTGGATGTGCTCCCAGCGGACCCGGTCCGCCGACATCGGGTTCTCGGGCGGGTCGGCCCGCTCGCCCGGCTGCGCCATCAGCGTGCCGTGGATCTCGTCGGCGTCGGCGGGCTTGGCGAGGTAGTCGAAGGCGCCGAGCTTCACCGCGGTGACAGCGGTGGCGATGTTGCCGTAGCCGGTGAGGATCACGCCGCGAGCCTCGGGCCGGCGCTCCTTGAGGCGGGCGATCACGTCGAGGCCATTGCCGTCGCCGAGGCGCATGTCGATCACCGCGAAGGCGGGCGCGCGCGCCTCGACGGCGGAGACGCCGTCCGCGACGCTGTCGGCCACCTGCACGTGGTAGCCGCGGCTCTCCATGGCGCGCGCGAGGCGGGTCTGGAAGGGCTTGTCGTCGTCGACGATCAGCAGGCTGCGGTCGGAGAAGGCGGCCAGCGGATCGGCATCGTTGATCACGGCGGGGTCGGTCGCCGCCGAGGTCCCGGGCTGCGTGAGCATCCGGCACTCCTTTCGGGTTTTTGTCGTCGGGTTCTTGGTCTGTCCCTCATATAGGTACGGCATCGCCCGGTGGCAGGGGGGCGCGGATACTGAGTTCCGGAGAATGTCGCGGCGCGGCGCCGCGCTCGAAGATGTGCCGGGCCCAGGAGACGCGCACGATCGCCCCGTGGGCGTCCGGCGCCGCGACGTTCATCAGGGCGAGCTGCGCTCCCGAGCGCTCGATCAGGGTCTTGGCGATGAACAGCCCGAGGCCGAGGCCGGCCCCCACGGTGCCGCCGGATTGCGGCCGGTCGTGGCTGCGGGTGGTGACGTAGGGCTCGCCCGCCCGCAGCAGCACCTCGCTGGAGAAGCCCGGGCCGTCGTCGCGGATCTCGATCCAGACCCGGTCGGGCGTCCAGCGCCCCTCGACGGTGACGCCGGCCTCGGCGAAGTCGACGGCGTTGTCGAGGATGTTGGCGAGCCCGAACATGACGCCCGGGTTGCGCCGGCAGGCCGGCTCCGGCCCCTCGCCGGCGCTGGTGACGGCGAGGGCGGCGCCGAGTGCCCGCTGCGGCGCCACCAGCTCCTCCACGAGGTGGCTGAACGTCACCGTCTCCAGGAAGCCGGCCCCGGCCCCGTCCCCGTCGAGGGAGGTCAGCTTGCCGAGGATGCCGCGGCAGCGGTCGACCTGCTCGCGCAGCAGGTTGAGATCCTCCGCCACCGCCGGCGAGGCGGTGGGGCCGAGCTGGCGGATCAGCTCCTTGGTCACCACCATGATCGTGCCCAGCGGCGTGCCCAATTCGTGGGCAGCCGCGGCCGCGAGCCCGTCGAGCTGCGACAGGTGCTGCTCGCGGGCGAGCACCAGCTCGGTGGCGGCGAGCGCCTGGGCGAGGAGCCGGGTCTCCTCGGCGACCCGCCACGCGTAGACGCCCGTGAAGGCGGTGCCGAGCAGGATCGCGGTCCAGACGCCGGAGACGTACAGGAACGGCAGCTCGATCCGCCCGTCCGCGAACCAGGGCAGGGGCCGGTGCACCAGGGCGAGCAGCGTCGCGAGACCCACCGCCAGGAGGCCCAGCGCCAGGGTCCGCTCGGGGGGCAGGGCGGTGGCGGAGATCAGCACCGGGGCGAGGAACAGCAGCGAGAACGGGTTCTGGAGCCCGCCCGTGAGGAACAGCAGGGCCGCGAGCTGCACGATGTCGAAGGCGAGGAGCAGGGCCGCGGAATCGTCGCTGAGCCGGTAGCTCGCCGGGAAGCGGATCCGCAGGGCGAGGTTCAGCCAGGACGAGGTGGCGATCACCAGGAAGCACCAGCCGAACGGCAGCGGCAGGCCGAGGCCGAACTGCGCCCCGACGACCGCCGCGCTCTGGCCCGTGATGGCGAGCCAGCGCAGGCGGACGAAGGTGTCGAGCCGCAGGTGTCGCGCGTCGCGACCGAGGCCGCTGAGATCGGTATCGGGCATGGGCTGTAATGGGCTGTATCGGTGCGTCGCCGGACGGACCCGCCGGCGCGGCGTCCCGTGGACTCCCTTCGCATGACGCGGCGATGGGAATCCCGGCTCACCGCCCCGGACACGTCGTCGCTGGCGGACGATCGCCCGCGGACGTGGTCACAGGCAAGTCGCCGCAGCTCCGGGATGTTCCGCCCGCGTTCAGGGTGGAGCATTATCCTACCGACTCGGGTTGCAGGGGGTATGGGCCGCGCGGCTCGATGCCCGCGGCCGGAGCGAGACCGCGAGGTGACGATGCTGCTGGCCTATTCCCTGTACGAGGGCGCGCGCGCCCTGATGGCACCCGCCCGCGTCGCCGCCGACCTCACCCGCTACGGGCTGCAGATGCCGGGCAATCCCCTGGCCTACGGACCCTATGCCCGCGCGGTCAGCGCCGGCTGCGAGATGTTCGAGCGCGTCACCCGCCAGTACGGCAAGCCCGCCTTCGGCTTCACCGAGACGGTGGTGGACGGCGCGGCGGTCCCGGTCACCGAGCGGGTGGTCTGGGAGCGGCCGTTCTGCCGCCTGATCGCCTTCGACCGCGCGTTCCCGGCGGCCCCCGCGGAGCCGCAGCCCAAGCTGCTGATCGTCGCGCCGATGTCGGGGCACTACGCCACGCTGCTGCGCGGCACCGTCGAGGCGATGCTGCCGAACCATCGCGTGTTCATCACCGACTGGACCGACGCCCGGATGGTGCCGCTCTTCGCGGGCCAGTTCGATCTCGACGACTACATCGACTACCTGCAGGAGATGTTCGCGGTTCTCGGGCCGGACCTGCAC
Source organism: Methylobacterium sp. D53M (assembly GCF_053345625.1). Lineage (NCBI taxonomy): Bacteria > Pseudomonadati > Pseudomonadota > Alphaproteobacteria > Hyphomicrobiales > Methylobacteriaceae > Methylobacterium > Methylobacterium sp. D53M. The sequence goes on from NZ_JBKFAL010000011.1 coordinate 126,283, forward strand.
GTCATGGCGGTGTGCCAGCCGGCGGTGCCAGTCTTCGCCGCGGTGGCGCTGATGGAGGCGGCCGACGAGCCGGCGGTGCCGACTTCCATGACCCTGATGGGCGGCCCGATCGACACCCGCCGCTCGCCCACCGCGGTCAACTGCCTCGCGCAGGAGCGCGGCCAGAAGTGGTTCGAGCAGAACACGATCAGCCTCGTGCCGCCGATCTACCCGGGCGCCTGGCGCCGGGTCTATCCGGGCTTCCTGCAGCTGTCGGGCTTCATGGCGATGAACCTCGACCGCCACGTCACCGCCCATTCGGACATGTTCGACCATCTGGTGACGGGCGACGGCGACTCGGCCGAGAAGCACCGCGAGTTCTACGACGAGTACCTCGCCGTGATGGACCTGACGGCCGAGTACTACCTCCAGACCGTGCAGACCGTGTTCGTCGACCACGCCCTGCCGACGGGACAGATGACGCACCGCGGCACGCCGGTCGATCTCGGCGCCATCCGCCGCTGCGCGATCCTGGCGGTCGAGGGCGAGAACGACGACATCTCCGGCGTCGGCCAGACCAAGGCGGCCCTCGACCTGACGCCGAACCTTCCGGAGGCGCGCAAGGCCTACCACCTCCAGGCCGGCGTCGGCCATTACGGGGTGTTCAACGGCTCGCGCTACCGGTCGGTGATCGCCCCCCGCATCGCGGCCTTCATCCGCGCCATGCAGGCGGTTCCGGGCGCGCGGGGCGGCCACCTGCGGCAGGTGGGCTGAGGCGTCCATTCCGGTGCCCGCCGCCCCGGCTGGCCCTCCTCCGCGGGGGGCTCGCGGACTCACACAGCGCAGGCCGAAGGGCGAGGGGATCTCCGGCCTCACGCTCGATCCCGAGCTGCGAAACGCTGTGCGATCCCGTTTCCGATCGATGAAGTCGGCATAGCCGTCATCGCTGCGCTCGCGATGACGGTGCGGGACATGTCGACCGAGACGCCGCGCGCTCCGCGATCATGAATACATAACGCAGTGCCGGCCGGGCTGGCGCGGGCCTTGCGAGACGCGGCCCGTGAGTTCGAGCCGCACCGACACAGCCCCTCTCCATGCCGCCGTCGCCCCGAGGCCGGCGGCGATGCGGACGCGCGCCCGGACGTCGTTGTCACCACGGGCCATTGCGCCCGCGCATCAGAACCGTTCAAACTCGCCCGCAAGGTGTGGGCCGGCGACCGATGCTTGAGATCCGCACCGCCAGGGAGAAGACGATGGACCGCAGGACCTTTCTCAAGGGTTCGGCTGCGCTCGGTTTGGCTGCGCCGCAGCTCGCGCGGCCGGCCCTGGCGCAGGGGGGCAAGGTCCTGCGCTTCGTGCCGCAGGCGAACCTCGCGAATTTCGACCCGATCTGGGGGACCCAGTACGTGGTGCGCAACGCCGGCACCCTCGTCTGGGACATGCTCTACGGCGTCGACGCGCAGCTGAAGCCGCAGCGCCAGATGGTCGAGTCCGAGGAGGTCTCGGGCGACAAGCTGACCTGGACCTTCCGGCTGCGTCCCGGCCTGAAGTGGCACGACGGCGAGCCGGTTCTCGCCAAGGACGTGGTGGCGAGCCTCACCCGCTGGATGGCCCGGGACCCGATCGGCCTGATGATCCGCGGCATCCAGGACGACCTCGCGGCGACCGACGACAGGACCTTCCAGTGGCGCCTGAAGAAGCCGTTCCCGAAGCTGCTCTACGCGCTCGGCAAGACCAACGCGCCGATGGCGCTGATGATGCCGGAGCGGATCGCCAAGACCGACCCGTTCACGCAGATCACCGAGTATGTCGGCTCGGGCCCGATGAAGTTCGTCCGCAACGAGTGGGTGCCGGGTGCCCGGGCGGTGTTCGAGACCTTCACCGACTACAAGCCCCGCGACGAGCCGAATTCCTGGCTCGCGGGCGGCAAGCGCATGCTGGTCGACCGTGTCGAGTGGGTGATCATGCCGGACGCCGCCACCGCGTCGGCGGCCCTGCAGAACGGTGAGGTCGACTGGTGGGAGAACCCGATCTCCGACCTCGTGCCGCTGCTGCGCAAGAACAGCAACCTCAACGTCGACATCGCCGACCCGCTCGGCAATGTCGGGTCGTTCCGGATGAACCACCTGCACCCGCCCTTCGACAACCCGAAGATCCGTCAGGCGGTCATGACCGCGATGAGCCAGGAGGATTACATGCGGGCGATCGTCGGCGACGACGACAGCCTGTGGAAGACGCTGCCGGGCTTCTTCACGCCGGGCACACCCCTCTACAGCGAGGCGGGCGGCGGCAATGTCGGCAAGGGTGACATCAAGCTCGGCCAGAAGCTGCTCAAGGAAGCCGGCTACAAGGGCGAGCCGGTGGTCTGCATCGTGGCCCAGGACCAGGGGATCACCAAGGCGCAGGGCGACATCACCGCCGACCTCCTGAAGAAGATGGGCTTCAACGTCGACTTCGTCGCCACCGATTGGGGCACCACCGGCACCCGCCGGGCCTCCAAGGCGCCGCCGTCTCAGGGCGGCTGGAACATGTTCCACACCTGGCACGCGGGCGCCGACTGCATCAATCCGGCGGGCTACCCGGCGGTGCGGGCGAGCGGCGACAAGGCGTGGTTCGGCTGGCCGAACATCCCGCCGGTGGAGACCGCCATCGCCGAGTGGTTCGACGCCGCCGACCCGGCCGCCGAGAAGGCCGCCATCGACAAGGTCAACGCCGCCGCCTGCGAGGGCGTGGTCTACGTGCCCACCGGGTTCTTCCTCGGCTACCAGGCGTGGCGCAAGAACGTCTCGGGCATCGTGAAGGGGCCGATCCCCTTCACCTGGGGCGTGTCGAAGGCGTGATGGCGCCCGCTCTCGCCACATCGGGTCGCCCGACCCGCCCGGTCTCTCGGGCGGGCTCCCGGCTGCGGATACCGCGCTCGGCAACGCGGTCGCGGGACCGGGCGCGGGACCGGGCGCGGGACCGGGCGCGGGTCCCCTCTCCTGTCCCTCTCCCGCACGGGAGCGGGGGCGCGTCGCGCTCCGCCGCCGGCGTTCGCGCCCGACCCGGACGCGTGAAGGTCGGCACCCGCGAGGGGGGCAGGGGCGGCCGCACCCGCCGCGCCCTCCCGCCCACAGCCTAGCGAGGCCCCATGCTCGGCTATATCGGCAGGCGCATCCTCGCCACCATCCCGGTCATGGCGGTGGTCGGGCTGTTCGTCTTCAGCCTCCTCTACTTCGCCCCGGGCGACCCGGCGGCGATCATCGCGGGCGACCAAGCGACCCCCGACGACGTCGCCCGCATCCGCGCCACGCTCGGCCTCGACCGGCCGTTCCTGGTGCGGTTCTGGGAATGGTCCTGGCAGATCCTCCACGGGGATCTCGGCACCTCGATCTTCACCAACCTGCCGGTCACCACCATGATCGGCCAGCGGGTGCAGCCCACCGTCTCGCTGATGCTCGTCACCCTGGTCTTCGCCATCGTGGTGGCGGTGCCGCTGGGCGTCGTCGCCGCCTGGAAGGCCGGCAGCCTGATCGACCGCCTCGTGATGGGGCTCGCCGTGACGGGCTTCTCGGTGCCGGTCTTCGTGGTCGGCTACATCCTGGCCTACGTCTTCGCCCTCGAGCTCGGCTGGCTGCCCGTGCAGGGCTACACGCCGATCGAGCAGGGCGTGTGGCCCTGGCTGTCCAACCTGATCCTGCCGGCGGTGACGCTCGGCCTCGTCTACATCGCGCTGATCGCCCGGGTGACCCGCGCGACCATGCTCGACGTGCTCCAGCAGGATTACGTGCGCACGGCCCGGGCCAAGGGGCTGTCGCAGGGGCCGGTCCTGTTCGTCCACGCTCTCAAGAACGCCGCGGTGCCGATCGTCACCGTGATCGGCATCGGCATCGCGTTGCTGATCGGCGGTGCGGTGGTGACCGAGACGGTCTTCGCGATCCCCGGCCTCGGGCGCCTCACCGTCGACGCGATCCTGCGGCGCGACTACCCGGTCATCCAGGGCGTCGTGCTGCTGTTCAGCTTCGTCTACGTGCTCGTGAACCTCGCCATCGACCTCTTCTACACCGTGCTCGACCCGAGGATCCGCTATTGACCGCGACCGTCGCGCCCTTCCCCAGCAGCGCCCCGCAGGCGGGCGCTCCGCCCGAGGGGATCACCCCCAAGGCGCCCCCGCCGCCGGGCCTCGCCGTCGCGGCGCCGCTGCCCGACGTCATCCCGGCCCGCAAGCGCCGGGGCCGGGTCTGGACCTATGTGCGCCGCAACCCGACCATCGTGGTCGGCGGCGTGCTGCTCCTCATCGTCTTCCTGATGGCGGTGCTGGCCCCCTATCTCGGCACCGTCGACCCGACCGCCCTGGCGCCCGCCAAGCGCACCCGGGCCCCGTCGGCGCAGTACTGGTTCGGCACCGACATGCTCGGCCGCGACGTCTACTCGCGGGTGGTCTACGGCGCCCGGGTCTCGCTGCTGGTCGGCTTCTCGGTGGCGTTCCTCGCCTCGGTCGCGGGGCTCGCGGTCGGCCTCGTCTCCGGTATGGTGCGCTGGCTCGACGGGATCGTCATGCGGGTCGTCGACGGCATGATGTCGATCCCGCCGATCCTGCTCGCGGTCGCGCTGATGGCACTCACCCGCGGCTCGGTCCAGAACGTGATCATCGCGATCACCATCGCGGAGATCCCGCGCGTCGCCCGCCTCGTGCGCGGCGTGGTGCTGTCGCTGCGCGAGCAGCCCTACGTCGAGGCGGCAGTCACCACCGGCACCCGGATGCCGGCGATCATCTGGCGCCACATCCTGCCCAACACGCTGGCGCCCATGACCGTGCAGGCGACCTACATCTGCGCCTCCGCGATGATCACCGAGGCGATCCTGTCGTTCATCGGCGCGGGCGTGCCGCCCTCGACGCCCTCCTGGGGCAACATCATGGCCGAGGGCCGGGCCCTCTGGCAGGTGAAGTTCTACATCATCCTGTTCCCGGCCATCTTCCTCTCGATGACGGTGCTCGCCGTGAACCTCGTCGGCGACGGCCTGCGCGACGCCCTCGACCCCCGCATGGCGAAAGACGTCTGATGAGGACCGGCAGCATGAGCGGCACCCCCCTCCTGTCGATCGAGAACCTGCAGGTCCATTTCCGCACCCCCGACGGGGTGAACCGGGCGGTGGACGGGGTCTCGTTCGCGATCCAGTCGGGCGAGACCCTGGCGATCGTGGGCGAGTCCGGCTGCGGCAAGTCGGTGACCTCGATGTCGATCCTGCGGCTCCTGCCCGAGCCGCCGGCCCGCATCGCCGGCGCCATCAAGTTCGAGGGCAAGAACCTCCTCGACCTGCCGAACAGCGCCATGCGCAAGATCCGCGGCAACGACATCAGCGTGATCTTCCAGGAGCCGATGACCAGCTTGAACCCGGTGCTGACGGTCGGCCGCCAGATCGGCGAGACCCTGCGGCTGCACCAGGGGCTCGGCCGCCGGGAGGCCGAGGAGCGGGCCGTGGAGATGCTGACGCTGGTCGGCATCCCCGAGCCGCGGCGCCGGGTGCGGGAATACCCGCACCAGCTCTCCGGCGGCATGCGCCAGCGGGTGATGATCGCCATCGCGCTCGCCTGCTCGCCGAAGCTCCTGATCGCCGACGAGCCGACCACGGCGCTCGACGTGACCATCCAGGCCCAGATCCTCGACCTGATGCGCGACCTGAAGGCCCGGGTCGGGGCCGCGATCATGCTGATCACCCACGATCTCGGCGTGGTGGCCGAGGTCGCCGACCGGGTGGTGGTGATGTATGCCGGCCGCAAGGTCGAGGAGGCGCCGGTCCGCGAGCTGTTCCGGTCGCCGCGCCACCCCTACACCCGCGGCCTGATGGGGGCGGTGCCGAAGCTCGGCGCCGTCGAGCACGGCGCCGACGCGCGGCTCGCCGAGATCCCCGGCATGGTCCCGAGCCTGAAGGGCCGAATCGAGGGCTGCGTCTTCGCCGGGCGCTGCCCGGACGTCACCGACCTGTGCCGCGCCTACGCGCCGGCCCTGGAGCCGAAGGCGCCGGGCCACCTCGCCGCCTGCCACTACGCGCCGAAGGACGCCCTCGCGGCATGAGCGCCACGCCCGCACCCGCCGCCCGCACCCTGCTGGAGGTCAACGACCTCAAGAAGCACTTCGCCCTCGGCGGCGGCCTGTTCGGCCAGTCCAAGCGCGTGCTCAAGGCGGTGGACGGCCTGTCCTTCACGGTAGCCCGGGGCGAGACCCTCTCGCTCGTCGGCGAGTCCGGCTGCGGCAAGTCCACCGTCGCCAAGGCGCTGATGCGCCTCTACGCGCCCACCGCCGGCCAGGTGGTGCTCGACGGGCGCCGCATCGACGACCTCTCGGCCGGAGCGCTCCGGCCCCTGCGGCGCCACATCCAGATGGTGTTCCAGGACCCGTTCTCGTCGCTCAACCCGCGGATGCGGGTGCGGGCGATCCTGGCCGAGCCGATCCGCAATTTCGGGCTGGCCCGCAACGCCGCCGACCTCGAATCCCGCCTCGCCAGCCTGATGGAGCGGGTCGGCCTGCCGCGCGAGGCGCTCGGGCGCTTCCCGCACGAGTTCTCGGGCGGGCAGCGCCAGCGCATCGGCATCGCCCGGGCGCTCGCCGCCGAGCCGGACCTGATCATCTGCGACGAGGCGGTCTCGGCGCTGGACGTCTCGGTGAAGGCGCAGATCGTCAACCTGCTGCGCGACCTGCAGCGCGAGCTCGACCTCGCGATGCTGTTCATCTCGCACGACCTCGCCATCGTCGAGCACATGACCCACCGCGTCGCGGTGATGTATCTCGGCAAGATCGTCGAGATCGGGCCGCGCCGCGATCTCTTTCTCGCGCCCAAGCACCCCTACACGCAGGCGCTGCTCTCGGCGGTGCCGATCCCCGAGCCCGGGGCCGGGCGCACCCGCATCGTGCTCAAGGGCGACGTGCCGAGCCCGATCAACCCGCCGTCGGGCTGCCGCTTCCACACCCGCTGCCCGCACGCCTTCGACCGCTGCCGGACCGAGGTGCCGGGCCTCGACGCGGTCGGCGCCGGCCACTTCGCCGCCTGCCACCTCAACGACACGGCCGCCCCCGCCCGGGCGGCCTGACGGCGCCGTCTTTGCGCGCGCAGCGAAGCAAGCCAGTGCGGCGCGCGATCCCCGAGCGTGGCGGATCCCTGGGTCGCTTCGCTGCGCGCGATGACGGATCGGATCCCTGCAGACGGCTTCTGGAGACAACCGTGCAGCACGACCTCATCCTGAAGGGCGCGCGGGTCATCGACCCGTCGCAGAACCACGACGGGCTCTGCGACGTCGCCTTCGCGGACGGCCGGGTCTCGGGCTTCGGCCGCGACCTGCCGGCCGGACCGGGCACGCAGGTGCGCGACATGGAAGGCGCCATCGTCACGCCGGGCCTGATCGACCTGCACACCCACGTCTACTGGGGCGGCACCTCGCTCGGCATCGACGCCGACGAATTCTGCCGGACCTCGGGGGTGACAACCTCGGTCGATACCGGCAGCGCCGGGCCCGGCAACTTCGCGGGCTTCCGCAGCCACGTGATCGAGCGGTCGCAGGCGCGGATCCTCGCCTACCTGCACGTCTCCTTCGCGGGCATCTTCGGCTTCTCGAAGACCATCATGGTCGGCGAGAGCGAGGATCCGCGGCTCATGGCGCCCCGGGAGGCGGTCGAGGTCGCCGACGCCAACCGGGACGTGATCGTCGGCATCAAGGTCCGGGTCGGGCGCCACGCCTCGGGCGACCAGGGCACCGCGCCCCTCGACATCGCCCTGCAGGTCGCCGAGGAGACCGGCCTGCCGCTGATGGCCCATATCGACGAGCCGCCGCCGAGCTACGAGGAGGTGCTGGCCATGCTGCGGCCCGGCGACGTGCTGACCCACGCGTTCCGGCCCTTCCCGAACTCGCCCATCACGGCCCAGGGCGCCGTGAAGCCGGCGCTCCGCGAGGCGCGGGCGCGGGGCGTGATCTTCGACATCGGCCACGGCAAGGGCTCGTTCGCCTTCAGGACGGCGCGGGCCATGCTGGCGGGCGGCTTCCTGCCCGACACGATCTCGTCGGACGTGCACCAGCTCTGCATCGAGGGGCCGGCCTTCGACCAGGTCACCACCATGTCGAAGATGCTCTGCCTCGGCATGAGCCTCACCGAGGTCGTCGCCGCCTCCACGGTGAACGCCGCCGTGGCGCTGAAGCGGATGGAGTACGGGACCCTGAAGGTCGGAGCGCTCGGCGACGCCACGGTGCTGGCTGTGCGGGATGGCGCGTTCGACTACGTCGACACGCGCGGCGAGCACATGGCGGGCGACCGGCGGATCACCGCCGAGGGCGTGGTGCTGAAGGGCCGGTGGTGGCACCCGGCCTGACCCGTCGGGCCTGACGATCGGGACGAAGATCCCATCGCATACAAAATATCGACCTTTACAGCCTCTTCCGCGGGCCGATACACTTTCCCGTGAGGGGCGGACCATCTCCGGCCCTCAGCGAAACGCGGTTCAAACCGCGGCGCCAGGGAGGATGGATGGACACGGGTCAGCCTCTGCTGGAGGTCGACGGCGTCACGCTCCGCTACAAGACGCCCGAGCACCTCGTCACGGCCACCTACCGGGTGAGCTTCCGGGTCTGGCCCGGGGACCGCTTCGTGCTGCTCGGGCCGTCCGGATGCGGGAAGTCGACCCTGCTCAAGGCGGTGGGCGGCTACATGGCGCCGACCGAGGGCGAGATCCGCCTGAAGGGGCGCTCGGTCACCGAGCCCGGCCCCGACCGGATGATGGTGTTCCAGGAATTCGACCAGCTCCTGCCGTGGAAGACGGTCCGGCAGAACGTGGTCTTCGCCCTCGAGGCCTCGGGCCGGCTGAAGGGTCGCGAGGCCCTGGACCGGGCGAACCTCTACATCGACAAGGTCAACCTCACGAAGTTCGCCGACAGCTACCCCCACACCCTGTCGGGCGGCATGAAGCAGCGCGTCGCCATCGCCCGCGGCATGGCGATGGAGCCCGACATCCTGCTGATGGACGAGCCCTTCGCGGCGCTCGACGCGCTCACCCGGCGACGCATGCAGGACGAACTGCTCGCCCTGTGGGAGGGCACGCGCTTCACCGTCCTGTTCGTCACCCACTCGATCCCCGAGGCGATCAAGGTCGGCTCGCGCATCCTGCTGCTCTCGCCCCATCCCGGCGAGGTGAAGGCCGAGCTCAACAGCGCCGAATCGCCGGAGGCGGCGCTGCAGCTCGAGGGCCGGATCCAGCACATGCTGTTCTCGGAAGAGATCCAGGAGGCGGAGAATGTCTAGCGCGCAAGCCCTGAGCGGCGCCCCGCTGGCCGGGACGGGTCCGGCGCCGCGCCTCGCGGCCCTGCCGCCGTCCGGCCGGCCCGAGATCGTGCGCGAGACCGGCCACGCCCACGGCGCCGCGGTGGTGGAGAAGCCGCTGTCGATCACCGAGCGCCTCTACAACCAGGCGTGGCTGCGCAAGATCGTGATCCTCGTGCTCCTCGCCGGGATCTGGGAGGCCTACGGGCGCTATCTCGACAACGACCTCCTGTTCCCGACCTTCACGGCGACCGTGGAGGCCTTCTTCCGGGGCATCGCGGACGGCACGCTGCCGGCCCGGGCCTGGAGCTCGCTGAAGGTGCTGCTCATGGGCTACGCCGCCGGCGTCGCCCTGGCGACCGTGCTCACCGGCGTCGCCATCGCGTCGCGGATCGGGACCGACCTGCTCGAGACGCTGACGTCGATGTTCAACCCGCTGCCGGCGATCGCGCTCCTGCCCCTGGCGCTGATCTGGTTCGGCCTGGGCAACGGCAGCCTGATCTTCGTGCTGGTCCACTCGGTGACCTGGGCGATCGCCCTCAACACCCATTCGGGCTTCCTGTCGGTGAGCCGCACGCTCAAGATGGTCGGACGCAATTACGGGCTGTCGGGCCCGCGGCTGATCGGCAAGATCCTGATCCCGGCGGCCTTTCCCTCGATCCTCACCGGCCTGAAGGTCGGCTGGGCCTTCGCGTGGCGCACCCTGATCGCCGCCGAGCTGGTCTTCGGGGTGTCGTCCGGGGCGGGCGGCCTCGGCTGGTTCATCTTCGAGAACAAGAACATGCTCGACATCCCGAACGTGTTCGCCGGGCTGCTCACCGTGATCCTGATCGGTCTCGTGGTCGAGAACCTGATCTTCCAGACGATCGAGCGGCGCACCGTCCAGCGCTGGGGCATGCAGGCCTGAGCGGGGGCCGGCCTCGGGCGGAGTGCTTCGCCCGAGGCCGGCCCTGATCTCTGCGGAGACGGGTCTTCTCGCATGTTGCTCGAATAGAGATCGAACTTCTCTGTTGCGACGGTGCGGCGAACGTTTTCTTCCTATAGGCTCCGCTGACGACCCCCGGAGCCCGTTCCCGTGAGCCCTGACGCCCCATCCAAGACGGCCCCGACGCCGGCCCGCCCCGACCGGGGTGGCCGGTCGGACACGGCCGCCTCGGTCTTGCCCGGCATCGGCCTGTGCGCGGTGATCACCGCGGTGGCGATGGCCGCGCAGGCGGTGGAGGAGCGGGTCGCCGGTCACCCCTACATCGAGGCCCTGGTCCTGGCGATTCTGATCGGCATCGCGGTGCGGACCGCCTGGACGCCCCCGGCGCAGTTCCGCACCGGCATCGCCTTCTCGGCCAAGCAGCTCCTCGAGGTCGCCGTGGTGCTGCTCGGCGCCTCCCTGAGCCTCGGGGCGATCCTCGCCTCCGGCCCGGCGCTGCTGGCCGGCATCGTCGGGACCGTGGTGCTCGGCATCGCCGCCAGCGTGGCGATCTGCCGGGCGCTCGGGCTGCCGGCCCGGATGGCGATCCTGGTGGCCTGCGGCAACGCCATCTGCGGCAACTCGGCCATCGCGGCGGTCGCGCCCGTGATCGGCGCGGAGGCGAAGGACATCGCCGCCGCCATCGCGTTCACCGCCGTCCTCGGCGTGCTGATGGTGCTCGGGCTGCCGCTGTTCGTGCCCCTCGCGGGCATGACCGACAACCAGTACGGGGTGCTGGCGGGGCTCACCGTCTACGCGGTGCCGCAGGTCCTGGCCGCGACCGTCCCGGTGAGCCTGCTGTCGACCCAGGTCGGCACCCTGGTCAAGCTGGTGCGGGTGCTGATGCTCGGCCCGGTCGTGGTGGTGTTCTCGCTGATCGCCCCGCGTCTGCCGCAGGCGGCGGGGGCGCCGCCGCCGCCGTCCCGTCCAGGCTTCACCAAGCTGGTGCCCTGGTTCATCCTCGGCTTCCTGGCGCTGGCCACCCTGCGCTCCCTGGGCCTCGTCCCGGACCCGGCGGTGAAGCCGCTGACCCAGCTCGCCGGCGTGCTCACGGTCCTGTCCATGGCCGCCCTCGGCCTCGGGGTCGACGTCCGGGTCCTGGCCCGGGTCGGCGGCCGGGTCACCCTCGCGGTCACCGCCTCCCTGGCGGTCCTGATCGCCCTCAGCCTGACGCTGATCCGCGCCCTCGGGATCGGGTGACGCCGCGCGCGGTCTTTCCCGCCGCGCGCGCTCCCGACGCGTGTAACAGGCATTCCATCGGCACCTTTGTGCAGGTGACCGGAGCCTTTCGCGCCGGCGATCCGGCCCATCCGCACCGAAAAGCGCTTCGGGTGATCATCCCTCAGTCAAGACCGTCTTGACACATACGCGGTTTTTGCTTTGGAACCGCAGGCATCGTCGTCGAAAGCTTCGTGTGGACTCGCGCAGTGCCTGAAAAGAATCCCGAGAACAGCCTCAGGTTGGTCACGCTGGTGGGCGAGATCGTCGCCGCCTACGTCTCGAACAATTCCGTTCCGCCGACGGCCCTGCCCGAGCTGATGGCGAGCGTGCACGCGGCCCTGGCATCCCTCGACGGGCAGGCGCCGGCGGCCGCGGTCGAGCCGGCCGTGGAGCGGCCGACGCCGGCCCAGATCCGCAAGTCGGTCCAGGAGGACGGGATCGTCAGCTTCATCGACGGCCGGACCTACAAGACCCTGAAGCGCCACCTCACCGCCCACGGCCTGACGCCGGAGCGGTACCGCGAGCGCTACGGTCTGCCGGACGATTACCCGATGACGGCGCCGGGCTACGCCGCGCAGCGCTCCGCGCTGGCGAAGGCGATCGGCCTCGGCGTGCCCGGCGGGCGCGTCGATCAGCGCAGGACGGGCACCGGCGGCTGATCGGCGGCGCGGCAGGGGGCCGCGCGCGGCGCGGTCTCGCTCCGCCGCCCCTGGAACGGCAGCACCTGCGCGGGGGCCGGCTCGGATCGGCCGGGCTCGGCGCGGCCCGGGCGGCCGAACGTGTCGGCCCAGCTCAGTTTGATCACCCGGTTGTCCGCGGCCGCGGGCTCCTCCGCGGGGCGCGGCGCCTTGCGGTTCGCGGCGCCGATCCAGCGCACGATCCGGTGCTCGCGCCCGCGGCGGAGCACCGGCGGCAGATTCGTCTCGCTGCGCTTGCGGTTCGGCCGGATGTCGTCGGTCTTGTCTGAGATCGACACGCTCGATAGCCCTGTCCCCGTGCGAGGTGCGGGCGGGGACGGATAGCGGGTGCAGCCGTGGATCCGCCGGGGTGCTCCACCCTCGACAACGGCGCTATCCTACTGAACTTGCAGGATCCGGACAGGGCGGTCCCGTCCAAAAAACTTGTCTCTGCGTCCCAGATTGGCCCGTCCGGGGCCGGAACGGCTCAGGAGGCGCGCGCGCCCGGCACCGCGGCGAGCAGGGTGCGGGTGTAGGCGTGCTCCGGCGCGGCGAACAGGTCCGCGGTGCCCCGCATCTCCACGATGGCGCCGCGGTGCATCACGGCGATCCGGTCGCAGATCGTGGCGGCCACCCGCAGATCGTGGGTGATGAACAGCATCGCCAGCGACAATCTCTGCTTCAGGTCCTCCAGCAGGTCCAGCACCTGCCGCTGGACCGAGACGTCCAGCGCCGAGACCGCCTCATCGGCCACCAGCACGTCCGGCTCCATCGCGAGCGCTCGGGCGATGCCGATGCGCTGGCGCTGCCCGCCCGAGAAGGCGTTGGGGTAGCGGGCGGCGGCCTTCGGATCGAGACCGACGAGGTCGAGGAGGCTGCGCGCCCGCTCCCGGGCCTCGGCGGCCGGGACCCCGTGGGCGATCGGGCCCGCCGTGATGATCTGCTCCACGGTGCGCCGCGGGTTCAGCGACGCGAACGGGTCCTGGAAGATCATCTGGATCCGGCTGCGCTTGTCGCGCAGGTCACCGCTCTTGAGCACTGTGTAGTCGAGTTCGCCCAACCGGACCGTGCCGCCGTCGGGCTCGATCAGGCGGATCGCGAGCCGCGCCGTGGTCGACTTGCCGGAGCCGGATTCACCGACGATCCCCAGGGTCTCGCCGCGGCGGACGTCGAACGAGACCTCCTTGACGGCCGCGACGACCCGCGGCTTGCCGAACAGGCCGGAGCGCCCGGAATAGGTCTTGGACAACCGGTTCACGGAGAGCGCGACCGGGGCCGCCTCCAGGGGCGGGCGCGGCGGCGGCGTCAGGCTCGGGACGGCGGCGAGCAGCGCCTTGGTGTAGGGCGCCTGCGGATTGCGCAGCACGGCCTCGGCGGTGCCGGATTCGACCAGCCGTCCGCGCTGGAGCACCGCCACGTGGTCGGCGATCTCCGCCACCACGCCGAAATCGTGGGTGATGAACAGGACGCTCATCCCGCGCTTCCGCTGCAGGTCGCGGATCAGCCGGAGGATCTGGGCCTGGGTGGTGACGTCCAGCGCCGTGGTCGGCTCGTCGGCGACCAGCACCGAGGGCTCCAGCGCCAGCGCCATGGCGATCATCGCCCGCTGCCGCTGGCCGCCGGAGAGCTGATGCGGGTAGGCCCGCACCGCCTCCTCGGGGTTGGGAAGCCCGACCTCGGTGGCGAGCGCCACTGCCCGCGCCCAGCGCTCGCTGCGGGTGAGCAGGTTGTGCGCCTCGAACATCTCAGCGATCTGGTCGCCGATCCGCATCACCGGGTTCAGCGCCGTCATCGGCTCCTGGAACACCATGGCGATGCGCCGGCCGCGCAAGCTGCGCCAAGCGGGCTCGTCGAGGGTCAGGAGATCCCGGCCCTCGAACAGGATCGTGCCGGCGGTGGGTTTCAGCGCCCGGGGCAGGAGGCCGGTCAGCGCGTAGGCGCTCATCGACTTGCCCGAGCCCGATTCCCCGACGACGCACAGGATCTTCCCGGCCTCGAGGTCGAGGTTCAGGCCCTCGACCGCGTGCGGGCGATCGGCGCCCTTGGGGAGCGCGATCGTCAGATCGCGGATGCGGACGACCGGCTCGCTCATCGTGTCAGGCCCTCGCTGTGCGGCGGCGGAGGATGTCGGGTCCGGCCTCGGCCAGATCCCAGAACAGGCCGGCCATGATCGCCAGGCCCTCGCGGGTGCCGGAGGCGAGCATGTGCTCGTCGGGCCCGTGCTGGCGGCAGGCCGGGTAGGAATGCGGTACCCAGAGGGTCGGCAGGCCCAGAATCTCCGAGAAGGCGTCGTTCGGCAGCGAGCCGCCGAGATTGGGCAGCAGCGCCGGCTTTTTTCCGCTGCTCGCCTCGATCGACTGGAGCGCCCACTCGACCCAGGGATCCTCCACGGGCAGCCGCGTCGCCTGGAAGACTTCCGCGGCGCGGGCCGGCCGGACCTCGATCATCGGGAAGCCGTGCGCGTCGAGATGGGCGCGCACGTTCCGGATCAGGTTCTGCCAGTCGGTGCCGACCACGAAGCGCAGCTGCAGGGTCGCCTTGGCGTGGGGCGGCACGGCGTTGAGCGGCCCGTCCGGGTCGCCGGTCTTGAAGGCCAGCACCTCCAGCGTGTTCCAGGCGAAGACCCGCTCGGCCGGGGTGAGGCCCGGCTCGCCCCAGTCGGTGTCGATCGTGGGCGCGGTCGGATCCTCGCCGACCCGGATGTCGGCGAGCGCCGCGCGCACGCCCTCGGGGATCGGCGGCGGCCGCAGGGCCTCCACCAGGATGCTGCCGCGGGCATCGACCATTGAGGCGATCGCCGAGGCCAGCACCGTGCCGGGGTTGCGCAGCAGGCCGCCCCAGTTGCCGGAATGGTGCGGACCTTCCCGCAGGTTCAGGCTCAGCTCGAAATTGTAGGCGCCGCGGGAGCCCAGGAAGAGAGTCGGGCGCTCGCCGTTCAGCCGCGGCCCGTCCGAGGCGATCAGCACGTCGGACCGGAGAGCCTCCGCCTGCTCCCGGCAGAACGGCCGCAGACCCGGGGAGCCGGATTCCTCGCCCATCTCGATCAGCAGCTTCACGTTGAAGCCAAGATGGCCCTCGCGCGCCGCGATCACCTGCTCCAGGGCGGCGAGGTTGAGGACGTGCTGGCCCTTGTTGTCGGCGGTGCCGCGGCCGTACCAGCGGTCGCCCTCGACCACGATCTCCCAGGGGCCGAGGCCCTCGCGCCACTGCTCGGGATAGCCGCGCACCGTGTCGCCGTGGCCGTAGATCAGCACGGTCGGCAGGTCCACGCCCTCGCGCCGCTCGGCGATCAGGAACGGGCCGTGCACCCCGTCGGGGTTGGGGAAGATCTTCGGGGTCTCGAAGCCGAGGCGGGCGATCAGCGGCGCGATGAAGGCGTCGAGATAGGCGCGGAGCGCCGCCTCCTGGCCGGGGGCCTGGCTCTCGGTCGGCATCGCCACCGCCTCCCGCAGGAGCGCGAGGAACGCGCCTGAATCGAAGGCTTCGGTGGCGCGCGCGATGGCGGCGTCTCGCGTCATGGTGTGATCTCAGGCGAAGGAAAGGGGTGTCATTTGTTCGCGCGGGCGGCCCCACCCGTCATTGCGAGCGTAGCGAAGCAACCCAGGGAAGCGGGACCTCCCGGCAGCGTGGCGCCGCCCTGGATTGCTTCGCTGCGCTCGCAAAGACGACGGCATCAATGGCGTGCCTCGGGGGCGGTGATGTCGCGCAGGCCATCACCTAAGAGATTGATCGCCAGCACGAGGAGGAGAAGCGCCACGCCTGGGATGGTGATCACCCAGGGCTGGAAGAACATGTACTGCTTGCCCTCGGCGATCATCAGGCCCCAGGAGGGCAGGGGCGGCTGCACGCCGAGCCCGAGGAACGACAGGGCGGCCTCCAGCAGGATCGCGTGGGCCATCTCCAGGGTCGCCACGACGATCAGGGCGTTCATGATGTTGGGCAGGATCTCCTGGCGAATGATGCGCAGGTCGGTCAGCCCCGCGGCGCGGGCGGCCGAGATGAAGTCCTGGTTGCGGATCTGCTGGGTCGCGGCCCGGGTCACCACGGCGAAGCGGTCCCAGAGCAGGAAGCCCAGCACCAGCACCACCACCTTCAGGGAGCCGCCGACCAGCGCCGCCATGGCGAGCGCCACCAGCACCACCGGCATGGCGAGCCGGGTGGTCACCACGTAGCTCACCACCGAATCGACCCAGCCGCCGAAATAGCCGGCGCACAGGCCGAGCGTGGTGCCGATCAGCCCGGAGATCAGCGCCGCCGAGATCCCGATCAGGAGGGAGATCTGGCCGCCGTAGAGCAGGCGGCTCAGGTAGTCGCGGCCGAGCTTGTCGGTACCGAGCACGTGCTCCCAGGTGCCCTTGGCCTGCCAGATCGGCGGGATCAGGCGGCGGGACACGTCCTGCGCGTAGGGGTCGTGCGGCGCGATGAGCGGGGCGGCGAGTGCCGCTAGCACGATCAGCCCGAGGATCCCGGCCCCGATCAGGAAGCCGGTGTGGCGCAGGCCCCGCCGCAGGATCAGGCGGGTCGGGGAGGGGACCGGCGCGAGCGCGACCGGCGCGTCCGGGGGCAGGGCGGGGGCGGCGAGCGCCGCCGTGTCGGGGGGGAGGCTCATCGGCGGATCCTCACGACTGGCGCAGGCGCGGGTCGAGGAAGGCGTTCAAGAGGTCGGCCGCCAGGGTCAGGCCGATGTAGATCATGGCCAGAACCAGCACGATCGCCTGGACGACGGGGAAGTCGTTGCGGGCGATCGATTCCCAGGCGAGCTGGCCGAGGCCCTGGAGCGAGAACACCGCCTCGATCACGATCGAGCCGCCGAGCATGAAGCCGAACTGCACCGCCGACAGGGCGATCACCGGGATCACGGCGTTGCGCAGCGCGTGCCGCACCAGGATCTTCCGGGGCGGCAGCCCCTTGGCGCGGGCGGTGCGGACGTAGTCGGAGGCCAGCACCTCCAGCATGCCGTTGCGGGTGAGCCGCATCACCGCCGGCATCGCGTAGTAGCCGAGCGCCACTGCGGGCAGGACGAAGTTCTTCCAGGTGGCGTTGCCCGAGACCGGCAGCCAGCGGAGGTTGACGGAGAAGATTAGGATCAGCGTCAGGCCGAACCAGAAGCTCGGCATCGCCTGGCCCAGCACCGAGACGGCGAGCGCCGTCCGGTCGATCCACGTGTCCCGCTTCACGGCGGCGACGACGCCGAGGGGAATGGCCACGAACAGCGCCACGGCCAGCGCGATGATGCCGAGATAGAGGGTGATCGGCAGGCGGGCGGCCAGCAGGTCGATCACGCTCTCGCGGAAGTAGAAGGAATTGCCGAAGTCGAGGTGCAGCGCCCGCCAGCCCCAGGTGAGGAACTGGGTCAGCAGCGGCTGGTCCAGGCCGTAATCCTGGCGGATCTGGGCGATCTGCGGCCCGGTGGCCTCAGGGCCGGCGATGGCCGTGGCGAGGTCGCCCGAGAGGTGGAGGAGCAGGAAGCTCGCCACCGAGACCGTGAAGGCCACCGCCAGGGCGACCAGCACGCGCCGGAACGTGAAGGCCAGCATGGCTCAGGCTCCTGCTGTTTCCCGTCGATCACGTCGGATCATGACGGAGCGTTCTCTCCTCCCCTGGCGATCCCGGGCTTGCCCGGGATCGCTCAAGCTTGCGGGGAGGAGCCGGAGGTGGTGGTGGTTCAGGATCAAGCGGAGCGGTGCCGTCTGCACCACCCCCACCCCTGACCCCTCCCCGCAAGGGGGAGGGGAAAAGCGGCGCGCCACGGCCACCATCATCACTTCCACGACGCCGCGTAGAAGCGCGCCACCTCGTCGGGCTGGGCGGTGAAGTTGAGGTCCGACGTGAAGGCGTAGTTGGTCGAGTAGGAGAACATCGGCAGCGCGTAGGCCTGCGCGGCGATCCGCTGGAGCGCCTTGGCGTAGGCGGCCTTGCGCTTCTCGGGATCCATGGAGCTGTCGCCCTCCTGCAGGTCGGCGATCACCTGCGGATCCTTGGTCAGGTCCTCCTCGCCGCCGCGGAAATACACACCGTCGAAGGCCGAGACGTCGAGCACCGAGAACGACCCCCAGGTCTGGTAGCCGATCGAGGTCTTGCCGGCCCGCAGCGCGTCGCGGAACGCCGCGTAGCGCAGGTAGTTGAGCCGCGCCTTGATGCCGACGGCGCCGAGATAGCCGATCACCGCCTCGGCGTAGTCGCGCTCGCGATAGGCGCCGAGGTCGATCTCGAACCCGTTCGGGTAGCCGGCTTCCTTGAGCAGCGCCTTGGCCTTGGCGGGGTCGTAGGGGTAGCGCATCACCCCCTGGTCGGTGCAGCCGAACTGGTCGACGAAGCACAGCGCGTTCATCACCCGCGAGGCGCCGCGCACGAGGTTGTCGACCATCGCCTTGCGGTCGATGGCGTAGGAGATCGCCTGCCGGACGCGCACGTCCTTGAGCGGCGAGTTCTCCTTCGCCCGGCCCAGCGTGTCGAACTGCAGGAACCCGACCCGCATCGTCTCGGAATTGAGGACCGTGATGTTGGGCGCGGCGCGCAGCTGCTCGGCTTGGTCGCTCGGCACCCGCCAGATCCAGTCGACGCCGCCGGTCATCAGCTCGGCCATCCGGCTCTCGCCGTCCGGGATGACGCGGAACTGCAGCTTGCCGATCTTCGGCTTACCCAGAGGACTCTCGGCCCAGTACTTGTCGAACCGCTCCATGGAGACGCCGCGGCCGCTGTCGACCTTGGTGATCCGGTACGGGCCGCTGCCGACCGGCGCCTTGGCGAAACCGTCGAGGCCGACCTTCTTGAAGTAGTTGGCCGGGAAGATCGGGGTCGGGCCGGCGAGGTATTCCAGCGCCGCCGGGAACGGGGCCTTCAGGTGGATGCGCACGCTGTGCGGGCCGGTCACCTCCACCGACTTCATCCAGTCGACGTTCTGGCGGGTGACCGTGCGCGCTTCGGGGGTCAGCACGTAGTTGAACGTGAAGGCCACGTCCTCCGGCCCGAGCGGGTCGCCGTTGTGGAAGACCACGCCCTCGCGGATCGTGAGGTCGAGGGTCGTGTCGTCCGCCCATTTCCAGGCGGTCGCCAGGAACGGCTTGTAGGTGCCGTCCTTGGGATCCCGGTACAGCAGCGTGTCCCAGCAGTTCCGGGCCAGGATCACGCCCTCGCGGGCGCTGTTGTGGTACGGGCTGACGTTCTCGGGCTCGCTGTCCGACGCGTAGACCAATGTGTCGTTGGCCTTGCCGGCCAGCGCCGGGTGGGCAGCGATCAGGGTCGCGAACGAGGCGGCCAGGGTGGCGGCTCGGGTGAGGGTCCGTAGCGGCATGCAGGCTCCGACGGCGCGGCGGACAGGCCCGGCGGACGGTTCCGCGGCTGCCGCGTTTTTCACCCTGCCATGGTGTTGTGCATCTGGGATCGCAACAAGTAGAATTTAGCGAGTGCTGCGTTGCCATATCGGCAATGTGCACAGCACCATACAGCGCATCGAGCACGATAATGCAGAGTACGGGCCTGCGCTACTTCCTGGCCGTGGCCCGCACCGGGTCGATCGCGGCCGCCTCGTCCCAGCTCAACGTCGCGGCCTCGGCGATCAGCCGGCAGATCGCCAACCTGGAGGCCGAGCTCGACTGCGTGCTGTTCGAGCGCCGCCCGCGCGGCATGGTGCCGAGCCCGGCCGGTGAGCTGCTGGCGCAGCACGCCCATCAGGTGCTGATCCGCTCCGAGCAGGTGGTCACCGAGATCCGGGAGCTGGAGGGGCTCGCCCGCGGGCTGATCCGGGTCGCCTGCTCGGAGGGCTTCTCCCTCGACATCGTGCCGAACGCGATCGCGGCCTTCCACGCGGCCCATCCCGGCATCCGCTTCGAGGTCACGGTCCAACCCCCGGCCCAGGTCACCCAGACGGTGTCGGTGGGGGATGCCGATCTCGGGATCACCTTCGCGCTGACACCCACCGCGCAGGTCGAGGTGCTCTACGACGGGCAGGTCGACATGCTGGCGCTGGCCGCGCCCGACCATCCCCTCGCGCGGGCGCCGGCCCTGCGCCTCGTCGACCTGCTGGAGTATCCCGTCGCCCTGCCGACCCGGGACACGACCCTGCGGCAGGTCTTCGACGCCGCCTGCGCGCACGAGGGCATCGCGGTGGAGCCGGTGCTGACCTCCAACACGCTCTCGGCGCTGCTGCCCTTCGTGCGGCGCTCCCGCGGCATCGCCCTGATGTCGGCGCTGTCGGTGCAGACGCCCCTGCGGCTCAACGAGCTTGTCAGCCTGCCGATCCAGTCCCGGACGAGCCTCGCCCGGAGCGTGAAGATCCAGGCGATGCGCGACCGGCGGCTGCCGAAGGCGGTGCGGGCATTCCTGCGCCAGCTGCTCGACGCGCTGCCACCCCCGCGCTCGCCGTGACACCCTCGACGCGCTCGGCCCGCGGGCGCTCAGGCGCCGCCGCGGGACGCAGCGACGGTGCAGCTGTGGTCCATCACGTCCTCGGCGCTGGCGCTCGGCGCCCGGTAGGCCAGCAGGATGTAGCCCGGCTCGGGATCGCCCGGGGGCGTGGCGAGCGCCGCGAAGCTCGTCCGGTGCAGGTCCGGCCGGGCGCCCGGCAGGGTGTGCAGGGCCGCGAACGGGTTGAACTGCGCGGCCTCCGCCTCCGGCACGCGCAGGGCGTAGTAGCGGTCGCCGGCCAGCGGCACCGGGAAGCGGCCCCAGCTGTGGCGGACCTGCCGGCCGTGCGCCCGGATCGCCTTGAGCACGCTCGGCTTCAGGCAGTCGAGGTGGATGTGGAGCTGGTCCTGGCTGCGGCCCCGAGCCGAGTTGACCGCGAGCCCGACCTCCGCGGGGGTGAGCCTCCCCTTCAGCACGTCCGACACGAGCGGCCGCGCCGCCAGGGCCGCCCGCCAGTAGGCGGCACCGCGCGGTCCCCGCAGGACCGGCGCCTCCAGGCCCGGCACGGTGTCGGTGGGCATGACGACGCTGTGGGTCGGCTCGCCGGGCGCGCGCAGGACCGCCGAGCCGGGACGGTCACCGTCCCCGAGATCGACCGACAGGCACGGGAAGGTCCGGTTGGCGAGCCGCTTGGCGAGGACGCAGGTCTTCAGGGCGGCCCACAGCACGTCGCGGCTCGGGTCCGGCGCGGCGGCGGCCGGTGCCGCGGCGGCCGCCAGAGCCGCGACGAGGAGGGCGGCGGGCGGCGCGCGGCGCATGGGGGCTCCCGGTGAGGCCGGCGCGTCCGGCCCGGCCTCACCGCGATAGCCGATCCGGGGCCGTGCCGGCAAAGGATCCGCGAGCCCTGACGCCGTGCCGGGAAACCCGCTATGCCGGCGGTCGCCGAGTCCCCGCAGAACGCCCGCCGGAATGCCGCGATGACGCCCGCGCCCGCTCCCACGCTCACCCGCGACATCGCCGCGCGCTTCGCCGCCGTCGCCCTCGGCCATGTCGGCCGCGAGTATCCGAACAAGCCGGGCCACGTCCTGGCCGGGCCGGCGGATGCCCGCACCCCCGCGGCCCTGCACCCGGCCTTCCACGGCAGCTATGACTGGCATTCCTGCGTCCACGGCACGTGGCTGCTGGCGCGGGTGCTGCGGCTGTTCCCGGACGGCCCGCAGGCCCCGGCGATCCGCGCCCGGCTCGACGCGCAGCTGACTCCCGCGACGGTGGCGGGGGAATGCGCCTACTTCGCCGCCCCGACCGCTAGGGGCTTCGAGCGGCCCTACGGCTGGGGCTGGCTCCTGAAGCTCGCCCACGAACTCGCCGCGCTCCCCGAACGCCGCTGGTCCGAGGCCCTGGCGCCGCTGGCCGCGGTGATCGTCCGGCGCTTCGCGGAGTTCCTGCCGGTGGCGTCCTACCCGGTGCGGGTCGGGACCCATTTCAACACCGCCTTCGCGCTGCGCCTGGCGGCCGATTACGCGGAGGGCGCGGGGGATGCCGGGCTGACCACTCTGCTGCACGACACCGCCGTCGGCTGGTACGGGGAGGACGCGGATTGCCCGGCCTGGGGCGAGCCCGGCGGCGACGACTTCCTCTCCTCGGCGCTGATCGAGGCGGAGTGCATGCGCCGGCTGCTGCCGCCCGCCCGCTTCGCGCCCTGGTTCGACCGGTTCCTGCCCGGTCTCGCGGCGTCCCGGCCCGCGACCCTGTTCCGCCCCGCGGGCGTGACCGACCGCTCCGACGGGAAGATCGCCCATCTCGACGGGCTGAACCTCAGCCGCGCGTGGTGCTTCCGCGCGCTCGCCGCGTCCCTCGGCCCGGACGATCCCCGTCGGCCGCCGCTCCGCGCGGCCGCGGAGGCGCACCTCGCGGCCGGGCTCCCGCACGTCACCGGCGACTACATGGGCGAGCACTGGCTCGCGACCTTCGCGCTGCTGGCCCTCGAGGCCGGTGCCGAGACCGGTACCGGGACCGTTGCTCTGGGCGAGGCCCGGGACGGCGGGAAGTAAATCTGAGAGATTCTTGAGATCTGTCCGTCGCGGGCCATGTCGACGACTGCCCGGCGACTGACCGACGACAACAAAAAAAGGACCGCCCTCAGGAGAACGGTCCGGAAGTCTAGGGAGGAAACGCCCACGAGGGGCTGCAAGACAGCGACGCCGTCGCTGTCTTGCCTGCCGTCAACCCGACAGGGACGGCCTTGTTCCTGGCTCCGGCCCGCCGCGCGGCAGGGCCCGCCCGCCCGGGACCGCCGTGAGGCCGGCGGGGCGGCGCGGCTCGCCGGGGCCGAACTCGGCGCGGTAGGTCCGCTCCAGCGTCATGAGCCCCCGCAGGGGCCCCTCGGCCAGATCGAGGAGCCGCGCGTCGCGCCAGCGCAAGGTGCGGCCGAGGCGGCGCCGGAACCAGCGCCCGCGCTCCTCCTCGACGAGCAGGACCAGCTTGCCGGTCCAGGTCCGGCGGAACCAGAAACGTCCGGTCAGCGGCATGGCGGTCGAGGCCCCGGTGGTGGATGGGGATAGACTACATCCGGATCCCGTCTGCGTGAAGATTTCCGGATGATGCGCCGATGAATTCTGGCGAAGACTGTTAATCGGAAGCGGGTTCCGGCCGTGCGCGGGCGTCCGGCTGCCCGCCCCGCCGCGCCGCCTCGGAGAGGACCTGGGCGAGCTGCTCGGCCGAGTAGGGCTTGCGCAGGAGGGCGAAACCGTGGGCGTCGTCCTCGGCCAGGACGTGGCTGTAGCCCGAGGTCAGCACCACCGGCAGGTCGGGGCGGCGGGTCCGGAGCTGCCGGGCGAGGGCGAAGCCGCCCATCCCCGGCATGACCACGTCGGAGAAGACCGCGTCGAACCGGTCCGGCGCCCGGTCGAGTTCGGCCAGCGCCTCCTCGGCGGATTTCGCCCAGACCGGCGCGTGGCCCAGATCCTCCAGGATCTGGGTGCAGAAGCGCCCGACCCCGAGATTGTCCTCCACGACGAGGATGCATAGGCCCCGCCGCGGCTCCGCCTCCGGGCGGGCCTCGCGGTCGGCCTCGGACACGGCGGCGGGCGCGGCGACCTGCGGCAGGTAGAGCGAGAAGGTCGTGCCGTGGCCGAGCGCGCTCGCCACGTCGATGTCGCCGCCCGACTGCTTGGCGAAGCCGATGACCTGGCTGAGGCCGAGGCCGGTACCCTTGCCGACCTCCTTGGTGGTGAAGAACGGCTCGAAGATCCGTCCCAGATCCGCGTCCGGGATGCCGGCGCCGGTATCGGAGACCCGCACGGCCACGAACGGTCCCTTCGCGCCGGCATGCCCGCGGATCGGCGGCATCGGGCTATCGCCCTCCAGCCGCAGGGTCAGGCTGCCTTCCCCGTCCATGGCATCGCGGGCGTTGACCGCCATGTTGATCAGCGCGGTCTCGAACTGGCTCTGGTCGGCGCGCACGTAGCGGGGCGTCGCCGGCAGGTCGATGGCCACGCGGATGCGCGCGCCGGTGACCGAATCGAGCATGTCGGCGATGCTGCGCAGGCGCGCGCCGATGTCGAACACCTGGGGTTTCAGCGCTTGGCGCCGGGCGAAGGCGAGGAGCTGGCCGGTGAGCCTGGCCGCCCGGTCGACGGTGTCGGAGACGGCGTCGAGGTAGCGGCGCCGGCGCGTCTCGGCCAGGTCCGGCCGGCGCAGGAACTCCACGGACGACCGGATGATGGTCAGGAGGTTGTTGAAGTCGTGCGCCACCCCGCCGGTGAGCTGGCCGATGGCCTCGAGCTTCTGCGACTGGCGCAGCGCCTCCTCGGCCTGGCGCTGCTCGGTGATGTCGCGCCCGAAGCCGTAGAACAGCCCGTCCTCCGGAACGACGGTCCAGAGCACCCGCCGCCGGTCGCCGGCGCGGGTCAGGCAGGCCAGTTCGATATCCTCGACCCGGCTGTCCGCGCAGAGCGGGCGCAGCGCCGCCTCGGCCGCCGCGCGCTCGGTGGGGGCGAGGAAGTCCAGGGCCGGTCGGCCGACCGTCTCGGCCTCCGACCAGCCCAGCGCCCGGCTCCACGAGGGGTTCACCAACTGGACCCGCCCGGTCCGGTCCGAGACGAGCTTCAGCACCGGCGACAGCGTCCAGACCCGGTCGCGGTCGCGGGTCTGGGCGGCGACCTGCGCCTCCAGATGCTCCGCCCGGGACTGGAGCAGGACCTCGTTCCGCTTCCGCTCGGAGACGTCGTGGGCGAAGACGTAGAACCCGTCGACGCGTCCGTCCGGGCCGCGGCGCGGGAGGTAGCGGGTGTCGGCGATCCGGGCCTGGCCGTTCGGGAAGGTCCAGGCCCATTCCTCGCGGACCTCCTGACCGGCGAGCGCCCGCTCGATGCCGGCGCGCCGGGCCTCGAACGCGCCGGGGCCGAGGAGGTCGCCGACGGTCCGCCCGACGACGGCGTCGGGCGCCTGGCCGGTCCAGGTCTCGTAGGCGGCGTTCGCGAACCGGTAGGTCAGGTCGCGGTCGATGAAGGCGATCAGGACCGGCATCGCGTCCGCGACCAGCCGGAGTTCCGCCTCCCGGGCCCGGAGCGCGTTCTCGCTCCGGCGGCGCTCGGTGATGTCGTTGAACAGGATCGCGACGCGGTTCCGCGCCGGCCCGTCCACCCGGTAGGCGTGCACGTCGTACCAGCGGCCCAGCGCCGCGGCGGCCTGCTCGAATCGGACCGGCTCGCCGGTCAGGGCGACCCGGCCGTATAGGTCGAACCAGTGCTGCTCGAGGTCGGGGGCGAGGTCCCGCATCCGGCGGCCCACCGGGGCCCGCAGGCCGGTCTGTCGCTCGAAGGCGGGGTTGACCTCCAGGAAGCGGTAGTCGACGGGCCGGTCGCCGTCGGCGAACTCCATCTCGATCAGGCAGAAGCCGGCATCGATGAAGGTGAACAGCGAGCGGTAGCGCTCCTCGTTCCGGCGCAGGGCCGCCTCGGCGTTCCGGGATTCCAGCTGCGTCATCACCGTCCGGGCGAGCGCCTTCAGGATGAAGAGCTGCTGGTCGGTCAGCGTGCGCGGGACGCGGTCGAGGACGCAGAGCGTCCCGATGGCCCAGCCGTCCGGCGTCACCAGGGGCACGCCGGCGTAGAAGCGCAGGTGCGGGTCGCCGGTCACGAGGGGGTTGGCGGCGCTCTCCGGCTCCGCGGTCAGGTCGGGCAGCACGAGGGCGCCGTCCGCGCGCATGGCCTCGGTGCAGAAGCCGAACGCGAGCGGCATCGCCCGCGCGGCGTGGCCGAACGCGGCCTTGATCCACTGCCGGTCGGCGTCGACGAAGTTGATGTGGGCCATCGGCGTGCCGCAGGCCTGGGCGGCCATCTCGGCGATCTCGTCGAACGCGCGCTCGGGCGGCGTGTCGAGGATCGCGTAGGCGCGCAAGGCGGCGAGCCGCTGGGGATGCTGGGGCTCGAAACCCGACGGTCGGGATACTGTCTCGTTCGGCGACACGGAGCCGTCATAGCTCAAGCTTTCGCTTCTCCCTAGTGAAACTCTGCATCGCGCGTCCGGCGGCGGGACCAGGGCAAGCATTCCGCGATCGTTCAAGACTAGACAGTCCCGCCGGATCATCGGTGGGGGTACGATTTCACGCGCGCCGTTCAAGTCTTGCTGGTCCGGCCGACCGGGCTTCGGGCGCCCGCCGGGATCTCTTCCTGCCTCGCCCGTCGCGGGCTCCGCGAAGAGCTCGGGCGGGCCGCGCGCGGCGGCTGTGGATCGGATCGCCGCGGCCGGGAGCCCGCGGGGCCGGTGCGGCGTTGCCGGCTCACGGGGGATGGATTCGGATCAGGCATGGCCAAGCGCAGGACGAAGGCGGGCGCCCGGCAGGGGCAGGAGGACGCGCCGCTGATGCCCACCGGCGCCCTGGCGGTGGCGCTCCTGGCCTTCGCCGAGGGGCCCGGGCCGGTGGTGCACGTCGCTCGGGACGCCCGCCGCCTCGAGGACCTCGCCGCGACCCTGCGGGCGCTCGATCCCGACGCGCGGGTCGCGGTCTATCCCGAGTGGGACTGCCTGCCCTTCGACCACGCCTCGCCGTCGCGGGCCACGATGGGCGCCCGGGCCGCCGTGATGCGCTGGCTGACCGACCGGGACGCGCTGCCGGACTTCGTGCTGACGACCGCCCCCGCCCTCGTGCAGCGCGTGCCGCCGCCGGAAACCTGGGCCTCGGCCCGCGTGACGCTCCGGGTCGGCGATCCCCTCGACGTCGCGGCCGCGACCGCCGACCTCAAGCGCCTCGGCTACATCCTCGACGAGCGGGTCGACGAGCCCGGCGAGATCGCCGTCCGCGGGCGCACCGTGGAGGTGTTCCCCGCCGCCGCGCCGCTTCCCTGCCGGATCGAGCACGCGGCGGGCCGCGTCACCGCGATCCGCTCCTACGACCCGATCTCGCAGCGCTCGGTGGCGGAGGCCGACGAACTCGTCATCGACCCGGCCACCGAGATCGTCCTGGAGCCCGGCTCCGGCCAGAGCTTCGAGCCGTTCACCGGCCAGGAGCACCGCCTGGACCGCTACTACCCGCGCCTCGTCACGCTCCTCGACTACGTGCCCGAGGCGCGCCTCGCGGTCGAGGACGGCACGCAGGCCCGGATCGACGCCTTCTTCGAGCAGATGGACGAGGCCCGGGGCCGGCTGAAGACCCGCGACGCGCCGGCGGGGCCCGGCACCGGCCTCTACCTGACGCCGGAGGCGTGGCGCGCCGTCGTGGCGGATCGCGGCCGGCTCGCCGCCACCGAGGCGGCCGGCGAACCCCGCGCCATGCCGCGCTTCGCCGGGGAGCGCCGGCCCGGCACGGCCTTCGCCAAGGTCCTGCGCGCCCGTCTGAAGGCCGGCGACGTCGTCGTGCTCGCCGGCTCGGTCCGGCCGCTCCGACGCCTCGTGCGCCAGGCGGGCAAGATCGCCGAGCGCCCGATCCGCCTGATCGACGCCTGGGCCGACGTCGCCGAGGCGGCGCCCGGCGACGTCCTCGCCCTGGAGGCCCCGCTGGCGGCCGGCTTCCGGGTGCCCGAGCAGGGCGCCACCGTGATCGCGGCGGCCGACCTGTTCGGCCCGGAGGCCGCCGTGACCGGGGCCGCCCGTGCGATCCTGCCGATGGGCGAGGTCGACCTGCGCCCCGGCGACGTGGCGGTCGACCGGGACCACGGCCTGTGCGTGTTCGAGGGGCTGGAGCCGGTCTCCGCGCCGGGTGCCGCGCAGGACGGGGAGCCCTCCGAGGCCTTGCGCCTGCGCTTCGCCGGCGACGCGATCCTGATGGTGCCGGTCACGCAGGCCGACCGGATCTGGCGCTACGGGTCGGAGCCCGACGCCGTCACCCTAGACAAGCTCGACGGCGGCACGTGGCCGCGGCGCCGCCTGGAGGCCGAGGCCACCATGGCGCGGACCGCCCGCCTGATGCTGGAGGCCGCCCGGGCCCGCCGGGAGACCGAGGCGCCGGTCCTGGCGCCGCCGGCCCGCGAGATGGAGCGGTTCGCCGCCGGCTTCGGCTTCGCCCCGACCCCCGACCAGGGGGCGGCGGTCGACGCGCTGATGGCCGACCTCGCCTCCGGCCGGCCGATGGACCGCTTGGTCTGCGGCGATGTCGGCTTCGGCAAGACCGAGGTGGCGCTCCGGGCCCTCGCGGCCGCGATCTTCTCCGGCCGGCAGGCGGCGCTGATCGCCCCCACCACCGTGCTGGCGCGCCAGCACGCCGAGACGCTGCGCCGCCGCTTCGGCCGGTTCGGCGTCGAGGTGGCGCAGCTCTCGCGCCTCGTGGCGCCGGCCGAGGCCAAGCGCGTCAAGGCGGGGCTCGCGGACGGCTCGATCCGGCTGGTGGTCGGCACCCACGCGCTCGCCGGCAGCGGGGTGGCGTTCGCGGATCTCGGCCTGACCGTGATCGACGAGGAGCAGCGCTTCGGCGCGAAGATGAAGGCCGACCTGCGCCGCCTCGCGGATGGCGGCCACGTGCTGACGCTCACCGCGACGCCGATCCCCCGCACCCTCCAGGCGGCCCTCGTCGGCCTCCAGAGTCTCAGCGTGCTCGCCACGCCGCCGGCTCTGCGCCAGCCGGTCCGGACCGTGGTGGCGCCCTTCGACGCCGAGGCGGTCCGCGAGGCCCTCGTCCGCGAGCACCGCCGAGGCGGCCAGAGCTTCGTGGTCTGCCCGCGGATCGAGGACATCGGCCCCATGGCCGAGCGCCTGCGCGCCCTCGTGCCGGGCCTCGACATCCTGGTGGCGCACGGGGACCTCAAGCCCTCCGCCATGGACGAGGTCATGGTCCGGTTCGCGGAGGGCGATGGCGACGTCCTGCTCGCCACCGCGATCGTGGAGAGCGGCCTCGACGTGCCGCGGGCCAACACCATGCTGGTCTGGGAGGCCGCCCGGTTCGGGCTGGCACAGCTCCACCAGCTCCGGGGCCGCGTCGGCCGCGGCCAGCGCCGCGGCACCGTCCACCTGCTTAGCGACCCGGCCGCGCCCCCGCTGGCGGCGGCGCTGCAGCGCCTGCGCGCCCTGGAGGCCCTCGACCGCCTCGGCGCCGGCTTCGCGGTCAGCGCCCGGGACCTCGACCTGCGCGGCGCCGGCGACCTCGTCGGCGAGGATCAGGCGGGGCACGCCAAGCTCGTCGGGCTCGGCCTCTACCAGCACCTGCTGCAGCTGGCGCTCACCGCCGCCAAGGGCGAGCGCGCCGAGGACTGGAGCCCCGAGATCGAGCTCGGCCTGCCGAGCCGGATCCCCGAGGACTACGTTCCGGAGCCCGAGATCCGCCTCAGCCTCTACACGCGCCTGCTGCGCCTCCGCGAGCCCGAGGCGATCGAGGCGCTCGCCGGCGAGGTCGAGGACCGGTTCGGCGCGGCCCCCGCGCCGGTGCTCGCCCTGTTCGACCTCGCGCGGCTGCGCGCGTCCTGCTGCGCGCTGGGCGTCGCCCGGCTCCGGGGCGGGCCGCAGGGCGTCGCGGCCGACCTGCGGCCCGACCGGCCGCTGACCGCGATGGCCGCCGAGGCGGGGATCGTGCTCCGCGACGGGCGGGTGGTGTGGAAGCGGCCCTGCCCGGATGCCGCCGCCCGCGCGGCGCTCGCGACCGACCTCTTGGAGCGGATCCGCGCCGCCCGGGAACGTGAGGCCTGAGCAAAGGCCCGAGCGCGCCAGTCGAGCGTGATGCCGATCTGCGGTTGATCTTGCATCGACCGCTTCAAACCGCCACAGGCTGTCGCGCCAACAACGCGAACGGGAGTGTCCCATGCACGTGACGATCGAGCAGGCCGAGAAGGCGATCGCGGCCGCCCGCGCCAAGGCCGTGGAGCTCGGCACCCAGATGTGCATCGCGGTGGTCGATTCCGGCGGGAACCTCAAGGCGTTCCACCGCATGGACGATGCCTGGGTCGGGTCGATCGACATCGCCCAGAAGAAGGCCAAGACCTCGGTGTTCTTCGGCATGATGACCGGCCAGATCGGCCAGCTGTCGCAGCCGGGCGGGCCGCTCTACGGGATCGAGCACTCCAACGACGGGCTGATCACCTTCCCGGGCGGGATCCCGATCGTCGACGCCGACGGCGTCATGTCGGGCGCCATCGGGGTCAGCGGCTCGACGGTCGAGAACGACCACACCGTCGCGGAGGCCGGCGCCAAGGCCATCGGCCGGACCGAGCTGCCGGCCCATCCCTGGCGGACCTGAGCGGCCGGGGCTCTTCCCGGGAGCTCTTCCCAGGGCCTCTTCCCAGGCGGCGCGTCAGGGGTCGCGCCGCGCCAGCGCGCGGCCGATCCCGTGGAGCAGCATCCCCGAGACCGAGCGGAGATAGGGGTCGCCGTGGCGCTCCAGCGCCGCGTGGATCTGGATGCCGTGGTCGGCCGCGGCGTTCAGGTCCGCCCCGTCGGTGGTGCCGTGCGTGACGCCGTTCATAGGGCTGTTCACGGCTCCGTTCATGGCCCCGGACTGGATCCCGTGCCGGTGGAGGTCCGTGACGTCGATGTAGGCGCCGCGCCCGCGCAGCAGGCCGTCCGAATCGGGCGTCAGGCAGCCGCGGTTGAGGATCCAGCGGATCTCGCCCGCCCCGGTCACGACGCGGAACTCGAGGGAGACCGGGCCGCCGGTCTGGCGGACGTGGCGGATCCGGCCGAACACCCAGTCCCGGTCGGCCGGGTGGATCCGGCCGAGGGCCGCGTCCAGCGGCAGCGGCGTCCCGGCGAGCCCCGGATCCCCCGCCATCAGCGAGGCCGCGCCCGAATCCAGCATCGACCGGCCGGCCCGGACGTCCGTGTCCCAGATCCCGATGAATCCGGCGGCCTGCAGGGCCGAGGCTGTCGTGGAAGCCAGCACCATGGAATCCCCTCCGAACTGGCTACAATCGACGATTGTACGATGGCGGACAGACTGATCCGCAACACATGCTGTCCGCGAGCCCGAAGTCCAGTATCGGCTGCGCGAACGGCTTTTGACACGGCGTCGCGGCCCCCCGCCACCGGGTTGCATTGCGGATGATCAAGACTTCGGTTCCGGACAATCCCGTTCTCGATAATGCAGGGCCGCTCAGGCGCGGCGCAAAGACCGGATTCACAGCGCCGCCGCGCGGACAGTTCGATCACAAATGATCGGTAGACGCCGCGATCCGGCGGGAATCCGCACTTCGGCCCGTGGATCGCTCCACCGTCGGGCGCCATCGGGTGCCATCGGGCGCCGCCGGCCCGCGAAGCCCGTGGCTCGCGCCGGGCCCGCCCTGGTGCGGGTTGCCGCTGCGCCGTAACCTGCACCTTCCGGTAGGAATCCCGCCGGGAGGCCAGCAGCAGAGACGCCATGGACCGCACGGTGAACCGCACCAACCTCCCGCTCTCGCGGGAGCGGCTCTGGGACAGCCTGATGGAGCTCGCCCGGATCGGCGCGCTGCCCAACGGCGGCAACGACCGGCAGGCGCTGACCGACCGCGACGCCGAGGGGCGCGCCCTGTTCCAGCGCTGGGGCGAGGCGGCGGGGCTGACGCTCACCGTGGACCGGGTCGGCACCATGGTCTTCCACCGGCCCGGGCGCGATCCGGGCCGGAAGCCGGTCGCCGTCGGCAGCCACCTCGACACCCAGCCCACCGGGGGCAAGTTCGACGGGCCGCTGGGCGTCCTCGCCGGGCTGGAGATCATGCGCGCCCTGCAGGAGGCCGGGATCGAGACCGAGGCGCCGCTCCTGCTGATCAACTGGTGCAACGAGGAGGGCGCGCGCTTCGCGCCGCCGATGAGCGGCAGCGGCGTCGCCATGGGCATCGTCCCGGAGGCCGACATCCTGGCGACCCGGGACCTCGCGGGCCACGCCTTCGGCGACGAGCTGCGGCGCATCGGCTGGCAGGGGACGGCGGACCCGGCCGCCCTGCGGGAGATCGGCGCCTATTTCGAGCTTCACATCGAGCAGGGCAAGCGCCTGGAGGAGGCCGGGCTCACCGTCGGAGTGGTCGACCGGGCCCTCGCCCAGATCTGGTACGAGATCACCGTGCTGGGCGAGGAGGCCCATGCCGGCAGCCCCATGGCGGGCCGGCGCGACGCGATGATGGCCGCGGCGGCGCTGATCGCGTCGCTCGAGGGCATCGCGGAGGCGGCGGTCGGCGCGGGCGGGGAGCGCGGCCGCGCCACCGTCGGCGTGCTGCGCGCGGAGCCGGCGAGCCGCAACATCACGCCCGGCCGGGTCTGGTTCAGCCTCGACACCCGCCACGGCGACACCGCGCAGCTGGAGGCGATGGGGGCGCGGATCCGGGCCCGGGCCGACGCCCTGGCGGCGGAGCGCGGCGTCACCGTCCAGGTCGCGGAGTTCTGGCGCGCGCCCCCGACCCCGTTCGACCCGGTCTTGGTGGACCGTGTCCAGGCGGCGGCCGAGGCGCGGGGCCATGCCTGGACGCGGATGCCGACCGCGATCTACCACGACGCCGTCTACTGCGCCCGCGCGGTGCCGGCGGCCCTGGTGTTCTGCCCCTGCCACGGCGGGATCAGCCACAACGAGGCCGAGAGCATCACGCCGGCCTGGGCCGGGGCCGGCCTGGAGGTTCTGGCCGACGCCGTGCTGGCGACGGCGGGCCTCGCCGGTCCCCGGACCGGGCCGGAATGAGCCGCGCCGCCGGACGCGCACGAACGGAGACCGGGTTCCCGCATGTCCGACGACAACGTCATCCGCCCCGCCTTCGGCGTCCCCCGCAACCCGGCGCCGGAGCCCGATCCGGCCCAGGCGCCCCTGCGCGTCTTCGGCACGGGGGCCGGCCACCGGGTCGGCCTGATCCACGACCCGTCGGCGGTCGAGGGCGACGTCATCCGCATCGTGGTCGGGCCCGAGGACGAGCCGGGGGTCGAGACCGTGGCGCTGCTCCCCGCCGACGCGGAGGCCGAGGCCGAGCGGATCGGCTTCGCCATCCTGCGGGCGCTGGAGGTGGTCGAGGGCGCGGTCTGAGCCGCGCGCTGGATTCGCCGGCTGAACCGCGGTCTGCGCCGCGGTCTGGACCGCGGAGCGGGCGGTGCGCGTTCTCGGAGAGCGGGAGCGGCCGGCGCGAACGGTCGCCGGATCGCCGGGAGGGACGGATGACGGGCGCTCGGATCAGCAGCACGGAGATCGCGATCCCCGCGCGGGCCGGACTGGTCTGGTCCGTGCTGACGGACCTCGATTCCTACCCGGCCTGGAACCCGTACATCCGCAAGGCCGAGGGCCGCCTGCGCGAGGGCGCGCGCTGGCGCCTGGAGCGGACCCTGAACGGCCGCGCCTACCGGGCGCGCCAGGTGACGGTGACCTGCTGGGAGCCCGGCCGGCGGCTCACGTGGCGCGGCGGCCTCCCAATCCCGCCCCTGCTCGTCGGCGAGCACGAGATCCGGATCACCGAGACCGCCGACGGCGTCCGCCTCGTCCAGGCCGAGACCGTCGCGGGCCTGCTCGCCCCCGGCCTGTTCCCGTGGCTGCGGACGCGCATGCAGGCCCGCTTCACCGCGATGAACGAGGCCCTGCGCGAGGAGGTCGCGCGCCGGCTGGCCGAGAGCGCCTGAGGGCCGGTCTCGGCCGTTCCGGACCACTCCGGCCTGCACCGGGCCGCCGGTCAGGCGACCGGCTTCGGCTTGACGATCGGCGAGCGGGTCAGGCTCTCGATCGCGCGCCCCGGCCGCCCGGCCTTGCGGGCGATCTCCTCCTCCTGCTCGGCGATGAGCTGTCGGGCAGGCTCGTCGCCGTCGAGGCCGCCGAGGATCTCGGCCGGCACGCGCCGGTTCGAGGCCCGGGACCCGTCCGCGAAGACGATATCGAACAGAACGGAGCCCCGCTCCTGCGGTCTCGACTTGATGCGCTTGGCCATAGGTGCTGATACGCCGCCGGAATCGGTCGCGGCAAGGCGCGGTGCCGGGCGGGGGTGCGCGGCGCGCACGGCCGGGCCCGCGCGCCGCCCCGCCCCCGCCGCGATCCCTCCGCCGCCCGCACGACAGGGCGCCGGCAAACGAGGACGCGCGCGTGATACCCTGGGTTCATCTCGATACCGGATCCGTGCCCGGCGGCGGCACCGACCTGCGCCTGATGCGGCGCGGCGACGAGTTCGCCATCATGGCCGATACGATCGAGCTGATGAACAACCGGCGCAGCGGCTCGGAGGTGGCGCTCGCGGCGATGACCTGCGCGCGGCTCCAGGACCGGCCCCGCGCCCGGGTCCTGATCGGCGGCCTCGGCATGGGCTTCACCCTGCGGGCGGCGCTCGAGGGCCTCGGGCCGCAGGCGCAGGTGGTGGTCGCCGAGCTGGTGCCCGCCGTGGTCGCCTGGGCCCGGGGGCCGCTCGCCCACGTCTTCGCCGGCTGCCTGGACGATCCGCGGGTCGACCTGCAGGAGGCCGACGTCAACCGCCTGATCCAGGCCGGACCGGAGCGCTACGACGCGATCCTGCTCGACGTCGACAACGGCCCGGAGGGGCTGATGCGCAAGGCGAACGACCGGCTCTACGACAATTGGGGGCTGAAGCGCGCCCGCTGGGCCCTGCGGCCGGGCGGCATCCTGGGCGTCTGGTCGGGCGCCCCGGACCGGAAGTTCAAGAGCCGCCTGCAGCGCTCCGGCTTCGCGGTCGACGAGCAGCGCGTCCACGCGAGCGGCCGGGGCAGCGGCCCGAAGCACGTGGTCTGGCTCGGGACCCGGACCGAGGGCCGGGTCGAGGGCCGGGTCGAGGGCCCGGGTCAGAGCGACGGGAGGCCGGGCGACGACCGGGTGGCGAGCGGCCCGAGACCGCGCGGACCGGCCCAGGGCCGGCGCCGGCCGGGACGCTAGGGCGGCTTCAGCGCGGGCTGCGGCGGTCCGGAGGACGGGGCTGCCGCGCACGGTCGCACCCCCTGTCCCGGCGCGGGACGCCTCCGCACATTCCCGGCATGGGTGCGACGGGCGGGCATCTCTACACGGTCGAGGTCAGGCCGAGCCGGCATGATCCCGGTCACTTCACCTGGGCGATCCGCGACCGCGGCAAGCTGGTCCGGGGGTCGTACCGCCCGCACACCTCCGAGCACGCGGCGCGCGCCGTCGCGGAAGCCGAGGTCGAGCGCCTGATCGGCCAGGACGGCCGGTCCGGCGGCGCCTAGACCCGCCGCGCGGGACCCGGTTTCAGGTCCGCCCGAAGGGTATCGCGTCCCGTGATCCTGGCCCGCTCGTGGGCCGGCGCGGCGCCATGCGTAGCTCGCATGGGTGTGCGGTCTGACCCGGGTACATATGCATGCCTCCGCGGCGCCCGATCCGTTGCATGCCGCAATGCGGTATCCTATCTTTGCGCTGCGGGATGGCGATGGCGTCGCGATCCCGCTGCCCTTCTTGGGCGTTTCCTCCCTAGACTTCGGGCCGCTCCTTCGGGAGTGGCCTTTTTTCTTTCCGCCGGCCGACCCGCCGCGCGGACCGCGCCCCGACGTCTCGACCGCGCGGAACCCGGAGCTTGGCGGTACGTTTTTCCGCCATGGAACACTATCGCTCCACACTTGGGACGACTGCCGTTGCCGTATTCGGGCTGGTGGCGGCCGCGCATATTCTGCATCCGGGCAATTACGAGGTGCAGACGCGTCCCGCGCGTCCTGCCGTGACGGACGCCGCGCCGGTCTCGAAGCCGGCCGCCGCACCGGTCACGCGGAGCGCCTGGGTCGACCCGCCGGCCAAGCTCGCCGCGCCGGAGACCACGGGTGCCCTGGCAGCCGCCCCGGCGCCGCGGGTCGCGGCGACGGTCCCGGACACTGCGATGCCGGCTGCCCCGCTCCCCGCCGAGATGGCGCGCCCGGCCGGGCCGCCGCGCAGGACCGCGGCGCACCGCGCGAAGGGGACGGAGCGCGGCGTCCACCGGGCGGCCCGCCTCCGCCACGCCGCCCTCGTCCGCACCGCCGAATCCGACCGGCCGACCGTCACCGCCGCGGCGCCGCAGCCCGCGCCGGCGGCCGCACCGTCGCAGAAGATCGATCCCATCGGCGACATCATCCGCGGTCTCGGGTTCGGCCGCGACGGCTGAAGGGCTCCCGAAGGCCTACTCGACGTGGAGGGTGAGCTTCATCTTCGGATGAATGCCGCACTGGATGACGAAATCGCCCGGCTCGGCC
The DNA here is from genome assembly GCF_053345625.1 of Methylobacterium sp. D53M. Lineage (NCBI taxonomy): Bacteria > Pseudomonadati > Pseudomonadota > Alphaproteobacteria > Hyphomicrobiales > Methylobacteriaceae > Methylobacterium > Methylobacterium sp. D53M. Next base: position 162,288 of record NZ_JBKFAL010000011.1, read on the forward strand.
AGGGTCAATCGCGTCTCGGTGCCGGGCTCCTGAGTGCCGGCGTCGAACGAGAACCGGTCCGCCTCGATGAAGGCGTGGTGGGTCAGGCGCGCGTCGCCGTTGCGCAGGGCGACGGTGTCGCCGCGGCGCAGGTACAGGTCGGTCGGCATGTACCGGCCCGCCTTCTGCAGCACGATCCGCGTCGTGGCCGGCAGCGAGGCCCGGGCCGTCCCGAGACCGATGGTTGTCCCGATCAGCGCCAGGATCCCGGCGAACACGAGGGCGCGCAGGCACCGGCTGCGGAGGGACATGACCGAGATCCAGACGTGACGCGCTGCGGGCCGGACCCTCGGGGCCCTGGCCGTGCGGCCGAGCTTGCCGCCGCGTCGCAGCATGCGCGCAGCCTCTCAACCGGGCGCTACGATATCCGGTAAAAATTTATCGAGTTGGGCCGCTGTAGAGCGCATATACAGATAAAGAAATCTATTTATCTGTATTCGCCGTCTGATCCTGCGCTGTCGCGGGGGCATCCACGCGAGGCCAGGACGGTCCGGACATGCTCGCGGAAGACCTGGACGCGGGCCGGCAGCTCGCGCCCGGCCAGGGTGACGGCGCGCAAGGTGCTGCTGCGGGTCGCCCAGGGCCCGAGCACGCGCACGATCTGCCCGGCCTCCACGGCCCGGGCGGCCACGAGGCTCGGGAGATGGCCGATCCCGGCGCCCGCGAGGGTGAGGCGGAGCGCGGTCGCGAAGTCGCTGACCCGGATCGCCGGGCTCAGCGAGAGCGGCTCCGTGCGGCCCTGCCCGTCGGAGAGGGTGAGCCCGGCCGTGCCGATCCGTTCCCGGGCGAGGATCAGGTCGTGGTCGCGCAGGCCCGCGAGGTCTGCCGGGGCCGGGCGGCGCTCCAGGTAGGCGGGGGCGGCGTAGAGGGCGAGCGCCAGGGTCGCGAGGACCATCGCGCGGTAGCCGGTCTCCTCCGCGCCGCCCAGCCGCAGGGCGAGGTCGATCCGGTTGGCCGCGAGGTCGAGGCGCGCGTCGGTGTTAAGCATCTCCACGGTGATCTGCGGGTAGGCGGCCCGGAAGCTCGCGACGATCTCGGGCATCACCTCGATCCCGAAATCGATCGAGGTCGTGATCCGCAGGTGCCCGGCCGGCACCGTGCGGGCGTCGCGGGCGGTCTCGGTCGCCTCGTCGAGGAGCGTCAGGCTCTCCTGGGCCTTGGCGTAGAAGGCGAGGCCCTCGGCGGTCGGCGAGACCGCCCGGGAGGTCCGGGCCATCAGCCGGACGCCCAGAGCCCGCTCCAAGCGGGAGATCCGACGGCTGACGCTGCCCTTGGTCTCCTGCAGCGTCGCGGCCGCGGCCGTCACCGTGCCGAGATCCACGACGGCGCAGAAGGCCCGCACGTCGTCGAGCCCGCCCCGGAAGGTTTCCGTTCTCGCAACCATGGGGTTCCGGATAGCAGGCTCAACCGGTGCCGTGAACGGGTCTACACGGCGGCTGCGGCGCAGCGAATCGCGCTCGGCCGTCTGCTCTGCAGGAGACACCCTTGAAGTCGATTCTCGCCTCCGGCCTGCTGGCCCTGCTGGTCGCCGCCCCGGTCGCCACCCCCGCGCTGGCCCAGACCCCACCGACCCGCGACCCGGCGCAGATCCAGGCCGGCACCTACGCGGTCGATCCCGGCCACACCCAGGTCGGCTGGCGCGTCTCCCACATGGGCTTCTCGAACTACGCCGGCGGCTTCTCGGACGTGTCCGGCACGCTGGAGCTGCAGCCGAAGAGCCCGGCCGCCGCCAAGCTCTCGGTGAAGATCCCGGTCGCCTCGGTGACGACGACCAGCGCCAAGCTCACCGACGAGCTCAAGGGCGACCAGTGGCTCGACGCCGCCAAGTTCCCCGACATGACCTTCGTGTCCACCAAGGTCGTGCCGGCCGGCAAGGACCACGCGAAGGTGACGGGCGAACTGACGCTCCACGGCGTGACCAAGCCGGTGACCCTCGACGTCACCCTGGTCGGCGCCGGCGTGAACCCGCTGAGCAAGAAGTACACGGTCGGCTTCGAGGCCACCGGCACGCTCAAGCGCTCCGAGTTCGGGGTGAAGACCTACGTGCCGCTGATCGGCGACGAACTGCACCTCACCATCGCGGGCGCCTTCGAGAAGCAGGACTGACCTGGGAGGATCCGCCATGGCGCGAGGGGTTTCCGCGCGGCGGTACTCCGCCGTGGCGATCCTGCTGCACTGGGCGAGCGCGCTGGGCGTGCTCGTCCTGATCGGCCTCGGCCTGACGATGACGCACGCGGCCCTGGCGCCGCTGCGCCAGTTCCAGCTCTACCAGTGGCACAAGTCGGTCGGGATCACCGTGCTGGCACTGACGGCCCTGCGGGTCCTCTGGCGCCTGACCCACCGGCCGCCGCCGCACCCGGCCGGGATGCCGGCGCGGGAGCGCCGGGCGGCCGCGGCGGCCCATCACCTGCTGTACCTGCTGCTCGTCGGCCTGCCCCTGACCGGCTGGGCCGTGGTCTCGCTGTCGCCGTTCAACATCCCGACGGTGCTGTACGGGATCGTGCCCTGGCCGCACATGCCGCTGGCGGCCCTCGTCCCCGACCCGGGCGCCGCCGAGGCCGTCCTGAAGCGGGTCCACGCCCTGGGGGCGTGGTTCCTGGCGGCCCTGCTCGCCGTCCACGTGGCGGCGGCCCTGCGCCACCACCTCCTCCTGCGCGACGACGTGCTGCGCCGCATGCTGCCGGGGCGTCGGTGGTTACCCACCCCGACCGTGGAGCCGACCCGATGAACGCGCGTCACCTCTGCCTGCTGGCGGCTCTCCAGGCCGTCACCCTGCCGGCCGCCGCCGCCGATTGGGCGGTGGATCCGGCCAGGAGCGCGATCCGGTTCTCCGGCGTGCAGGTCGGCGTCCCGTTCACCGGGCGGTTCGAGCGGTTCAAGGCCGACATCGATTTCGACCCCGCCAAGCCCGAGACGGGGCACGCGCTCGTGTTGGTCGACCTCGCCAGCGCGCGGACCGGGGACGTCCAGCGCGACGAGGCCCTTCCGCAGAAGGACTGGTTCGACATCAAGGCGGGAAGCGAGGCGCGCTTCGAGGCGACCCGCTTCGTCGACAAGGGGCAGGGCGACTACGCGGCGGTCGGGACGCTGACGATCCGCGGCACGAGCCGGCCCGTGACGCTGCCGTTCCACCTGACCCTCGAGGGCGGCGCGGCGCACGCCGCGGGGCGCGTCGGCCTGGTCCGCACCGAGTTCGGCGTCGGGCAGGGGGCCTGGGCCTCGGGCCAGTGGGTGGCGCTCGAGGTCGGCGTCGAGGTCGACCTCGTCGCCACGCCGAACCCGGAGGCCGGCCACTGAGGTTGGCTCGGGTCGGATCCTTCGGACGTCACGCGCTCCGTCATCGCGAGCGCAGCGAAGCGACCCAGGGCAGCGCGCCCTCCGTGAGCGTGGCGCGACTGGATCGCTTCGCTGCGCTCGCGATGACGGCGGCCGGGCGTCGGAGGCCGCCCGGTCCCGGCCCGCTACCCCGGCCGGTCCTCCGACCCGGTCCCCAGCGCCCGCTGGACCATGACGCTGTCCGACCAGTGGCCGTACTTGAAGCCCACCGCCCGCAGGTAGCCGACCCGCTCGAACCCGCAGGCCTCGTGGAGCCGCAGGGAGGCCGCGTTCTCGGCGTCGATGTAGCCGATCATCTGGCGGTAGCCGCCCGCCGCGCAGGCCTCGATCAGGGCCGGCAGCAGCCGCCGGCCGATCCCCGCGTGCAGGTGGTCGGGATGCACGTAGATCGAGTGCTTGAGGGTGTAGCGGTAGGCCGGCCGCTTCCGGAACGGCACCGCGTAGGCGTAGCCCGCCACCGCGCCGTCCCGGTCGGCCACGAGGTGCGGCAGGCGCTTCTTGCGCATGGTCTTGCGCCGCCGCTTCAGGTCGTCGGGGAGCAGCCGGTCCTCCTCGGCGACGCTGACATCGGTCACGCCCTTGCCGATATGGTGCTCGTAGATCGCCACCATCGCCTCGACATCGGCGTCCGAGGAGGCGCGGATGACGATGTCGGGGCAGGACCGGGCCGGGAGCAGGCCGGGCGTCTCGGCCTCGATCTCCATCAGGCGCCCTCCCGCGCCACGTAGGTGTGGAAGCGGATCCGCCCGCCCGGGTCGACCTCGCGGTAGACGCCCTGGATCTCGGCCTCGAAGCCCGGGAACAGGTTGGCCGAGGCCTCGAACATCTTGAAATAGTCGAGCATGGGCTTGGCCCGGTCGTCCAAGCGCTCGCCGGGCAGCACCGTGCCGATGCCCGGGGGATAGACCAGCATCAGCGTGGTGGCGATCCGCCCCTCGGCCTCGGCGATCGGCACGTAGTCGACCTTGTTGCGGGTCAGTAGCTGGGCGGCGCGCTTGGGCGGCATCACCATCTCGGGCAGGTGCTCGGGGGCGAATTGCCGCCGCTGCAGCGTCGAGGTGCCGGCCTCCCGGTGGAAGGCGTGGAACTCGCCGCAGAGGTCGCGCAGGCGCACGCCCCGGTAGCGGTTCGGCCGGCGGTTGACGAATTCCGGCATGGCCTCCTCCAGCGGGACGTTGTCGTCGTGGAGCCGCTTGAAGGCGACGAGGCCCGAGATCAGCGTGCCGGCCTTGGAGGATTCCACCCCCGGGGTCAGCAGGAAGAGCAGCGAGTTCAGGTCGTTCTTCTCGGCGACGATCCGGTTCTCACGCAGGTATTGCGCCACGATCGGCGCCGGCACGCCGTGCTGGGCGTAGGCCCCCGTGTGCCGGTCGAAGCCGGGGGTCAGCACGGTGAGCTTGTTCGGGTCGGTGATGGCGTAGCCCGGCGCCACGTGGGTGAAGCCGTGCCAGCGCGCGCCCGGCTTCAGCTCCCAGTGGCGCGGCGTCGCGGCGAGCTCGTCCGTCGGCACGCTCTCCCACGGCACCTCCGCGCCGTCGACGTTCACCGTCACGTCCGGCACGAAGGGGTCGAAGAACCAGCGCCGCGCGGGATCGCGCTCGTTCTCCTCGAACTCGCGCCGGATCGCCCGGACCTTCTTGCGCCACTCGATCCCGAGCCGGATCGTGTCGTCCCACAGGATCATGCCCGAGCGGCCCTTCATCATCTGGGCGCCGACGTCGAGGGAGGCGAAGAGCGGGTAGAAGGGCGAGGTCGAGGCGTGGACGAGGAAGCTCTCGTTGAGCCGCTTGTGCTCGACCCGCCGGGTCTGGCCGCGGATGTGGCCGTCGCGGGTGTGGATCTGCGAGGCCTGGGAGAAGCTCGCGAGCTGCTTGTGGGTCGATTGCGTGGCGACGATGCCGGGCGAGGTCTCGTCGAGGCCGGTCAGCCCCATGGCGAAGCGCCTTGCGTAGAGCGGGTGGAACTTCATGAAGCCCGCCCAGGCCTCGTCGAACAGGATGTAGTCGCAGAGGTGGCCGATCTTCTCCAGGATCTCCTGGGCGTCGTAGATCGTGCCGTCGTAGGTGCACTGCTCGATCACCGCGACGCGGAACGGCCGCTCCCGGCGCCACGCCTCCGGGTCGGTCACCAGCGGGTTGCGGCGGATCTTCTCCCGGATCCGGGTCTCGTCCAGGGCCTCGTGGAAGATCGGCCCGATCAGGCCGTAGGCGTTGCGGTCGGTCTCCAGGAAGATCGGGATGCCGCCGCCCAGGAACAGGGCGCCGTGATGGGCCGCCTTGTGGTTGTTGCGGTCGAACAGGACGAGGTCGTCCTCGGCCACCAGGGAGGACAGGACGATCTTGTTGGAGGCCGAGGTGCCGTTGAGGACGAAGTAGGTCTTCTCCGCCCCGAAGATCTTGGCGGCCTCCTTCTGGGCCTTGAGCGCCGGGCCCTCGTGGGTCAGCAGGTCGCCGAGATCGAGGACCGAGTTGTCGAGGTCGTCGCGGAAGATCGCCTCGCCGAGGTGCTCCACGAAGATCCGGCCGATCGGCGACCGGTTGTAGAAGATGCCGCCGTTGTGGCCCGGGCAGGTCCAGAGCTGGTTGCCCTTCTCGGCGTAGTCGACGAGCGCGCCGAAGAACGGGGTCTTGAGGGTCTCGGCGTACTGCGTGACCCGGCTGACGAGGCCGCGGGCGATGAATTCCGGCGTCTCCTCGGCGAGGAAGATGTAGCCGTCGATGAAGTCGAGGAGCTCGACCGGGATGTCCTCCAGCCGCTTGCGGCGGACCATGATGACGATCGGCATCTCCAGGCCGCGCCGGCGCATCATGTCGATGAGGGCGGCGGCCTTGCCGTCGAGGCCGCGCTTGCCCCAGTCGACCACGAGGCAGCCGACCGCGGCGTCGGTCTGGACCGCGATGGCCGCATCCTCGACGCGCCGGGCGCGCACCACCTCGAATCCGCGCTGCTCCACGGCCGCCACGATCTGGTTGACGCGCGCGCCCTCGAGATCGTCCGGGTCGAAGGCCGGGGCGCACATCAGGACCGTGAAGCGACGGTGGAAGTCCATGGAGCCCTCTCTGGCCTCGGATGCAGCGGGTGGCTTTCCGGCCCGTCTGCGACGATTGCATGACACGGCGCGCGGCGGGCGGTCGCGGTCCGGACGAAACACCGTGAACCGGGCCGGCCACGACCGCCGCGCCGTCAGGATCGGCCGCGGGTCCCGCTCCCGTGCGGGAGAGGGACAGGGTGAGGGGTGAGACCTCACCGGATGAGGCTCCCCCTCGAATCGCGTCGATCGGGTGCTTGATCCCGAAGCCTCTCGTCCCTCACCCCAACCCTCTCCCGCACGGGGAGAGGGGGGACCATCACACCCCGCGGCGCCGCTCCCAAACGGCCGGGTTGACCAGCCCGCCCGGCCGCCGGCCGGCGAGGACGTCGACCACGCGGGTCGCGGCGGTCTCGGCGGTGCGGATCAGGGCCGCCCCGGTGGAGCCGCCGACATGGGGTGTCAGGATCGCCCGGGGCTGGCGGGCCAGCGGGTGGTCGACCGGCAGCGGCTCCTGGGCGAAGACGTCGAGCCCGGCGCCCGCGATCGTGCCCGCCTCCAGCGCCTCCACCAGGGCCGCCTCGTCGATCAGGCCGCCGCGGCTGGTGTTGATCAGGAAGGCGTCCCGCTTCATCCGCGCGAGCTGGTCCCGGCCGATCAGGCCGCGGGTGCCCGCGGTCAGCGGCACGTGCAGGGAGACGATGTCGGATTCCGCCAGCAGCGCGTCGACCGAGGCGGCCCGCAGGGCGCCGGCATTGGCGAAGTCCGCGTCCGGGCGGCTCGGGCCGTAGGCCAGCACCCGCAGGCCCAGGGCGGCGCCGAGCCGGGCGGTCGCCTGCCCGATCGCCCCGAAGCCGACGAGGCCCAGCGTCAGGCCGGCGAGCTCGATCAGCCGGGCGGTGAACTTGAAGCTGTCGTCGCCGGCCCGGACCGAGCGGTCGGCCCCCGGCAGGGCCTTGGCCAGGGCGAAGATCAGCGCCAGCGTCTGCTCGGCCACCGAGACGGCGTTGGCGCCGGGCGTGTTCACCACCACGATCCCGGCCCCGGTCGCCTCGGCCGTGGCGACGTGGTCGGTGCCGGTGCCGTGCACCCCGATCACCCGCAGGGCCGGCGCCGCCGCGATGGCGCGGGCCGGGAAGCCGGTGTTGCGGGTGATGACGGCGACGCAGTCGGCGACCTCGCGCGCCAGCGTCTCGGGATCGGTCCCGCTCGCCGGGCGCGGCTCCAGGCCGGCCGCGCGCAACCGGTCGAGGCCCGCCGCGTGGATCGGCTGGACGATGAGGCACGGACCGGTGATCACGGGAGAAGACCTCTGCACAAGAGGAAGGGTGACAGGCACGTTTCGCGCCGGGCCCGTCTAGGCGGGGTGGGCAACCCTGGCAACCGGGCGCCCCGATCGCGGCGCCGCGGCCGCCGGTCGGCGCTCCCGCGGGCCCGTCGGGATCCGGTGGTCGCGCGGTCGAACGCCCCGGCGACCCGACCGGCCGCGCACGATCCACGGGAAATCGCGGCTGGGTCCGGCCTCGGCGGCCTCGTCCGGACCGATGATCCCGGCCGTGCGCCTCGGCCGAGCTGCGGCCCGGCCCTCCGTGAAATCGCCGCCCCGATCGCGCGAAGATGGTCGCGTCATTGATAAACACGACGTCCTGAAATGCATCTATGTATATACGACAATAAATATCGATGATGTTCGATCAGCGCTGCGATCGCACTGTAGAGTTGTAATTACTCCAAATGTATTTTTGACACATGTAGGGATATTTGCTGCCTTGCTCCGTGATTCGGAGCTTTCGTCACGACAATGCGGTCCCACGACTTCTCAGTACCTGTTTCCGCGCGGAACCGGCGCCGGTGGCGCGCGGCCCGGCCGGTTCTCCCGCTGGCCGTCCTGCTGGGCTTCGTCGGGTCCGGGCTGCACGCCGCCCGCGCGGAGGAGGCCGGGGCCGGCCGGGAGGTCCAGCTCGACGAGCTCTCGGTCGAGGGCGCGGCCGCGCCGCGCGGCCCGGTCCCGGCCTATGCCGGTGGTCAGGTGGCGCGGGGCGGGCGCCTCGGCCTTCTGGGCGATACCGAGACCCAGAAGGCGCCCCTCAGCATCGCCAGCTACACCGACACGCTCATTCGGGACCGGCAGGCGCGGACGGTGTCCGAGACCCTGGTCCTCGACCCGTCGGTGCGCGCCACGCAGACCACGGGGGCGCCGTTCGACTCCTTCTCCATCCGGGGCTTCCCGTCCAACGAGAACACCAGCGGCGAGGTCGCCTTCGACGGGCTCTACGGCATCGCCCCGAGCTTCCGCATCTTCACCGACTACGTGGAGCGCATCGAGGTCCTGAAGGGCCCGTCCGCCGCCCTCACGGGGGTGTCGCCGAACGGCGCGGTCGGCGGCGTGGTCAACATCGTCCCCAAGCGCGCCGGCGCGGACCTCACTCGCGTCACGCTGGATTACGGCTCGTCCGCCTGGGGCGGCAGCCAGGTCGACGTCGCCCGCCGCTGGGGGTCGGGCCGGGAATGGGGCGCCCGCGTTGTCGGCAGCCTGCACGGCGGCGCCACGCCCTTCGACCGCCAGACCGAGACGACCGGCGTCGGGGCCCTGGCCCTCGACTACCAGGGTGACCGGTTCCGCGCGTGGCTCTACCTGCTGGCGCAGACCGACCGCTTCAACGCGCCGCTGCGCCCGTTCCTCCTGCGGGCCGGCGTGCCCGTGCCGCGGGCGCCCGACGGCCGCTTGAACCTGACCCAGCCCTGGGAATACTCAAACGTCGACGATCGCGGCGGCCTGCTGCGCACCGAGTACGACCTGACCGATCAAGTCACGCTGTTCGCGGATGTCGGCGGCGGGCAGACCGGCGTGGAGCGCTACTTCCAGTCGGCGCCGACGATCCTCAACGGCCGCGGCGACACGACCAGCACGCCGCAATTCTACGCGCTGGGCGTCGACCGGCTCACCTACGACGGTGGCGTCCGGGCCCGGTTCGAGACCGGCTTCATCCGGCACGCCCTGACAGTGCAGGGCTCCGTGTACGACGAGGCGACGGCACGGCGGTTCTCGCCCGGCCGGGGCGCCTACCTGTCGAACCTCTACGCGCCGGCCCTCGTCCCGTACATCGCGCCGATCTACGGCGTCGGCCGGCCCCGCCTGTCCGACAGCACCCTGTCGGGGATCGCGGTGGCCGACACGCTGTCGGCCCTCGACGAGCGCGTCCTGCTGACGCTGGGCGTGCGCCGCCAGCGCGTGGAGGCGCACAACTACGTGTCGAATGTCGGCACGCTGGCCTCGTCCTACGACAAGAGCGCCACGACCCCGATGGTCGGCCTCGTGGTGCGACCCTGGGACTCGGTCTCGCTCTACGGCAACTATATTGAGGGCCTGAGCCGCGGCGACGTGGCCCCGGCGGTGGCGACCAATTCCGGCACGATCCTGGAGCCCTACGTGGCCCGACAGGTCGAGGCGGGCGTGAAGCTCGATCTCGGCCGGTTCGGCGCCACGCTCGGCGCCTTCCGGATCACGAAGCCCGCGGGCGAGCTCGGCCCGCAGGGGCGCTTCGCGGCGACCGCCGAGCAGCGCGTCGGCGGGCTCGAGCTGAGCCTGTTCGGCGAGATCACCCCGCAGGTGCGGGTGGTCGGCGGCGTGACCCTGCTCGACGGACGCCTCGTCAGGACGGCGCTCGCCGCCAATCGCGGGAACCGGCCGATCGGCGTGCCGGAGGTCCAGGCGAGCCTGGGGGCCGAGTGGGATCTGCCCGGGTTGCCCGGCCTGACGCTCAACGGCGCGGTCATCTATACCGGGCGGCAGTTCGTCGACCTCGCGAACACCCAGGCCCTGCCGGACTGGGCCCGCCTCGACCTCGGCCTGCGCTACACGACGCGCGTCGCCGAGCGGCCGACGACCTTCAGAGCCAGCGTCCTCAACGTGACTGACACGCGGTACTGGACCGGGGTCGCCTCGTTCGGCACCTTCTTCCAGGGCGCGCCGCGCACCTACCTCCTGTCGATGGCGGTGGATCTCTGAGCCGGACCGGTGCGGCCGCGCCGGGCCTGTCGAGCGGCGCGATGTTTCACGGGAAACATTTTCTTAACCCTGAGCGGCGACCGCGCGGGACCGGCAAGCTGTTGCACCGGCGCCGTCGCGGCGCCGCGCCGGTCGGGTTACCACCGGTCCGGCATGACGACATCGAGCTGGCGTACCCTCCGCAACGTGCAGGCCCGGAAACGGCTGGAGAAGGCCCTGCCGGCGATCTTCCCGGCGCCGGTCCTGCAGCACGCCCTCGCGCGGCCCCTGATCCCGCCGACGCCGCGGCTCGCCGTCGAGAGCTACTGGCGCAACCACATCCTCCGCGCCGACCGGCTCGCCCGGGCGCTGGCGGCGCGCTCCGGCACGCCGGAGGGCTGGGCCTGGCAGATCGGGGCCGAGGGGCGGGCCGGGAGCTTCCGCACGCCGCCCGCGCCGTTCCGCGATCCGGCCTTCGCCCGCGGGCGGGGCGCCTGCTGCATCTGCGGCCAGCCGGTCTACCGGTTCGGCTGGCACCGGGATCTCTGGGCGCGCGGCGTGCCCAACACCAATGCCGGCTGGCACGCGGCCTGTGTCGCGGCCTGGAAGTTCTGGATCGCGCCCCACGTCCAGGTCCGGGCGCTGAAGCTCCGCCAGCGCCACCGCTGCACCACCACCGGCAAGCGCCTGCTGAAGACCGCCGAGGTCGACCACCTGCTGCCGCTCTACCGGGTCTGGCGCGAGCACCGCGACGCGCCCTGGCCGGAGCTCCTCGGCTACTGGGGCGCGCCGAACCTGCAGGTGGTCAACCGCGCCGCCCATCTCGACAAGTGCCGCGACGAGGCGGCCGAGCGCTCCCGGACCGTGCAGCGCGCCCGTTTCCGGGTGGTCGAGGACGAGTCCGGGTTCAGCGTGGTCGAGGAGGAGTGACCGGCCTGGTCAGCCGTCCAGGGCCCGGAAGGCCCGCGACAGGTCGGCCAGCAGGTCGGCCTCCGCCTCCAGGCCGACCGACAGTCGCAGCAGCCCGTCGGTGATGCCCGCGATGGCGCGGGCTTCCGGGTCCATCGCCGCGTGCGTCATGGTCGGCGGATGGGCGATCAGGCTCTCGACGCCGCCGAGCGACTCGGCCAGCGTGAACACCCGCAGGGCCTCCACGAAGGTCGTCACCGCGTCGCGGCCGCCGGCCAGCTCGAAGCTCAGCATCGCCCCGAAGCCCGCCTGCTGGGCCTTGGCCAGGGCGTGCCCCGGATGCGTCGGCAGGCCCGGATAGTGCACCCGGGCCACCGCCGGATGGGCGTCGAGGAAGGTCGCCAGGGCCGCGGCGTTGCGCTGCTGCTGCTCCACCCGGACGAACAGGGTGCGCAGGCCCCGGAGCGTCAGGTAGGCGTCGAGGGGCGAGCCGGTGACGCCGATCGTGTTCGCCCAGGCGGCGAGGTCCTCGCCCATCGCCTTGTCGGCGGCGATCACGGCCCCGCCGATGACGTCGGAATGGCCGTTCAGGAACTTGGTGGTGGAGTGGACGACGAGATCCGCCCCGAGGGCGATCGGCTGCTGCAGGGCGGGCGACAGGAAGGTGTTGTCCACCACCGCCAGCGCGCCGGCCGCCTTCGCGTCCGCGGTGATCCGCCGGACATCGACCACGCGCATCAGCGGGTTGCTCGGGGTCTCGATCAGCACGACCTTCGGTCCCTGGGCCAGGGCCGCCGCCAGCGCGTCCGGATCGGTCTGGTCGACGAAGGCGACGCGGTAATGGCCCCGCTCCGCGCGGAAGCTGAGCAGGCGGTGCGTTCCGCCGTAGCAATCGTGCGGCGCGACCAGGAGATCGCCGGGCCGCAGGCTCGACAGGGCGAGGTCGAGGGCCGCCATGCCGCTCGCCACCAGGACGGCACGGGCGCCGCCCTCGAGCTTGGCGATCGTGTCGGCCAGCGCGTCCCGGGTCGGGTTGCCCAGGCGCGAGTAATCGTAGGGGCCGGGCTGCTCGAAGGCCGGGAACTTGAAGGTTGTCGACAGGTGGATCGGCGCGATCACCGCACCGAAGGCCGCGTCCTGGGCCACGCCGTTGGCCGCCGCGACGGTACGCGCCGCTAATCCCTCTGACATCGCCTCGTCCTCCACGCAGAGATCGCCCGCCCCGTTCGACCGAGGCGGGCGAGCGTTCTTTATGGAGAACGGATCAGACTTTCAAGAGAACGAGAGGGTCGTTTCGGCGCCTCGGTGGTCCTCGCCGGCGTCGACCGCAAGGGCGCCATGCTGGCGAAGACACCGTCCCGGCGGATCAGCGCGTGCAGCAGCGCCGCCGCCAGATGCGCGAGGATCAGGGCGAACAGCCCGTAGGCCAGCGCGGTGTGGAGCCGGCGCAGGGCCGCGTACAGCATCGGGTCCTGCGGCAGGATCGGCGGCAGGACCACCGAACCGGCGAGGATGACGGGGTAGCGCGCCGCCGACAGCATCGCCCAGCCGATCAGCGGCATGGTCAGCATCAGGCCGTAGAGCAGGATGTGCGAGGCGTGGGCCGCGCGCTTCTGCCAGCCCGGAAGATCGGCCGGCAGGGGCGGCGGGGCGCTGCGCCAGCGATAGGCGAGTCGGAGCCCGGCGAGGACCAGGATCAGGATCCCGAGCGGCCGGTGCAGGGCCACGAGGGCTCCGTACTCGGCGAGCGACGCCACCATGGCGACGCCGATCAGCAGCATGGCCAGGATCAGCGCCGCCATGGTCCAGTGGAGCAGGCGGGCGGGCCGGTCGAAGCGGTCGGGCTCGGTCACAGGGCGGCTCCGTGGATCGCGGCGCCGGTGACGGCGCTCGGGGTCTTGGCCTCGCCGGACCGGCGGGTGACGGATCGCGCGTAGGCCGCCGACCGGGCGCTCAGCAGCGGGTCGTCGCTCGGCGCGATGCCGTCCGGCAGCACCAGCGGATCGAAGTTGATGTCGCGGCAGGTGGCGGCGGCCTCCGGCGTCGCCGCTGTGAGGGTCAGGGTCCCGACATCCACCGTCTCGCGGTCGGCGGGCCAGGGCCGCGTCGCGTCGGCGGTCGGGTCGCCGGCCTGGCCGAGCGTGACGATCAGGTGCCAGTGCCGCGGGCCCTGCGCGAGCTGCGCGGCGAGCGCGTCGAACAGGGCGTTCGTGTCGCCCGGCGCGGCCTCGACCGCCGGTCCCGGGTCGGGGACGAGGGCCCAGCGCACCGGCCGGGCGGCGCCGTCCGCGGCGACGAACCGGAAGGCGTTCAGGCTCCAGTAGGTGCTGTCGGCGAAGCCCGCGGTCACGGTCCGCGCCTTGATCAGCGCGTCGGCCTTCGCGCTCTCCGGATGGTCCGCGAAGAAGGCCTTCAGGCGCTCCGGATCCGGCTTGCCGGTGGCCGGATCGGGCTCGGTCGCGAGGAGCTGCGCGTAGAAGGCCTCGGGTGTGCGCACCGGAAAGACCGGGATGTTGTTCATGCCGGTGCGCCACTCTTCGCCGTCCGGCAGCCGGAAGCGCAGGGCGAGGCTGCGCACGGTGGCGGCGGCGTCGGCCGCGTAGGGCTGGCCGCCGGCCAGCGCCACCCGCCCCTCGACCGGCGTCACGCGTCCCGCCGCGAACACGCCCGCCTTCGAGAGGCGCGCGCCCGCGCCCTTGCCCGTGAAGCGGCCCGCGACGCACATCCCCTTGGCGTGGTTGCGCCGGAAGCCGGGATGCGGTCCGTTCACCTGCTCGAACCGGTCGATGATCCGGGCCGGCGTGAGCTGGCCGGGCGAGAGCCAGCCGCCGGCATACGCGAAGGTGCCGGCGGTCCCGGCCAGGGCCGCGCCGATGGCGGAGACGCGCAGGAGCAGGGCGGTCCCGGTCATGCCGGGGGACGCACCCGTGAGATCATGCAGCAGCGTCATCGAGTCCCTCAGGATCAACCGCGATCACGCCTCTTCGCGCACCCGCCGCGATGGTTTCAGGCGGTGTGGGTCGTGCGCAGCGCCGGGGGGAGCACCCGCGTCGACCGGCGGGGGTGCAGCCCGTCGAGCGGGCCGGCCGCGATCCGCGAGCCGTGCGTCCCGGTCGGGGCCGCCCCGCGCTCGGCCCCTTGCGCAAGGCGGTTCGGGCCCTTAGATCCGCCTCACCGGTTACGACGGCACGCCGTCCGCCGGAACTTCCTCAGCATTACCGGCCAGCACCGATCCTTCCGGATCGCGACGCTGTCGGGCGCGAGCGCAGGCTCGACCCGGACCGGGTGCGTGAGGGAGCGTCCATCGTCCAGCGCCGCACCGAAGGGCCTCCGGGCCGTTCCGCGTCGCGCCCTGTCGACGGAGGCACCGAGATCCGGTTCGGCCGGTTCGGTTCCGTCGCCGGGGAAAAGGGTGGTTGACAGGAAAGTCCGGGGCAGCTTATACGGCGCCTCCCGACGCGGTCCGGAAGAAAAACGGGGCGGGTTGGACGGAATTGCCGAGATTTAGAAAAGTAGATTTGGCGAAAGCCGAGGTACTTGACTTCTTCTCAACCGGTAATTACGAGAGTGATTACTGA